>NZ_JBSFQL010000025.1:0-91472 GCF_053588675.1 Gordonia sp. NPDC003422
TACTCGGCAGGCACAGCAGACGGTTCAGTAGGGTTGTAGCGCGCACGGGTCAGCTCCCAAGGTTGGTTGTGTAGGAGCTTTCAACCCTACGAGCGCCCGTGCGCCCACCCGCCCACACCCGGCCCGTACGCCTAACTAACCATCCACATTCAGAGCAGAAGGGCCAAAATATGTGATGGCCGCCGGGCTGACGCTCATTGCGGTAGGCCTGCTGTGGATTTCGCGCTTGCACGTGGACTCCGGGTACGGCCCCTTTCTGGGCGGCCTGATCGTCGCCGGTCTCGGCATCGGTTTGGCCGGCTCCACTGGAACCAGCGCAATCGTCGGTTCCCTCTCGCGTAATCATCAAGGCGTCGCCTCGGCCATGAACGACACCACGCGCGAGGTTGGCTCGGCCGTCGGGATCGCGATCATGGGCTCGGTGTTCTCCAGCCAGTACAGCCAGCACCTGCCCGACCTCACCAGGCTCCCCGCCCAAGCTGCCGATGCAGTCCGCGACTCGGCCGCCGGCGGCCTGGCCGCCGCCGACCAGCTCGGCGGTCCACTTGGCGCCCAACTCGGCGCCGCGGTCCGCGGCGCCTTCATCGATGGCATGTCCGCGTCGATGATCTCGGTCGCTGTCGTTCTCCTCGTCGCTGCGATCGGATGCGCTCTCAAAGCTCCTCGACAACAACCCGACAGCGACGCCGCCGACAACCGGTGACTCACGCCGAGCCATCTGATACCCGAATCCAGCCGAGATTGTTCGATCTCGCCCTCGCCACACCACTTCACCCCCGAAAGGTCCAGAGTTGATGACTACAACCCCGAATCCATCCTCTCCCAGCAACATTGAGTCTCCGTCGGCCCTGAGCCGTCGATCACTACTCATCGGTGCCGGCGCGGTGGCTGCCGGGGCCGCAGTTGCGACGAGCGCTGCACCAGCGGGTGCTGCGCCTGCACCCTCGGGGCGGTACCGGATCGACCTCCACGCCCATTTCCTCCCACCGGAGTACCGTGCCGCACTGCTCGAACACGGCCACTTCACCATCGGTGGCTATCCCACCCCGCAGTGGTCGCCGGAATCAGCGATCGACTTCATGGACCGCTGGGGCATTCAATCCCAGGCACTCTCGGTGTCCGACCCGGGCGTGTCCTTCCTGCACGGCAAGGATGCCCGTGACCTCGCCCGCTACTGCAACACCTACGCCGCCCGACTGTTCCGAACACACCGCACCCGCTTCGGCGCGTTCGCCGTGCTCCCCATGCCCGACGTCGCAGCCTCGATCGCCGAACTCGAGTACGCACTCGACACCCTCCACCTCGACGGCGTGGTGCTGTTGTCCGCGTACGACGGCGTCTACCTCGGCGACCCACGATTCGAACCGCTCATGGCAGCGCTCAATCGCCGCAAGGCGTTCGTCTTCGTCCACCCCGCCGCCATCCCGGACAACGCCAAACCCTCACTCCCACTTCCGGACTTCCTCGAAGAATTCACCTTCGACACAACCCGTGCGGCAACCCTGATGCTCGCGGGCGGCACTCTGCGCCGCTACCCCGGCATCCGGTTCCAGCTGTCCCATGCCGGCGGCACGCTGCCATTCCTGTCGTGGCGCATCGGTGTACTTGCCGAAACGCCCGTCGGCAACCATTGGCCTGGCGGCGCTCCGCGTCCCTCGGCCCTCGATGTGCAACAACTGATCCGCACGTTCTACTTCGACACCGCCCTGAGCGCGTCCGAAGCCGCCATGCGGTCGGTACTGGCCGTCGCACCGCGCTCGCACATCGTCTTCGGCTCCGACTGGCCCTTCAGCCAGACCGTTTTCCTCGAAGGCGGCGGCGACCCCGCCCCCGGACTGAGTGACGTCTTCAACGCCCGCCAACGCTACGAGATCGAACACATCAACCCGTTGCAGCAACTCCCCCGCTTGCGCGCCGCCGTGAGCTGACGGGCTCGATCCGCACCCGGATCAGCCTGGACCAGCGCGGTCGTCGGCGCCCATTTACGCAGCGTCTCCGGCGTGGTGATGCCCAGCAACTCCGCGGCATGCCGGATCGCCCCTACTCCGTGGAATGCTCACCACGAACATTGGCGACCATCGTCACCGCCGGCTCCCGCACATGAGGCTCGTGTTGGCCGGGCGGCTTGCACCACCACGGAGGAAATCGTCGGCCTTCCGGTCACGATGGTGTCCCACAACCCACGACAGCCCTTTTCGTCACCGTGACGAACCCGGTAAGTGGCCGCCGAATCACAATCTTTCAGAGAACTTTCCGATCTCGATCAGTACCCGCCTGAAGGCGGCATAGTCGTCGGAACCCACGAGCCCGGTCCATTCGTCTTCGATGTCGGCAATTCTGCGGAGGCCGCGCATCAGCATGGACGAGCCTTTGCGCGTGAGCCGTAGCTTGCGGTTTCGGCGATCGCCGCTGTCCTCAGAGGCGACCAGGTAGCCGTCGTCGGTCAGCTTTGCGATGTGTTGTCCGGCACCCTGTTTCGTCATCCCCAATACACGGGCGACATCGACGCTGCGCGCAGATCCGCGGTCGATGGCCTCCAGGATCCGGAACTGCGACGGGCGCAGACCCCGCCACACCTCGTCGTCGAAGCTGTCGGCAATTCGTTCGATCGCCCGTCCCATCAGCGTCGCGATGTGTTCGTCGTCCGCTGATACTCTATTGACAAAACTGGACAAGTAACTTACCTTTCTTGGTAAAGCTGATTGTCTAAGGATAGCTCATGACGACCCCGACCTGGCCAGAAGAACTCGCGATCCAACCTCGCGAACTCGCCCAACTGCTGGGCGTCTCCGAGGTATCAGCCATCGAGGTGACCGAGCTCCCGTATGCGTTCCTTGCGCTCACCACCGGATCGCGATGGTGCGTGGACGTGACCACGCCAACGGGTCCACTCGCGCTTGTCGTCAAGGTCGCACGGGATGTCCGGCGCTCCCCCGTCTTCAGCCTGATCCCCGCCGAACTCGCCGAGGCCGCGGCGCGGGGCCTTCCCTGGGAGATCGAGCCCAATGTGTATCGATCAGAGTTGGGAAGTTCTCTGCCGCAAGGTATGTCGCTCCCCTGCTGCTATCACGTCCACCCGATCGACGACGCCTCGTCGGCAATCTGGATGGAGCGAATAGCTCACACCGAGACCTGGACACCACAGATCTACGCCGACGCCGCACTCATGCTCGGCCGCTTCGCGGCATCCTCGGAGGTCGGGCAGGTCGCCGACACGATCGGACACCCCTCGGGCCCACAGCAAGCTCGGGTCTACTACGAAGGCCGCCTGCGTCCCCAGTTCGTCGACGCGTTCACGGCAGGCGAGATCTGGGCGCATCCCGTCGTGTCACGCCACGTCGACTCGGCGCTGCGGGCGCGCCTGTTCGCACTCGTCGACCTCATGCCGACACTGATCGACGAGATCGAGGCGCTGCCGCTACTGAGCGCCCACGGCGACGCCTGTCCGAGCAATCTCCTCAGCACAGGCGAGGGAACGTTCACGGTGATCGACTGGGCATTCTTCGGTCGCGCGCGAATCGGCTTCGACCTCACCCAATTGGTCATCAGTGCCATCGACCTCGGCCAGATGTCCGCCGACCGGCTCCCCCAGTTGCAAGACGTGTGCGTGAGCCGGTATCGCAGCGGCTTGGCCGGCAACGGTTTTCACATCGATCGTGACAGTCTGGCGCGCGCCCACCGGATCCAGCTCGCCGCGTTCAGCGCGCTGTCGGCGATTCCACTGGAACAGCTTCCGCCGGGCGACTCTGCAGATCCGAGCCTTCATTCCTTGGTACACGAGCGAATGCGCGCGCTGGACCACATCCTGCGCGGCATAGGCATCTGACAAACACAAGACAGGAGACCACCATGACCTCGCCTACCCTCACCACCCGCATCGAAGCCGGCACGTGGATGATCGACCCCACCGACTGGCGCATCGGTTTCTCGGTGAGAGAACTCGGACTCGTCACCGTCAACGGAGAATTCACCAACTTTCGCGGGACTTTCACCCTCGACGACGATGGAAACCCTGCGATTCGCGTCGAGATCGACATCGACTCGATCGCCACTGGGAACGACCGACGCGATCGAGACCTGCGGTCGGGGACCTTCTTCGACACCGGCACCTACCCCACCGCCACATTTGTCAGCACTCAAGCAGCGGCGTGGGATGGGGACGACGACCTCGGGCAGACGCTCACTGGTGACCTGACGATCAAGGGCATCACTCGACCGGTGATGCTCACCGTCGCACCGATCTCCGACCTCCGACTCGGCCGCGACCTCGGCGACGTCGACCTTCGGGCGCGAACCACTGTGCGCCGCAGAGAGTTCAGGGTGGGACCTCGCAGTACCCTGATCATCGGCGACACAGTCACCGTCGCCCTTTCGGTTCGGCTGCAGCGAACCTGAGCGGAGGACCGCTCATTCGTGACCGAGCTGCACCTCTGCCGCGCTCATACAGGCGCTGGAGTGGATTCTTGCCTCGGGCGGCGGCGGTATCGTCAGAGGTCACGACCGTACGCGGGCGGCTGATGAACAAACCAGCGTGATACCACCGGTGGTACCATGTATGGCATGGCCAAGACCACGCTTTACCTCCCCGACGACCTGAAGCGGGCCATCGAACTCGAGGCGCGCCGACGCTCACTTCCCGAGGCCGAGATCGTGCGGCAAGCATTGCGAAAGGCTCTGAGCGACAACACACCTCGACCTCGTGGTGCATTGTTTTCGGGCAACGAACCCATTGCCGAGCGGGTCGACGAACTGCTCGAGGGCTTCGGCGAGTGATCGTCGACACCAGCGCACTTCTGGCCTACTTTGACGCAGCTGAGCCGCAGCATGAAGCCGTCGCGGAAGTGATCGATGCATCCAATGAACCCTTGGTCGTATCGCCCTACATCGTCGCTGAACTCGACTACCTCGTTCTGAGTCGCCATGGCTCTCACATCGAGCGCATCGTGCTCGACGAATTGAGTTCGGGTGCATGGGAACTCGCTGCCATGTCGCGCGAGCGGCTATCAGCCGCTTCGGTGATCGTTCGACAGTATTCCGATGTGCCGGTCGGTGTCGCCGACGCGTCGAACATCGTCTTGGCCGATGCATATCGGACCAGAACGATCGCCACTCTCGATCACCGACACTTCTCTGTCCTCCGGCTCGGCGACGGTTCTGCACCGTCCATCATCCCGTGAACCGGGCTGCCGAACGTCCACCATCGTCACGGGCAGCCTGGCCCGTCAGCTCCTCATCGACCGCCGTGCGACATCTGGCCGACGTCGTGCATTGCCTCCAAAGCACCCAGCATCCCGAATCTCATCCGAGATGGCGCGTCCGAGGTCAGCGTGCGTGGTCGCCTCAGATCGCGTCGACCTGAGGCATGATGTCGTTCTTCAGCCGCTTCATGTCGTCCATCGTCTTCGGGGTGGGCACATCCGCGAACGGTGGCCAGACCAGTAGCTTTGTCAGCCCCGCCTCGCGGTAGCGCTTGAGCATGTCCGTCACCTGACGTTCCGAGCCGACGAGCAGGTTTGAGGCCTTGCCGGCCGGCGTCTGGTCCATGGCGACGTCGGTGATCACGGTCCAGATCATGGTCGCGATGTCGAGGTCGTCGATCGTGCGAGCGGTGTCGAGCTCGGCGAGTTCGGTGGCGATCTCCGCGCGCCAGGTGGCGATCTCCTCGGGCGAATCCTGAATGCCGATCCACCCGTCAAGGCCGTACTTCGCAACGCGTTTCGCTGCTCGCTTCGCGTCTTTCAGGCCACTGAAGTACATGGGAGGTCGCGGCTGCTGCAGGGGCTTCATCCCGAACCCGCTCGGCCCGAAATCAGCGAACTCCCCGTGGTATTCAAAAGTGTCGTTCGCCCAGATACCTTGCATGATCTCGATGGATTCGCGCAGGTGCTGGTGACGCCGAGGGAAGATCTGGCTCGCGCTCGCAGCCGCGAACTCCTCGGGCATCCATCCCGATCCGACGGCGACGTTGAGCCGACCACCGCTGAGATGGTCGATGGTGGCGAGTTCGGCGGCGAGAACCCCCGGTGAGCGGTACGGCGTGTCGATGATGCTCATCCCGATCCGTACCTTCGAGGTCTTCGCGGCCAGCCATGGGAGCAGCGGAAAGCCCTGCAGGAAATCACCTTTCGACGAAACCGGCAGCTGCTTCGGGAGCTCGTGCATCATGCCGAACGCGTATTCCATCTCGGCACGGTCAGACGCCTCGGGGACGATGATGCGGTCGAGCGTCCAGACCGATTCGTAGTCCAGCTCCTCTGCGAGCTGTGTGAGGTCCTCGAGTTCGGCGACCGTGATCTTCTCGCGGAAGTTGGGGAGATACAGGGCGAGTTCGAGCATGGGTTCCTCCTCGGTGGGTTGGCAATGATTCAGTTGTCGGTGAGCGTCGCGCGGATGTCGGTCTTCAGGATCTTTCCGACGGTCGATCGCGGGAGGTCGTCCCAGGTCTCGATCTGTTTGGGGGCCTTGACGCTTCCGATCTTCTGCTTCACGAAGCGGATGAGGTCGTCGGGGTCGACGGACGTTTCGTCATGCAGCAGGACGACGGCGGTGACACGCTCGCCCCACTTGTCGTCGGGCAATCCGACGACGGCACAGTCGCGCACGGCCTCGTGCGCGATGAGCGCCTGCTCGACCTCAGCGGAGTAGACGTTGAATCCGCCGGTGATGATCATGTCCTTGGCTCGGTCGACGATGTACAGGAACCCGTCCTCGTCGAGGTAGCCGACGTCGCCGGTGTGATGCCACCCGTGTGCCGACGCCTCGGCGGTGGCTTCGGGGTTCCGGTAGTAGCCCGCCATGACGAGCGGCCCTCGGCCGTTGTATCGAGACGATGTCGGGCAATAGGTGTCGTCGTAAGTGCGGTGGCCATCGCAATCGCAGGCTGTTCGTCGTCATCGAGCTCACCTACGACCCCCTCGTCGGCGGTGTCCACCGCGATGGACGCGGCCACCACCGCAGCGCTGCAGAAGGTGCTCGACGACACCCGGGTCCGAACGGGGGCGCCCGGGGCGCTGGCCCGCATCATCTCGACGAACGGCACCTGGACCGGCGCATCGGGGACCACCGCGGCGAGCGGCACATCGAAGCCCGGTGCGACCGATCACACCCGCGTCGGGTCGCTGACCAAGACAATGACGGCGACGGTGCTGCTGCAGTTGGTGCAGGAAAGCAAGGTCTCGCTGGCCGACCCAATCGGCAAGTACGTGCCGGGCGCCCCGAACCCGTCGGCGACACTGCAGCAAGTCGCCGACATGAGCAGCGGCATCCCGTCCTACACCGCATCGAACGCCTTCACCGATACCTACTTCGCGCACCCCGAGAAACCTTGGCAGCCTCAACAACTCGTCGACATCGCCAAGTCCATGCCCGCGGTGTTCGCGCCCGGGCAGGGGTGGCAGTACTCCAACACCAATTACGGGCTGTTGGGCATGGTGATCGAGAAGGTGCTCGGCCAGCCGATCGGCGAGGTCTTCGGCAAACGGCTGTTCGGTCCATTGGGCATGGACAACACCAGCTTTCCCGGTGATTCGACCGCCATCCCGGCGCCATATCTATCTGGCCTGACCAACCAGGGCCAGCCGGCGGGGAGCAACGTCGACTCCACGCATTGGAATCCGTCGATGGCGTTCACCGCGGGCGCGGTGATCTCCACCCTCGACGACCCGCAGAAGTGGGGTGCCGCCCTGTTCACCGGCGCGGGCATCCTCGACGCGAGAACCCAACAGCTGCGCCGGGATTCGATCCTGCACTCGCCGCCACCGAACAGCCCGACGGCGGGTTACGGAATCGGCCTCGGCGACCGCGACGGGTGGTGGGGCCACGACGGCGACCTCCCCGGCTACAACAGTGTGCTGTTCCACAACTACACAACCAACACCACCGTCATCGTGCTGACCAACACCGACAACAGCACCACGATCGACGGCCGGCCGACACCGGCCGCGCAGGCAATCTTCGCGGGACTGGCAGCGGCGTTGCCGCAGTAGGCACTGACCTGACTTCAGCGAATCACTCGCTGTCAGTCGCGGGCCCCTCGTCGGTTGCACCGCCCTCGCCTGTCCAGTCGCCGGACTCGTCACCTGCGGCCGGGTCGGACTGAACGTCCGAGGCTGCGTCGTCTGGGCCGACGTCCGTCTCTTCGGTGTGCGGTTCGGACTCCCTTGACGTCATAAATCCTTGATACCAGGCGCGCAGCACACAGTTGCGGTTCCGGCAATTATGGTGGCGCTATGAGCAAGGCAACGCAGCTGAACAGCCCATCAGATCTGACCGTCGCCGACAGTGGCGTCGACATGAAGCCCCGCAGTCGGGACGTGACCGACGGCCTGGAGAAGACGGCGGCCCGAGGGATGCTTCGCGCCGTCGGAATGGGCGACGACGACTGGGCGAAACCGCAGATCGGCGTCGGATCGTCGTGGAACGAGATCACTCCCTGCAACCTCTCCTTGGACCGTCTCGCCAAGGCGGTCAAGGAAGGGGTGCACGCCGCCGGCGGCTACCCCCTCGAGTTCGGCACCATCTCAGTGTCCGACGGGATCTCCATGGGTCACGAAGGCATGCACTTTTCGCTGGTCTCCCGAGAGGTCATCGCCGACAGCGTTGAGACGGTGATGAGTGCCGAGCGACTCGACGGATCGGTTCTGCTCGCCGGCTGTGACAAGTCCCTGCCGGGGATGTTGATGGCGGCTGCGCGCCTTGACCTTTCCAACGTCTTTCTCTATGCCGGTTCGACGCTGCCCGGGTATGCGACATTGTCGGACGGGCAAGAGCGCCAAGTGACGATCATCGATGCGTTCGAAGCCGTCGGCGCGTGTTCGCGTGGCTTGATGAGTCGCGAGGACGTCGACACGATTGAACGTGCCATCTGTCCCGGCGAAGGTGCGTGCGGCGGGATGTACACGGCCAACACGATGGCCAGCGCGGCCGAGGCGATCGGGATGTCGTTGCCCGGTAGCGCGGCGCCGCCGGCGCCGGATCGTCGCCGGGACCGGTACGCCCACCAGAGCGGCGAAGCCGTCGTCGAACTCCTCCGACGTGGAATCACGGCACGCGACATCATGACCAAAGAGGCCTTCGAGAACGCGATCGCCGTGGTCATGGCGTTCGGCGGCTCCACCAACGCCGTACTGCATCTGCTCGCGATCGCGCACGAGGCCGAGGTGGAACTGTCCCTCGACGACTTCTCACGAGTCGGCGCTCGTGTTCCGCACCTGGCCGACGTCAAACCATTCGGCAGTCACGTGATGACCGACGTCGACCAGATCGGTGGGGTCCCGGTTGTGATGAAGGCATTGCTCGACGCCGGGTTGCTCCACGGCGACTGCCTGACCGTCACCGGGCGCACGGTCGCCGAGAACCTGTCCACCATCGCGCCGCCGGATCCCGACGGCAAGGTGCTGCGGGCAATCTCCGAACCGATCCATCCGACCGGGGGGATCACGATCCTCAAGGGCTCACTCGCGCCGGAAGGTGCGGTGGTGAAGTCTGCCGGATTCGACTCGGATGTGTTCGACGGTGTGGCAAGGGTTTTCGATCGAGAACGCGCTGCCATGGATGCGCTGGCCGATGGCACGATCACCGCCGGAGACGTGGTCGTGATCCGCTACGAGGGACCCAAGGGCGGGCCGGGGATGCGCGAGATGCTCGCGATCACCGGCGCCATCAAGGGTGCCGGTCTGGGCAAAGATGTCCTGCTGATGACCGATGGCAGATTCTCCGGCGGCACCACCGGACTCTGCGTCGGACACATCGCGCCCGAAGCGGTGGACGGCGGGCCGATCGCCCACGTCCGCGATGGTGATCGGATACGGCTCGACGTTGGTCGGGGCAGGCTCGACCTGTTGGTCGACGACGCCGAACTCGCCTCGCGCGCAGAGGGTTTTGTTCCGCTCCCCCCGCGCTACACCCGCGGGGTACTGGCCAAGTACTCCAAACTGGTCACCTCGGCGTCTCGTGGCGCCGTGTGCGGCTGACAGACGACATCCGCGATCGAGTCGCGCGGCTACGCTGGACGCGTGCCAGCAGTACCTGACTCCCCCACTCGTGCCAGTTCGGCGATTTCCGGCTTCGAACGAACGTTTGCCGACGCATTGGCACCGCTGACCGTTCCATGGCGCGGGGCGGATGCGCCCGAACCCACGCTCCTGGCGGTCAATCCGCAGCTCGCCGAGTCATTGGGTCTGGATATGGACACGCTCCGGTCCGACGACGGCCTCGCGCTGTTGTCCGGTGCCGCAACACCCGTCGACGCCACACCCGTTGCGACGGCCTACTCCGGACACCAGTTCGGCGGCTACGCACCACTCCTGGGCGACGGGCGAGCTTTGCTGATCGGTGAACTCGTCGACTCGACCGGATCTCGAGTCGACTTGCAGCTCAAGGGGTCCGGGCCGACGCCGTTCTCCCGCGGCGGCGATGGTTTCGCGGTAGTCGGCCCGATGCTTCGCGAGTACCTGGTGAGTGAGGCCATGTTCGCGCTGGGTATCCCGACGACGCGTTCGCTGTCTGTCGTCGCCACCGGGCGCGGTGTGCACCGCACCGAGGTCGAACGCGGCGCAGTGCTGGCCCGAGTCGCGGCGAGCCACCTTCGTGTCGGGACTTTTGAACTCGCCGCCCGCAATCCGGAATTGCTGCAGCCGCTCGCCGACTACGCGATCGCCCGCCATTTTCCCGAGCTCGTCGAACTCCCGGAGAACGGAAACGACAACAGGTACATAGGTTTCTTCGAGGCAGTGCTCGATCGGCAGGCCGCCCTGGTCGCCAAGTGGATGCTTGTCGGATTCGTCCACGGCGTCATGAACACCGACAACACCACGATCTCCGGCGAGACCATCGACTACGGCCCCTGTGCCTTCATCGACGCCTTTGATCCCTCGGCGGTGTTCAGTTCCATCGATCACGGCGGACGTTATGCATTCGGCAACCAGCCGACCGTCCTGAAATGGAATCTCGCACGCTTCGCCGAGACGCTGTTGACTCTCGTGAGCGATCAACCGCGGGCGGCGATCGACGCGGTGACCGAGGTACTCACCACCTTCGACGCTCGATACAACCGGTACTTCGACGAAGGGTTTCGGGCCAAGGTCGGGCTCCTGGGTGCCAGCGACGAGCACGAGTTGATCGACGATCTGCTGACCCTGATGAACGCCCACCGGTCCGATTGGACCGGGACCTTCCGCGCTCTGGCGGCTGAGTTGCGCGGTGAGAGCACACCGTTGGCGACGCTGATCCCCGCCGACGACAGGAACTCGTGGCTGAAGCGGTGGCGTGGCGCACTCGACCGTCTCGGCCACGACCATCAGCGGACCGCGGACCGGATGGACCGCATCAACCCGCTCTATATCCCACGCAACCACCACCTCGACGCCGCGTTGGCGGCAGCGGCCGACGCGGATCTGGCGCCCTTCGAGCAACTCCTGGCAGCGGTGACACAGCCGTTCGACCAGCTCGACGAGCGGGACCACTACGCCATGCCCGCCCCCGAATCATTCACAGCCTCATTCCAGACCTTCTGCGGCACATGAGCCTGATCAGAACGCGACTGTGTTCTCATCGGGTCACCGCGTGGTGGACATGCCCCCATCGACAGGGATCACGGCTCCGGTGAGGTAGCTACCCGCCCGACTGCTGAGGAAAACCACTGTGCCGACCACATCGTCGGCACGTCCGATCCGCCCCAACGGTGAACTCGCCTCGATCTCGTCGCGGAACTCATTGAGCATGTGTGCCATCATCTTTGATTCGAACGGACCCGGCGCAATCGCGTTGACCGTGACGTGACGTGGGCCGAGATCGCGAGCGAGGTGTCGGGTCATCTGATGAACGGCCGCCTTACTCGCCGAATAGGAGTACGACGCAGTACTCGGCACCCGAATTCCGTCGATGCTGCCGATCATGATCACGCGCGACGGATCGTCCTCGGTGGCCTTGGCCAACAACTATGGGAGCAACGCCTGTGTCAGGGTGAACGGCGCCTGCACGTTGAGATCGAGAACTCGATCCCACGCGGAGTCGGGAAACTCCTCCAAGGGCGCGCCCCAGGTGGCCCCGGCGTTGTTGACCAGAATGTCGAGGTGATCGAACTCCTCGGCGACCTGCGCCGCCAATGCTCGGCATGCATCAGGCGTCGACAAATTCGCTTGTAGCGCAACGAGACCCGCGTTACAGGCCTCCTCCAGCGCCTTCTCGTTTCGGCCTGTGATCACGACGTGGGCCCCGCGATCGGCGAGACCCCGCGCCAGCATCGCGCCGATCCCGCTTGTCCCACCGGTCACCAACGCGGTCTTGCCCTCCACGTCGAACAAGTTGGTTGTCATTGCCCTTGCCCCTCCGCCCGTCTGAACGAAGTGCACTCTACCGGCGCGGGACCGCCACGATCCCGAAATCCGACCGGCCGCCCGTCAGGTGATCCGCCCATCGCATAATGTGAGGCGAGCTGCGAAATTGACCTCTGTGACCCGGTGTGGTCACAATCGGCAGACAATCGTCCCCGACGCCTACTTGCGGAACCGGCCAACCCGGCACTGCGGGACGTACGCCCTACCTTCGCGGGAGTGACGATGGTGAGCAGCGAATACAAGTTTCTCGATCTGCATGGGGATCAGGTCGCGTATCGAGACGCCGGCAGCGGCGACACGCTGCTTCTCATTCATGGGATGGCAGGCAGTGCGCTCACCTGGGACGCAGTCTTTCCGGCGCTCTCCCGCACGCACAGGGTCATCGCGCCCGACCTCCCGGGTCA
Organism: Gordonia sp. NPDC003422; assembly: GCF_053588675.1. Taxonomy (NCBI): domain Bacteria; kingdom Bacillati; phylum Actinomycetota; class Actinomycetes; order Mycobacteriales; family Gordoniaceae; genus Gordonia; species Gordonia sp. NPDC003422. The sequence continues at coordinate 12,740 of NZ_JBSFQL010000025.1, forward strand.
CGGCGCGTCGGACAAGCCGCGCGGGGACTATTCGCTCGGCGCGTTCGCCGCCTTCCTGCGCGATCTTCTCGACGAACTGGGAATCGACAAGGTGACCGTGGTGGGTCAGTCACTCGGTGGCGGTATCGCGATGCAGTTCACCTACCAACATCCCGACCGCTGCGAACGGCTCGTACTGATGAGCAGCGGCGGTCTGGGCCCCGACGTCAGCTGGATCCTTCGACTGCTGGCCGCTCCCGGCGCCGAGTTCGTGTTGCCGCTGATCGCGCCGAATCCGATTCTGCGGGCCGGTGAGAAAGTGCGGTCCTGGGCGTCGTCGGCGGGCATTCATTCTCCGCGTGCCGATCAGACATGGCGTGCGTATTCGTCGCTCGCCGAGGCCGATACGCGCCGCGCATTCTTGCGGACGCTGCGCTCAGTGGTGGATCACCGTGGGCAGGCGGTCAGCGCACTCAACCGCTTGTACCTCAATGAAGAGTTGCCGACGCTACTGATCTGGGGCGACAAAGACGACATCATCCCGGTTGCGCACGGCATCGCCGCGCACGAGGCGATGCCCGGGAGCCGCCTCGAAATACTGCCCGGTGTGGGCCACTACCCGCACGCCGAGTCGCCGGAGGCTGTTGTCGGGATCCTTGACGAATTCCTCAGCACCGAACCAGCGCTCGCCCGCAAATCGGGGTGACCATCGGACGACGGCGCAGATTTGCCCTGACCACCAACTCTCGACGACGCATGTAACTCGGTCGAGATCTACTGTGACGGAAGGGAAAGGAAGTCCCTCAGCCACTGGTCGACTTCATCCATGGTCTCCCGGTCGACGGCGCCGATGACGTCGTGCAGTCGTTGGCGTGTGACTGTTCGTGGTTGCTCGGTCATTGCGAATGTGGGTCGCGTCGGTGTGAAGGCAGGCCCGCGAAGGCGTACATGGTTTGGCCATCCCCGCTCAATTGTCGTAGCGGGCAGGATGATTGCGAGTGTATCGGCTTGCTCTAGATACAGGTCGCTGGCAATGATGAGCGCGGGACGCCGGCCTGCCTGCTCGCGGCCACGAGTGGGATCCAACTCGGCCCATACGACCGTCCCCCGCCGCAGATCAGGCGGCATCGTCGCCGGGACTCAGGGTGGTGTCCCAGTCCCGGAACTCGTCCCAGTAGTCCGCGTCGGCCGCCCGCAATGCGTTGCCGAATGCTTCCATGCGTTGTCGGCGCTCGTATCCATCGAGCAGCTTCTCGATGAGTCCCGCTGCAGTGACGCCATGTGCTTCGGCATCGCGGTTGATGCGATCCCGAAGTTCGACGGACACCTTGATTGTCGTCGTCCCCATGGGTCGAGGCTACCTTAGGGTATACTGAACCGTCTACACGACTGGTGAGAATTCGGAGAGCCAGTTTCGACTCCCAGAGGGTGAGAGGAGCGACGTCGAGGTTGACGGGCCAACCCCAATCCACCGCGAAAAGCGCTGTGGCGTAGTCTGATCGCCCGTGCCTTCATCGACTGCCGACGCCCCTGTAACTGACGTCACTCTCCGTGAATGTGTGTGGTGCTCGTCGACCGACGACCTCGCGTATTTCCGCAATGAACCGCGCTGTGTGCGTTGCCGGACCGCGGAACAGACCATCGCTGAGGCTCGCGAGTTCGTTGACTTCTATGGGCTGCGGCCCTTGGGTGGGTCGTTGGAGTCCGACGACGAAGAGGAACGCGAGCACCGTGTTGCGGCTCGCGCGGCGCGGGCGGAGCTGAACCGTACCCGCACCGAGCCGTCGCAGCGTGAGAAATCCCGATCCGGGAAGCGTGGCGTCGTCGCGACCGCCCAGGCGGGTCGTACGCAGGCGGAGCGAGCAACGCCCACAGGCCAGTCGCGGACCGGCAGGTCGGCGATGACTCGGCCGTCAGATGTTTCCCAGCCGGACCATGCAGAACTCGCGCACCGGGCCGAGCAATTGCTGGCGCAACTTGCTGAGCTCGACGAGCGCCTCGCTGTCGCGCAGGACGACTCGGGTCTCAGCGGCAAGGCCAAGGTGTCGGACTTGAGTGCCAAACGTGAGTCTGTCCTGCGAACTCTGGCTGCGTTGGCGAAGGCCGCCCGGTCCTTGGAACCTGCCTGACGCCGTTCCTCCGCGGTCACGAACAGAATCGGCGGGTTGCTTCAGACGGAGACACGGTCGAGCATGCCGCCGAGACGATCGGTGATCAGATTCTCGGCCGCGGTGATGATACGTTCCACCAGTTCGCCGGCGGTGGGGATGTCGTGGATGAGGCCCTGGCAGGTGCCGGCACTCCAGATTCCCGCCTCAGGGTCGCCGAGTTCGAACACCTTCCGGCCTCTGGCACCGGCCACCAGTTCACGCACGTCCTCGAACTGTCCGCCGTTGTTGAGGATGTCGACCACTTCCCTGCTGATGCTGTTGCTCGCCACCCGAGCGGTGTTGCGCAGTGGCCGAAAGATGAGCTCGGTCTGGGTTTCGTCGGCAGCGACGATCTCTTCCTTGATCCGCTGGTGAATCGGCGACTCGACCGTGCACATGAATCGGGTGCCCATGTTGATGCCGTCGGCGCCGAGGGCGAGCGCTGCGAGGAGCCCGCGGGCGTCGGCGAAACCGCCGGAGGCGATCATCGGGATCGTGACCTTGTCGGCAGCGGCCGGTATCAGCACCAGTCCTGGGATGTCGTCCTCTCCGGGATGTCCGGCGCATTCGAATCCGTCGATGCTGATCCCGTCGACGCCGAGCTTCTGCGCTTTCACCGCATGCCGCACGCTGGTGCATTTGTGTAGGACTTTCACACCGGCATCGTGGAACATCGGCAGGTGTGGACCGGGGTTGGAGCCGGCCGTCTCCACGATCTTGACCCCTGATTCGACGATCACCTGTCGATACTCGTCATAGGGCGGCGGTGTGATGGACGGAAGGATCGTGAGGTTCACGCCAAACGGCTGGTCGGTCAGCTCTCGGCACCTGGCGATCTCGCGATCGAGATCCTCCGGCGTGGGCTGCGTCAGGGCGGTGATGAAACCCAGAGCACCAGCGTTGGCGACCGCCGCGACGAGCTCGGCCCGCCCGACCCACTGCATACCTCCCTGCACGATGGGGTGGCGAACTCCGAAGGTCTCGGTGAACCGGGTGGAAATCATGCGGATGCACTCCTCTGCTCGGTGACCATGCGCGGACGCCGACGACCCGTCTCGACCAACCGCGACGCAGTGCGCATAGTGTTGCGCGGCATCGAGTTCCGGCCACAACTCCATCGGTCGCGCGATCACCGTCATACGGACGATCGTCCGCAGCCCCGTGCAGCGCACCTTGTCGAAGGGTATCGACGCCCCCATATTTCATATATGTGAAGGCGATCGCGGCAAAGCTTGCCATGGAGGGCTGAGGCCCACGGCGGTTTTCGCCGTTTTCGCAGGCCGAGTTCGTTGCGGCTACTCATCTGCGCGGCGGGGCGCTCAACATGGCCAACCGGGCAGAATGGGGACATGACGACAGACGCATTCGATCGCGACTTCGACGCCGAGGTCACCATCAACGCAACCCCGGACCGGGTGTGGCAGTTGCTGAGCGATCCGCGCACCATGCCAGAGGCCAGCCCTGAGTTGTTCGCGCTGACCCGTCGCCGCAAGGGTCCGTTCGAGGCAGGTGAAACCTACATCGGATGGAACCGGCGCGGTTTCATCATCTGGCCGACCATCAACAACGTCGTCTCGGTTGTGCCAGGGCGAGAACTGTCCTGGCACACCAAGACCAGCGGTGCGATCTGGACGTACAGCGTGACGTCGGACGGCAGGTCGACGGTGTTGCGCGAACAACGTCACATGCCCGATGGGATGCCCCGGATCGCCCGCATGTTCGGCGGCCTACTCGGCGGCCCCGCGGCGCATGCCGACGAGCTCGAGTCGCATGTCTCCGACACCCTGCAGCACCTCAAGAATCGAGCCGAATCTGAGCGCTGAGGCCCGACCGTCAGACCAGAGCCCATAGATCCTCTCGCTCCCATACGCGTGGAAAGTGAAGCGGCACAGCACTATCGGCAGATAGTTCGCTGAGAACGCGCATCGTCGCGTTGAGGTCGTCCCCGGCGTATGCGGTAGCTCGTAGTGGTCGATCCAGTGAGCGGAAGAAGTCGTCCCAGTGAGTCAGCACGACGTGCCCGGCTCCGACGGCACGAACTGTGTGCGTCCAATAGTCGGCGATGTATTCGTGTGGGCGATGACCGAGCATCCCGACGCCCAGGTATGCGCAGGCAGCCGACCACCCGTCGAGTGCGCCGGGCACGAATCCAGCGCTCCCCTGCACCAGTGCCGACCGGCCGCCCACATGCTCGACCAGCACCGACCACGCTTCGCCACAGCGGTACGCCGACGCCCTGGCCGGCGGCACCAACGGCTCGGTGATCGCCCCGGGAAACCGATCGGGCGGACAGTGTTCGGACTCGGCGAACCGGAGCGTCCAGTTGCCGAAACTGACGGTATCGGCGTGGCCAACCACCTGAATCCGCTCCTCGGAAAGCCCGGCGCCGCGTCCGATGTTGGCGACGGACTCACCGCCGACCAACGTCGCGCCGGTACGTTCGGCTATGTGTGCCGAGTCGAGAGCATGGTCGAAGTGAGTGTGCACCGGCACCACCGCCGCAGGCCCCCGCCCGCCGAGCCCTAATCGATCCAACGCGTTCGAAATACGTTGACGGTTCGGGGCAATCTTGCCGAGCGCGACCGCAGCCAGCGAGGGCCTCGAGAAGAAGCCGTCGAAGAGTACTGCCGACTCACCGTCGTCGAAGAGCAGCGTCGAAACCCCTGCGAACGTGACGCTGCAGCGCCCGTCGGCGGCCCGTGGCAGGTGGAACTTGTGCCGATACGGCTCCAACGATGGACGACCGAGCTTGAGGTGCACGGCCACAGGAGGCCAACTGATAAACATGGTTGATTGTCGCAAGCCCGATGAGTTCTCCGCACTCGGCGAGTCCGTATCACCATGACCGCGCACATCCTCGAACTTCCCGACGTGGACCTCGCTTACGACGTCCACGGTCCACTCCCGACCGCCGACGGTCGTCCGCCGCTCCTCATGGTCGCCCAGCCCATGGATGCCAGCGGCTTCAGTGCGTTGGTGCCGTTGTTCGGCGACCGCACCGTCGTCACCTACGACCCACGTGGGTTCGCCCGCAGTACCCGCAAGGACGGACGCGTCCAGAACGAACCCGAGGTTCAGGCGGCTGACCTCCACGCCTTGATCGAGACGCTCGGCGTCGGACCTGTGGAGATGTTCGCGAGCAGCGGCGGCGCGGTGACTGCACTCGCCATGGTGGCGACATATCCGGCCGACCTGCTCACGCTTGTCGCCCACGAGCCGCCGCTCCTTAATGTTTTGCCCGACGCCGACGCCGCCGAACGTGCCACCAATGCATTCAAGGCTGTCTACACCGAGAAGGGTTGGGGCGCAGGCATGGCGGCGTTTCTCGCGATGACCTCGTGGCAGGGCGAGTTCACCGACGCCTACTTCGCCCAGCCCGCACCCGCCCCTGCTGCGTTCGGCATGCCGGCCGACGACGACGGATCGAGAGACGACCCTCTGCTCTCCGACCGATCCGTTGCCTTCCTCGACTACCTGCCGGACGTCGACGCGGTGACCGCCGCGCCGACCCGCGTGGTGATCGCCGTCGGCGAAGAGTCCCGCGACACATTCACCGGCCGGACCGCAGTAGCCACCGCCGCGCTGCTCGGCCAAGAGGCAGCAGTGTTCCCGAGTCACCACGGAGGTTTCATGGGCGGCGAATTCGGCTATGCCGGCCAGCCCGAGGCGTTCGCCCGGCGGTTGCACGAGATCCTCGATTAGCCGACCGCCACATACTCAACCGCGGCGGCAGCTATCGGCGCACCCGGAAGCGTAGGTGGAGTACGCGATCACCCTGGATCACCACGTCGGGATCGTCCAACATGTGCTGCGCGTCGAGCGACCCGAAGAACCGCTTACCGGCTCCCATCACGACGGGCACAACGTCCATGCGCACTTCGTCGATCATGCCCGCGGCGAGCACCTGGCCACCGACGTCTCCCGCAGCGACCTCCACGATGCGGTCACCGGCCAGTTCCTGCGCTGCCGCGAGGGCCGCCTCGATGTCGTCGACGAAAAGAAACGGCGCCTCGGGGTCCCAGCCCTCGGGCGCCGGCCGGTGCGACACGACCACCACATGGTCGATCCCGCTGGGAGGCTGTCCATCCCAGCCGTCGGTCATGTCGAACACGTGGCGGCCGACGATGGTCGTCCCGATCTGATCCCAGTACGGCCGGACGTAGTCGAACGACTCCTGCGACACCTTCAGCACACCACTCTCGTCGAGCGGGACGCTGCCGGTGGTCAACCAGTCGAATAGTGGTCCGGGATGGTCGTTTTCGTCCGCGATGAAGCCATCGACGGACACCGAGGCGTACATGACTACTTTTCCCACGAGATACCCCTCGAGTGTGATGGGCCGCCAACGGCATTCGCGCGCATGCCGTCAACGTAGCATCGAACGCCAAAGACCCCCGCCAAATCGGTGGACAGGACCACTACGATCGCGTGATCTCGGACAGCCTGTGTCGGTGGGCGTAGACCACGGCCTGGATTCGGTCGCGCACAACGAGTTTCGCCAGGATGTGTGACACATGCGTTTTGACGGTCTGCTCCCCGACGTACAACTTGCCTGCGATCTCGGCGTTGCTGAGTGCATCAGCCATCAGCAACATCACCTCGTACTCGCGCGTCGTCAGAGTCGCCACCTCCGGCGGCACCGGCACCTCTGCCAGGGTGTCGGCGACCCTTGCGGCGAGGCGCCGGGTCATGGCGGGATCGATCACCGAATCTCCGCGCGCGACCACGCGGATCGCAGCCACGAGTTCCTCCGGTGGCGACGATTTCAACAGAAACCCGCCTGCCCCGGCACCTAGTGCTTCCGCAAGCACTGTTTCGTTGTCGTAGGTCGTCAGCATCAGTATCCGAGCATTCGTTGAGCCGACGATCGGCCCGATGGCGCCGACACCGTCGAGTCTGGGCATCCGCACGTCGAGCACCACCACGTCGGGCCGGACCCGTTGCGCCTCTTCGATGGCGGAACGTCCGTCGGCGGCCTCCGCGACACAGACGGTGTCCGGGCTCGCGTCGATGATGGCCTTGAGCCCCGCACGGAACACCGCATGATCGTCGGCGACGAGCACGGTGATGGGTTGAGTCATGATGCTCCGATCGGGATCGCCACGCTGGTTTGCCAGCGGCCGGACGCGTCTGCACCACACTCGACATCTCCGTCGAACAGCTCTGCGCGCCTTCGCATGCCGTCGAGGCCGCGGTGCAGCGAACCGCCAAGGTAGGTCTCGGCGGCGATGGCGTTGGACTCTTCGATGACGATTCGCGAATGATTCACGCGCACATTGAGGCGGGCGCTTCCGTCGCCGTGGCGCAGCGCGTTTGTCAGCATCTCTTGAACGATTCGGTAGACGGTGACGTCAAGTGATGCAGGCAGTTCGACGGTGGCGCCGGTCATATCGAGCTCGACGTCGAGTCCCACTGCACCGACGGAGTCGACCAGTTCGGAGATGTTGGCGAGTCCGGGCTGACGGTCGCCGGCGGCGTCGCGCCCGTGCAGGAGATCGAGCTGGCGCCGCAGGTCCATCATTGCCGCGCGGCTGGACGACTCCACAGCTTCCAAGGACCGCGTCGAGGCCTCGACGTCCGATCCCATTGCCATCCGGGCGGCGCCCGCGTGGATTCCGATGGCGCTGACGTGGTGGGAGATGACGTCGTGGAGGTCACGTGCGATGGCCTCACGCTCGTCGGCGAGCGCCTTATCCATCACCGCGCGGTCGTTCTCCCGCTGCATCTCCAACTTGGTCACGTACGCGCCACCGGCAGCGGTGTATCTGCCTACGAGCCACGGAATCAACGCATTCGACACGCCGATCGCGGGGATCATCCACCACTCATCAGCCGTGCCGTTGATCAGTGCCGCGACGGCGACACCCACCATCAGAACCGGGAGGACGGTCGCCGAGGCCCGCGTGGGCAGCCAGGCTCCAGCTCGGTAGCCCGCAACCAGTACACCGACGTCCCCGATCCCGGAAGCCAGTCCGTAGTGGCCGAGAAGAAGGCACGCACAGATTCGAGTGACCACCTGGATGTAGGCCACCACTGCGGCGGTGCCGGGGCGAAGGGCCAGAGCAAGGTCGGCCGCGACCAGCATCATGGTCATCGTGAGCGCAGGCAGTAGTGCGGTCCCGAAGATCCCGGACGACGCGAAAATGGCCGCGTCGATGATCGCGGCAAGAATTGCCACCAACAACCGTCGAGGGTCACATCGACCGGCTTGTTGGGCAGCGCCCTGGGCGCACCGCGCCGATCATCGGATCCGGCTGCTGTGGGCAGCGCACAGCGTGCACCACTCCAGCAACTTCTTCAACATGTCGACCAATCTGCGGCTCCCCTGGTTCCAACCGGTGTCCTACACACTGCGCAGTCTCGCCTGGCTTCCTGCAGCGCTGTTGGGATTCCCGGTGTGGATGATCTTCCTGCTCAACACCGCCGGCCTGATCTTCCAGATTCCGTTCCACACCCAGCGCATCGGCAAGCTGTGGGCGCCTCTGGAGTTCATCTTCAACTCCCCGTCGCATCACCGCGTACACCACGGCTCCAACCAGCCCTACATCGACAAGAACTACGGCGGGGTGTTCATCATCTGGGATCGGCTGTTCGGGTCCTATGCCGAAGAGATCGAGCCCGTCCGCTACGGCCTGATCCACGACGTCGAAACCCAGAATCCGATCAAGTACAACTACATCGAGACCGTGGCCATGCTCCGCGACACGGCGAAGGCTCGCACTTGGCGCGGTCGCCTCGGCTACATCTTCGGCCCGCCCGGATACAGCGAGAGCAAGAAGGCCGAGGACCAACTCGTCTCTGCCTGAGCAGGAAAGAGGTGCCGCCTCCCACACCGGGAGGCGGCACCGTTGCGTTGCGTCGACGTCCGTCAGGTCCGACGGCGACGAGTGCGGTCCGTGTCAGAGATGTATCGATCCCCAGTCGAGTGAACCGTTGCTACTGCGACAACCGCCCACGGTGATCGACCGAGGCGTCCAGTACCCATACGCCTGCGTCTGGGGGCCGAGATAGACGCGATAGCGGATGGTGTATCTGCCGTTGACCGCGGCAGGCGGCGCCGGTGTCACCTTTCGCAGATCGAAAGTCACTGTCGTCTTGAACGGCTTCGTGAGCGCAGTCGGATTGAAGTTCGTGTAGATCCCGTTGTAGCCGTATCTATCCGCCTGCGGAAAACTCGCGGGCAGTGCGCCGCGAAGTGATCCGGTCGAGTCCGACGGGCTTGCAGGCGTATATCGAGCGACTGGTCGCTTCGCGCCGGAGACGATCCGCCAAGGTGTCGGCAGATTGTTGGGATCCCAGCCGCTCGAGTGCATCTCGGCATCCGGTGGCGCCCATGGCTGATCCTCCTGGGCGAACCAGTAGTCCATGGTGAACCAGTTGTGGGCATTCGTGTAGTTCAGCATGGTGAAGGTCACGGTGCAGCGCGCGTTGTTCGCCTTTGCGCTGAGGTGAAGGCCCGCATTGGCCGGCGGTGTTGCTGTTGCGGCACCGCCACCGCCGAGTGTCAGTGCGACGGCCGCGATCGCCACGACGAGTGTTCTCACATGTGTGTGCATGAGCGTCCTCTCCATCTGTTCGGGACGCTACGCCCAACATCGGGGCTTGGGGGCCGAATGCCGAGACCGACCCGTTCGGGTCAGCCGACGGCAGAGTCGGCGGCCCAGCTGTCACGTTGGTCAAACACGTTGTGTACAAGCAGTATTCCTACACTCTTGGCGAAACGTGACCACGTCGGCGGAGTCACTACCTATAGTCGCAACATGAGCAGCCCGCAGATCCGAACCGTCGTCTCCGGCATGTCGTTCACCGAATGTCCCCGGTGGCACGACGGGCGTCTGTGGTTCGTCGACTTCTACACTCACACCGTGAACTCGGTGAACGCCGACGGCTCCGATCTGCGCGCCGAACTCGAGGTTCCGGCACAGCCGTCGGGGCTCGGGTGGCTTCCCGATGGTCGGCTGCTCGTCGTCTCGATGCGGGACCGCACGATTCTGCGGGTGGAAGCCGACGGGACCACTGCCGTCCATGCGGACGTCAGTGAGTATGTCGGCGGCCACCCCAACGACATGGTCGTCGACGATCAAGGGCGCGCGTGGCTCGGCAACTTCGGCTTCGACCTGATGGCCGGCGCCGACCTCGACACCGCGGATCTGTTGCGCATCGATCCGGACGGAACCGTCACGGTGGTCGCCACCGGCCTCTGGTTTCCCAACGGCAGTGTCGTGACGCCCGACGGAGCCACTCTGCTGGTCGACGAGACCTTCGGCGATCGGATCAGCGCGTTCTCCATCGCGCCCGACGGGTCGCTGAGCGGCCGACGCGATTGGGCCAAGTTCGCCGAACCGCCAACGACCAGGGTGCTGGGTGAGGCGCTCGCCGGCGCGTCGGTCGGACCCGACGGGTGTGGCCTCGACGCCGACGGCTGCCTGTGGGTCGCCGACGCCCTGGGGAACCGAGTCATCCGAGTTCGTGAGGGCGGCGAGATCGTCGACGAGATCGCGGTCGGCACCGGCGTGTACGCCTGCATGCTCGGCGGCACCGACGGCAGGACCCTATTCATCTGCTGCGCACCGGATTTCAACGAGCATGCGCGGTCGGCCGCGCGGGAAGCGACGATCCGTGCCGTCGAGGTGACGGTCGGGCACGCCGGGAGACCCTGAGCGCCGACGATGGCGTCTTCGCGAGACGTCAGTCCGACTCAAACGCGCGCTGCATGGAAATCCCGCTGACTCGTCGGGCCATGCGCAGGAATCTGCGTTCGATGATGCTTTCCAGTCGCGCCATGAAGTGCTGGTCGCCGCTTCCGTACACCATGCGGGCGAGCATGTCGTCACTCGGCACATTGGTCATTTCTTACCCCCTGCATCCCCCGACTGTCGCTCCCCCGCCGTGAACACGGCTCCCTGCGACAGTGCACCCCGACGCCGGCGCGGCGTCGGTCATGGCGGGGATGGTACACGTGACCTGGTCATCTGCCAGTCGACGACCGTCCGACACACGCGCGTCGTACGCCTGTGACCCGGCCCTCGGCAGCAATCAATGACCCACCCGCCGCCTGCGGCGGCGATCGTGCAGGCGGGACGAGCGGAGCCGTCTGAAACGGTCCTCCTCAGTTGCCTCCGAGGGCATATTCGGGCTCGGTGACACGTCACGGCGACCGTTTCAGTGACCGTCGCCGTGGAACTCCTCGACCGAACACGATCGCGATCCGTGTGAAGTTGAGCCCGGAATCCGGGCTCAACTTCACACGATCAATGGCCAGTCGACTTCGTCCACGCGATGGGCGCACCGCGGCGGGATCTCATGTCCGTGGACTGGATGCGCCGCCGCACAAAAGTAGGGGGAAGAAACTTCTTCCCCGACCCTTGGAGTCCTCCCCCAGAAGATTCTCGCGGACGACTACGAACCCCGGGGAAGAAACTTCTTCCCCTAGATTTCGCGGGCACGGCACTAACGTATTTGCCCAGTTCAACGCTGTGGTCACCGAACTCTTCGAGTCAGTCAGGCTGGATCCAGGACGAAGATCGGTTTGTGGCCGCGTTCGGACCGGCGAGCACATCAGGGATCTGGTCCCACGCGTAGACGCCGCTGGTGACCAGTTCTGGGTGGAGGGTCCCGTCGGCGACGGCTTGCAGTGTCGGGGTCATGTTGGGTCGGGCCATCCCCTTACCGTTGTGGAAGCTGACGCCACGCTGGTACATCGCGAGCAGGGGCAACGACACGTCCTCGAAATAGATGCCGACACTGTTGATCGTGCCCTCCGGCACCACCGACAGCAACGCTTTGCGCAGTTTCGCAGGATCAGCGGACGCATCGACCGCAACGTGAAAGTCCCTGTCGCGCTTGCCCGCGATGTCATGAACCTCGGCGCCGAGTCTCGCCGCGACTTCCATGCGGACCGGGTCGTCGTCGTAGTAGACGGTGTGGGCGTTGGCGCAGTGCACGGCGACATCGACGGCGTACAGCCCGATAGAACCGGTGCCGCCGAAGACAGCAACCTTGGGATCGGTGATGCCCTCGACCGCCGGCATCACCGTCTCCCACCCCAGGGCGAAATTGTCGCCGATGGAGGCGAGGTGGATCGGATCGACGCCGTCGGGCAGCTGTGCCAGGTTGTAGTCCGCGAACGGGACACGGACCAGTTCGTCGAACGTGCCTCCCCACAACCCGTTGACGGGCAGACCGTATTGCGCGTCCCCATGCAGCAGGCAGCGGGCCGGATGCCCGAGCGCGCATTGAGCACAGGTTCCGCAGGCGATATGCCATGCCACACCAACCACATCGCCGACGGCGAACTCCGTGCACTCCTCACCCACCGCAACCACCCGACCGACACATTCGTGGCCCAGCGCGAAGGGTCCGAACAGCGAGAATGGCGTTCTGTCGGCGATCACGTGGTGGTCGAGGTCGCACGTCGTCGAGGCGATCGGCCGCACCAGCGCGTCGGTGGGATCAAGGATCGTCGGATCGTCCACCTCATCGAATCGCAACTCTCCCGGTTTGACGAACATCAAGCTCTTCACGTGTCAGATCCCCATCTGTCGATTTATAACGGTCGTCATACGATGGCACGGACGCTACGCTAGAACGACCGTCATAGGCAAGAGAGGGACCGATGGCAAAGCGAACTGCCCGCGAACAGCTCGTCGTGGGTGCCGCGGACATGCTCGGGCGGCGTGGCCTCCGTGCCACCAGCGTCCGGGAATTGGCCAAGCACTCAGGTGCACCACTGGGGTCGACGTACCACTACTTTCCCGGCGGCAAGACACAGGTCGCCGTCGAAGCGGTCGAGTTCGCAGATGCGCTGACCATGCGCGTCCTCGGCGACGCCATCTCCGCCGACGGACCTGTCGGCGGACTGGGGCGGTTCGTGAACATGTGGCGAGATGTGGTGGTCAACAGCGACTTTCGTGCCGGGTGTCCGGTGCTCGCGGTGTCGGTCGAAGAACCCGATGACGACGATGCTCCACTGCAGGCGGCCGCACGGGCCTTTGAGCGCTGGACCGACCTGCTCGCCGAATCGCTGAGAATGCACGGCGCCGAAGATGACACGGCTCAGCGAACCGCCATCCTCATCGTCGCGTCGATCGAGGGAACGGTGGCCATGTGCCGGGCGCAGCGGAGCACGGCACCCCTGGACCGCACCGCCGACGCACTGGAGCATCTCGTCCGGTCGATCATCGACTGAAGCGCGTCATCGAGCCACGCAAAGGTCCTACGCCAGCGGGTCAAAAGTCCCTCGTGCTCATTGGGGCGTGGGCGAATGCTGGAGGGGTCAGGAATACCGTCGCCACAAGGAGACTCACGATGGCCACCGTTGCAGCCCCCGCACTCGCATCCGACCACGAGAATCGGCACCCGATGAGCTGGGTTGCATACACCCTCGTCGTCCTCATCATCCCGGCACTCGGCCTGATGGTGACCTTCTCGGCACAGCACCAGACCGGTGCCGCCGTTGCGTCCGCGGTTGCCCTGCTCGCCATCATCGCCGGCGCCGCAACGGTTTACACCAAGATGTCGCGGCAACTGCACCACACTCCGCTCCTGCCCGAGGACACCGCAGCGGAGAAGGATCGCTACCTGGCGAAGTACCGACGCGCATAGTTCGCCGCGCGGCCCTCGCCACCCAATCCCGCGCACCGGTAGATTGGGAGCGTCGACAGGAGCCCCCATGACCGAACCCGATGTGCCCGGCTCTCGCAAGGTTTCGGTCGTGCTGTTCGAGGGTTTCGAACTCCTCGACGTGTTCGGACCGGTGGAAATCCTCAGCGTTCTCCCCGACCAGTTCCGCATTTCGATGGTCGCCCGCGAGGCCGGTCTGGTGGCGAGCTCCCAGGGCACCAGGGTGGAAGCAACCGAAGGCCTCTCCGACACCGCCGACGTGGACATCGTCCTGGTTCCCGCTGGTCTCGGATGGCTAAAGCTGTTGGACGACAAGGACTTCCTGAACCAACTACGTTCTTACGTCGCGGACGCCACCCTCGTCACTTCCGTGTGCACCGGCTCGGCCATCCTTGCCGCCGCCGGACTCTTGGAGGGCTACCGCGCGACATCCAACAAGCGCTCCTTTGATCGGGTGATCCGCCACGGCGACACGGTGCAATGGGAACGCCGAGCCCGATGGGTGCACGACCGTGATCGGTGGGCATCATCGGGGGTTGCCGCGGGTATCGACATGACCGCAGCGCTCATCGCCGACCTGTTCGGGCCGACGGCCGCCCGCCACGCCGGCGACGTCATCGAATACGACCCCCAGACCGATCCTGACCACGACATCTTCGCCGATCGATAGGCGCGGGTCGAGCGACCCTGGGGTATCACCGAACAGCTGTCGCCGCGGTGGCCCGTAGACGAACCAGTCGTCGTCGTGTGCGGTCGATCGCCACCGGGTCTGGCGGTTCCGCGTCGTCGGCCGCCGGCAGGATCGAGGTGATCTCGTCGACGATCTCCTCCAACTCCATTGCAAACGGCAGCATCTCGCGAGCCTGCGCGGGAACCGGGGGCGGTTCGGCATAGGCGGCCAGGCACGCCGAGCGCGCCCCGTGCGCACGCCGGTAGGCTTCATCGCGGCAACGCACGAACCTCCTGCGATCGCGATCTGTGACGCCTACCTCGGCCAGGTAGTCCTCGGCCGCACTCAGCCCGTCATCGATCCGTGCTTGCTGTGGAAGACGTCGAGCGCCCGGCCAGCAAACGTAGCCGAGCAGGACCGCGATCACTGCACCCAGCACGGTGTCCTGCATCCGGATCAGCGGTGCCACGGTATCCGGACCGCCGACCGAGGCGGCCAAGATCGCCGACAGCGTCACACCGACGACGCTCAGCCCGTACAGCTTGGGCGCAGTGAGCGCAGCGAATGCCAGACCAACCGACGCCGCAACCGCAACCGCGGATCCGCTGTCCCAGCATGCGAGCACGGCGGCCGCGATCAGTGCACCGACAAGGGTGCCGGCGACCCGATTCATCGTTCGCACGAAGATCGAGGCGTACTCCGGGCGGACTATCACCGCGACGGTCAGCGGCAGCCAGAACGAATGCTGCGGGTCGTGCAAGGCGACGGTGATCGCGGTGGCCACGCCCATGCACAGCGCCATGCGCACTGCGTTGTGCGCCGACTCTCGAGTCGCCAACGGATGCAGCACAGTTCGCCCGCCACGACGCTCGGGACCCGTCGGCGTGCGTCCGTCACCGGCCACGGCGCGCGACATCGCGCGCAATCCGGGTGTCGTCAACGGCCAGTCACCGGCAAGTTGTACGGTTCTTCCGGCGCGAATCAGCATTCCGGCGGTGCGCAGGGTGGTCACGACCGACACCGGGACAGGTTGCTTCTCCGCATAGAGCGCGGCGGTCGCGTGCGCGACACGCTCTGTCGTCGAGTCCCATCCGGCGTCGCGCGCCTGAGCCGATGCGGCGGCCATTCGCGTTCGTGCCGCACGGGCATCCCCCCGCCCGATCAACTCGCACAGGTCGGCGGCCGCGTCACACACGGTCGCCGCGTACCGCCGTTGGGCAGAGCCATGCCGGAACGGCCAGTCGGCCACGTGCACAACACCGATGGCGAGCGCGCCGATCACGTACCAAGCTGCCTGTTCAGCGGGGTCGAGCGTGGATCCCCCGAACTGCCCAAAGGCCACGCCGATGCTGAGCATCATCCCGAAGGCAGGCCCGGAAAGGGCGGCTGCGCCAACGAAGCCGGACGCCGAACCGGCAAGTGCCGCAACCACAATCATGACGAGGGGTGAACCGGCCGTCGATCCTCCGACCACCAGGCCGACGACGGCGCCCAACCCCTGCGCCGCCAGCGCTGTCAGGCGGCTGCGATACGAATCCCCGATGACGAAGGCAACAGAACAGGCCGCGCCCAGGTAGGCGACCCCGAGCTTGTCCCAGTCGCCGAGCCACAAACCGAGGAGCAGAAGCGCGCCGCCGGCCACCAGCGCGCGCACAGCGGACGACACGGCGAGCGGAGCGGTGGAAGGCCGGAAGGCCGCAGCCAGCGCACTTGCGGTCTCCGACATACCGCCAGCGTAACGCTCGACAATCCACCTTGACGTCACCTCGCACCAGGACCCGATATCGTTACCGTGGCGGTCGGATGGAGATTTGCAGTGCGACAGGAGTTGTCGATGGACAGCAAAATGCCCTCCGAGCGGCTTCGTAGGCTCGAATCCAACTGCGACAACGCCGGGCGCTGGGGTCCCGACGACGATCTCGGGACTCTGAACCTGATCACTCCCGCAGTGCGAATCCGAGCCGCCAGTCTGGTGTCCGAGGGAGTTACGGTTTCGCTCGCATCCGACCTGCAACTCCCGGCGACACAGCACAGCGACCTCCTCGTGTCGCATTCCATCGATTCAGAACCCGCCGTGCCGGATGCGATCGTCGACGAGGTCACGCTGAACGTCCACGGGTGGGGAACCCACATCGACGCGCTCGGGCATTTCCACCTCAACGGTACGACCTACAACAATCGCACCGTCGACGACATACTCGGACCCGAGGGCCTGAGGCGAAATGCGGTGACCGCCATGCGAGACGGCATCTTCACCAGAGGCGCGTTGCTCGATGTCGCGCGCACGCGCGGTGTTCCCTGGCTGGCTTCCGATGAATTCGTGACCGCCGCCGATCTCGACCGTGCGGAGGCAGCCACCGGGCTGACTGTCGAATCTGGTGATGCCGTCATCGTTCACGTGGGACTCGACGCGCGCCTGGCGGCGGCTCCCGATGCAGACCCGAACGTTCGCGCAGGCCTGGACACGTCCGCGGTTCTGTGGCTGTCCGAACGCGACGTCGCGATCTTCGGCGGAGACTGTATCGAGCGGCTCCCGTCCACCGACCCCGATCTCGCACTTCCGCTCCATCAACTCGGACTCGCGCGAATGGGCCTCACGTTCCTGGAGTGGCTTCGACTCGACGACCTGCTGCGGACCGTCGAGCGATTCGGCCGCAACACGTTCCTACTGACCGCCGCACCCCTCGCGATCACGTGCGGAACCGGATCCCCCCTCAATCCGATCGCCACCTTCTGAGGTGATCCAGGCTCAGACGTGTACCGACAACAGCACGATCGCGGCATGCTCGCGAATCGCGGACCATTGTGAGGACAACGCAGTCATGGCGGTCGGCACATCGGTCGCATCGATCGGGAACATGCGCTCAGCGGAGAATGTACTCCTGAGTGCGACATCGATATTCGGCCACACGCTCAACGCGTCCTCGAGCGGTGCATAGTCGAGCCCACACCATCGTTGCGATCCCGCATAGTGATCGGTCAACACGTCAAGGATCGTGGCCTCGGCGCGTTCGTCGGGTGCGCTTTCGGAAAGGACCGCGACGACGGTGGTGAGGTGGCCGCGCTGGGCCAATAGTTTGGCGGTGGCGGCAGTATCGCCGTGTGGGCACGATCTAAGGACAGCGATCAGATCGCTGGTTGCCGCGCCCCAATCGGGAGCGGCCGTCGCATCGGGATTCACATCATCGATGAAGAGACAACGAACACTGTTGTCCGGCATGGTGTTCTGTAATCGACCCTCGGCTTCGCAACATGCTGCGCGGACTGATCGTTCATACCCGTCGAAAACGTCGATCCAGGTCGAGCCACCGAGTCCGCCCGCCGCGGTGATCCGGGACGCGACGTGATCGCCGACTCGCGGTGTCTCGACCTCCCAATGCCGGTCACCTGTGACGATCACGGTGACCGTCGGCCAGAGCACCAGCATGTCGCGGGAATGCAGACCCCCGACCTCTACACGATCGATCGTCGTACCCGGACTACAGCGTTGGATCTTCTCCACCGCCGCGACCACCTGATCGGCCAGGAGACTCTGAACGCCGTGCCAATCGACCGACACGTCAGGCCAACGAGATGCCGAGCGCATCCGCGAGCACCCGCACCATGTGTTGCACACCAATCTCATTGCGCCCCAGCACCATGTGGTCGTGTTGACCGCGTCGGGCTCCTTGACTGCACTGCGGGAGCATCGCAAAGTCTTCGTCACGGACTGCCGCATGGACCTGCGCGAAGATGCCGTCGTACATTTCCCGCTGTTCGTCGGTGGTCGCCGGGTAGCGCGCCATCCAACTGTGCCGGACGGTGCATTTTCCGGCGGCTCCGTCGGGCAGGATGTCGATCACCTCGACCCCGACCGGACTGTTCGCGAGGATCAGATTGGGATAGATCCAGTAGATGAGGCCCATCTGTGCCGACGGCTCCCACATATCTCCGCCGGCCTCGGTGCCATCGAGGTCGGTGATCCACTTGAACGGGAACCCGATTCGGTGGTGGCGGCCGAACTCGTCGTAGACATGTGTGTTGGCAATGGTGTTCTGTCCAATCACGCTCTTGCCGTGCACGAACGGAAAGTGATATCCCTCGGCGAAAGCCTCAAGGGCACCCTTCCAGTTCACCTCCGAATTGAGCATCTTCTCGTCGTGGTACTGGAAGGCCCCGTAATTCCATTGCGCCAGTTCCATGTTCATGGGACCGAGATGAGCGTCGAGGTCCATCTGTGCGCCTGTGGTGAGGACCGCCCAGATCCATCCGTGGCGCTCTTCGGTCGGCAACTCGACCAACCCGTAGGAATCCAAATCGACGTCGTCGAACCCCGCCTTGCCCGGCACGCCCTTGAGTTTGCCGGTGTTGTCGTACACCCACGCGTGATACGGACAGGTGAACCGACGGGCATTGCCCGCACCGCACGCAGGCATGGCTCCGCGGTGTCTGCAGTAGTTGAGGAACACATGTGCCCGGCCGTCACGATCGCGGGTTATCAGCAGCGAGTCCTCCATCACCTGGCGCACGACATAGTCGTGCACATTCGAGATCTGCACCGACGCGAGCACCGCGATCGGCGTGCGCCGGAGGATCGTCGACTGCTCGATGTCGGTGAGTTTGTCGTCGGAGTAGTAGCTCAGCGGAACGCGCATTGTCGACGGTGCGACGTCTGTCGTCCCGGCGAGCGCCAGATCCAATCCACGACGAGTCAGTTCAGGTCCGAGGGGCGTGCAGTGGTCGAGTTGGGCTGTCATACCCTGCGACCATACACTCTTTGAGTTGACTGTCTAGTCGCATTCGCCTGGTCGATCGCGTCGACCAGTCCTGGTTGACTGGAGCGATGCGTACTCACGGTTGGGGCGGAAACACCCCTGCGTCCGACTCCGAAGCCATCGAGCGGATACTTCGTGCGACCTGTGAGCTCATGGACGAGGGCTCGCCCAATCCGTCAATTCTTCAAGTGGCAAAGCGAATCGGGGTCACTCGGCAGACGATCTACCGCTACTTCGCCAACAGCGATGAACTGGTTCGCGCCGCCGCGGAGCATTCGAGTGTCGAGTTTCTCGACGACCTCGCGTCGGCCTTGGCCGGTATCGGCAATGTCTCGGAGGCTGTCGTCGAGAGCATCGCGGTCACCCTCGAGATGCTTCGCTCGAGCAAACGCTTTGAACTTCTCTTCACCGCAGGCACCGATAACGTTGTCATCGCCGCAGTCACCTCGCCCGAGGCCGTCGCCCTGGGCCGGTCGATAGTCGACGGCTTCGATGTGGACTGGAGCGGATGGACCGAAGACGATCGAAACGAACTCGTCGAACACATGCTGCGTACGCTGCAGTCGTTCATCGTCAACCCGGGGCATCCACCGCGTGAGGGCACAGAACTCCGCGGCTACCTGCGTCGGTGGGTGGCACCCCGTTAGGTGACCGAGCCGCATTCACCGTCATCGGCGACGATACTGTGAACGGATGCATTCCGAACGACGTCAAGAGGTGCACCTCGTGAAAGCCATGCCGCGCAGAGTTCTTGGACCGTTGATCGCGGCTGCGCTCGTCACTCTCGGCAGCCTCGCACCTGCCGCCGGTTTCGGTGTTGCACAGGCTATTTCGCCTGACGAATCCCAGGGTCGGATCACCGATGCCAGTAGCGACGCCGAGGTTGCCGCTTATGGATACCGCGATCTCACGATGAACCGGATGACCCACGCTGCCG
Source organism: Gordonia sp. NPDC003422 (assembly GCF_053588675.1). Taxonomy (NCBI): domain Bacteria; kingdom Bacillati; phylum Actinomycetota; class Actinomycetes; order Mycobacteriales; family Gordoniaceae; genus Gordonia; species Gordonia sp. NPDC003422. The sequence goes on from NZ_JBSFQL010000025.1 coordinate 32,852, forward strand.
CGCGTGACTACTCGGCCGGCAGAAAGACCGCCGTGGCCGCCACGAAGGCGATCAGCAGCCATATCTCGGGAGGGCGATACTGTGCGGCAGCACAGATGGTCAGCCGGGCGTTGACGGAACAGGGTGCCACCAGCGGAGCAGTACAGACCTTCTACTTCCGAACTGGCTGCATCAGCGCGCCGGCTGTCACCCACGAGGGTCCGAGATCCTGACTCAGATCGCCGGATCCGGCGCACTGAGGTCGGAGACGAGCTGGCGTGCCTGCGAGTCAGCGACCCACCTGCCGACGTCGTCGGCGATCGTGGAGGTGGGAAGAGCGCGGCCGCGCTCAGGAAACCGCGTTTGTGGTAAGAAAACGCACATGCGGCCAGAAACCGCTGGCGCGCATCGGGTTTCTGACCCGACACGCAGTTTCTGGGTTCACGACACGCCGACGAGCACTCGGGCGAGGGTGGTCGTCCGGCCTTGGGCCGCACAAGAAGTAGGGGAAGAAGTTTCCTCCCCTACCCTTGGAGTCCTCCGCGCGAAATTTCGCGGGGAGGACTGGGAACTTAGGGGAGGAAGTTCTTCCCCTAGATTTTTCGGCACGACGCATGCGTATTTGCACAGGTCAGAGGCCCGGCTACCGAACTCTGCTGATCAGCCAGCAGCAGCCGCCAGTCGATTCAGAGTGTCCTCCAGTTGATCCTTCGAGACCAACGGGAAGCCGACCTGCTGCAGGAGATCCTTGTCGGTGACCTTCGACCAGTCGTAGGTGTGGCGGACGAGGGTGGCATCGGGTCCCTGCGATTCCAGCTCCCACAACCATTCCCACCCGGGTGGCTCGGTTCCCGCCGGCGCGGTCTTCCATGCCACGAGCTTGTCCTTCGCGTACCCCGTGACGTGGTTGTCGGTCTTGTACTCACCGCCCATGTGTGGCCCGTCCATGTTGACGGTGAACACCTCCCCGACCTCCTGTATCCGGTCGGCATGCTCGATGCTTCGCATGAAACCCGAGCCGTCGATCTCGAGGTGTCGGCGCGGATTGCTGATGACATCGAAGATTCGGTCGACGGGTGCGTCGATGACTCGTTCCACGGTGATACTCGTTGATTCGCTCATTCCTCCACCGTGCCCAAAGATCGGCGAATGGGCAACGATGCAGGTTGTGGGGGTCGAGCGGGCAAGCTCCACCCCGAAGCCCGACACCAAGACCGTCCGATCATCTGCCGCGAGCACGAGGCCCTACTCGGCCGGTTCCCAGAGTTCGATCGGTAGACCTTCGGGATCGTGAATCCGGGCGAACCGCCCGATCTCGCTGTCCCAGTCGGCATTTCGTTCCACTGCGATTCCCGCCGACTCGAGTCGGTCAACCAGATCGTCGAGATCGGTGACCCGAAGGTTCAGCATGAAGGGCTGTTCGACCGCGAAGTAGGTGCTGTCAGCAGGGAATGGAGCAAAGACCGTCATCCCCGACTCCTGTTGCCACACCGTCCCTTGGCCATCCTCGCCCGCGCCGATGCCGAGATGCTCGGAGTACCACGCGGCTCGAGCCTGCGGATCACGACTACGGAAGAACAGCCCGCCTATTCCAGTGACAGCCATGTCTCCGAGACTATCTCCACAGCACGCAGAGAGACCACGATCAGGTGACCGATGGGCCTGCGTCACGGACCTCGTCGACCTTGCTCATGGCCTCGCGCAGCTCGCCGAGCCAGGAATCCGTATGTTGCCCAACGAGCTTCACGCACCACGACAACGCGTCCGCGCGGCTACGGGCGACTCCCGCGGCGACCAATGTGTCCAAGACCTGGCGTTGTGGCTGCCGTAGTCGGGTCATCACCGGAACGGCGAGGTGAGTGAACAGTTCGGCGGAGTCGCCGCAGCGCACGCCCCAAGCCACCTTGCGGCCGAATCGGCGCTCAGCCTCCTGAGCAACCTCGATGCGCTTGTCCCGGGTCGATTCCCGGAACCGTGCAATCCGGCCGGCCTCCGCTTGTCGCTGATCGACAGGTTCGGCGCCGGACTCGACATCTGGCGGATCGATGGTTCCGATGATGGTGATCTCCTCGCGGTCCACCCGGACCTCGGGGGCGCTGGTGAACAGGTCGTCCGGCAAGCGTCCCGTAAGCCATCCGGATACCGCTGATTCACTGTCACTCATGGCGACCTCCTTGATTACTTGTAATCATTGATACCACGTAATCCACCAGCGAGCGAGCCTCGGACATGCCCTTCTTGACGCGCCGGGGCCATAGAGCAATACTTAGGTATATGACTAAGTATGACGAAGACGTCGACGCGTTGCTCCGCGCTCTCGCGGACCCGACGCGACGCGCCGTCGTCGAACGATTGGCCAAGGCCCCGGCCGTGGTGTCCGAGCTCGCGGCACCCTTCCCCATGGCCTTGCCGTCGTTCATGCAGCATCTGGGCATCCTCGAAAAGGCGGGAATCGTGCTGTCCCACAAGCAAGGTCGCGTTCGCACCGTCAGTCTGAGACCGGGCGCCCTTGACGCGTTGCATCTATGGCTCGGCGAACTGCGGACACCCGCAGAAGACCAGGCCGACCGACTCGGCATCCACCTGACCCGCACCGCCGGAAAAGAAGGAGATCTGACATGACAGTCGTTCGCGTCGATATGTTCACCTCGCTGGATGGCCGGACCGCCACGGCCGGCCTGTCCCCGGACAATCCGATGGGTGAGGACTGGGCGCGCCTCACCGCCGCCTGGGCTGCCACGCGCACGTTTCACGAGCGCGTTTTCGGTGACACCAGCGGTACCGGAACCACCGGAGTCGATGACTCCTACGCCCAAGCTCATTTCGAAGGGATCGGCGCCGAGATCATGGGTGCGGCCATGTTCGGCCTGCACACGTTCCCCGACGACCCGGACTGGAAAGGTTGGTGGGGCGACGAACCACCGTTCGGCACACCGGTCTACATCCTGACCCACACCGCACCCCGGCCGTCGATAACCATGCAGGGCGGAACCACCTTCCACTTCCGCAACGGCCCACTTGATGATGTCCTTGCCGAGGCATCTTCCGCTGCAGGAGGTTTGGATGTTCGCGTCGGCGGTGGCGTCGGCGTCATCCGCGATTTCGTGACGGCCGGACTCGTCGATCAGTTGCACCTCATGGTCGCACCGATCATCCTCGGTCGCGGAACTCACCTGTGGGATGACCTGCCGGGCCTCGACACCACCCACAAGGTGACAACGGAAGTGGCCGAGAGTGGCACGATCCACGTCACTTTCGCGCGGTAGGAGACGATCATGACCAGTGAACGTCGTCTGGCCCGTGCCGAGTTCACCCTGACGCGCGACTACCCTGCCCCCGTCGAGCGCGTGTGGAACGCGTTTGCCGTCGAGCAGGAGAAGCTCGCATGGTGGGGCGCCGGCGATGCCATCGAGCCCGGCGAATGGATCTTCGATTTCCGTGTCGGTGGACGCGACGTCGCCGAAGGCAAATTCCACGATGGCCCGGTATCCCGATACGAGGCGACCTACACCGACATCGTCGAGCACAACCGCATCGTGACCACCTACGACATGTGGATCGACGGGGTTCACATGTCGACGTCGGTGGCGTCGTTGGAGTTCGACCCGATTGGGGACCTCACCACGTTCACCCATGCAGAGCACGGCGTGTTCTTCGACCAGTTCTGGGCTGACGGACCCAACCGCGAAGTGGGCACCCGCGGACTGCTCGATGCCCTTGACCACTATCTCGGCGGACGGTGAGTTTCGTCCGATCCACTTATCTCTCACACGTGAGGTGGAAGAATCAGTGTCCGGGCCGGGCTCGAACAACTGGGAGCACAGATGAGAGCGATCACGCCCAGAAGGTCACGCACCCGCTGCATTGCCGCCATCGCATTCGGGAGTGCAGTGCTCCTGACCATCGCCGGGTGTTCGTCGGAATCGTCTGAGTCCACGCCGTCGTCGGTCACCGGCAGCACGACCGCCGACACCGCGGCGGACGTCCTCACCCCCGTGACCGCGAACGCGATCGACGATCCGATTCCGGTCGTCGGCTCCGATGGCAAGACCCACCTCGCCTACGAGTTGCTCCTGACCAACGTGATGTCGGACCCGGTCGCTGTTCGCTCGCTCGAGGTCAGCGCGTCCGGGCAGAAGCTGCTCGACCTTCAGGGCACCGCATTGACCGGAATCATGCGCAGGGGCAGTGGACAACCCGGCCTCGAACTCGCCGGCGGCGAATACGCCCGACTCACCCTCGACGTTGCGCTCCCAGACGGTACGGCCGCGCCGAGTTCGCTGTCCAACATTCTGACCGTGGCACCCACCAAGCCGCAGCCGCCGCTGGTGCCCGCGGTGATCGCCGAACCGATCACCGTGACTGTCGCGCAGCAGAAGGCCGTATTACTGGACCCGCCCCTTCACGGAGCCGGATGGCTCAACGGCGACGGCTGCTGCATACCCAGCGCACACCGGACGGCCGCCAACCCGATCAACGGAAGGCTCTGGCTTGCAGAACGTTTCGCGATCGACTGGGTACAACTCGACGCCGCGGGCAAGCTGTTCGTCGGCGACCGGTCAAATCTCGCGTCATAGCCGTACTACGGTGCCGAGATCCATTCGGTGGCTCAGAGCACGGTGGTCGGCGTGGTCGACGACCTCCCCGACCAAACACCCGGCGTCGATCCGACCGGTCTGCAACTCGATCAGTACGGGGGCAACCACGTCGTCGCCATGATCTCCGAGGGCGTCTACGCCTTCTACGCACATTTGAAGCCGGGAAGTGTGCGGGTCAAGGTCGGCGACAAACTGAGCGCCGGGCAAGTCATCGGCCTGCTCGGCAACAGCGGCAATTCGGACGCACCTCACCTGCACTTCCACACGATGAACGGACCAGATCCGTTGCGGTCCTCCGGCATTCCCTACGAGTTCAAGGAGTTCACGGTCGCTCATCGCCTGCAGTCCGACGAACAGCTGGAGGCGCTGGCGACGACCGGTGGGCCCGTCCCCTACGCGGCCGAACCGGTCAACAAGTCGGTCACCAATGCCATGCCCATCGATCTGGACGTCGTGAACTTCCCGGGGTCGTCCTGAAGTCAGAGTCCACAATCGGAGCTCTGTGCTCCTTGATCGGTGGCATAGTCTGTTATGGCCGATCACCGGTCTCGTCGTCGCACGTTGCGTGCCACCGCCCTTGCCGCAGCGCTGACGATCGGTGTCACAACCGTCGGGATCGCCACCACACCGGCCGCGGCCGCCCCGGCCGGCTGCGTACCGTTTGGAACCGCACAACTTCCTCCCGGGCCTGCCTCGACCGGCGGCCGCACGGGTTTGGCGGCCTTCCCGACTTATCGCGGGACCCACGCGCCGGTGCGGATCGACCTGCGCTCCAACCACACCCAGTTCAATCGGTACTGGGAGTTCGCGCTCGTCGATGCGCAGCTGCTGACCAGGCCGCGCAGCGCGACGAGCGGTTGGCGAGTCGTCCCGCTCCCCGGATGCCTGCGCGGAAACATCGTGGCCATCTCGGTCGACGACGACGAACTCGTCGGCGTCGGTCGCAGCGGATGGATCTACACGATGGACAACGTCACCAACGGGCCGGTGCTGTGGAATTGGACGTCGGCCTGGGGTTCGCCGCTGTGGTTGGGATCGGGTCGGACGCTGCCCGACGGCCGTGTCGGAGGTTGGGCACTGAGCGTCACGTCGCCGACGAACAACCGCGTGTACGCCGACATCGCCGGACGCGTGCATCCATCCGGTTCGGCAAAGATGACGATGATCCCGGCTCTCACCGGCGATGGCAGCCGTATCACCTACGCCGACCCGTGGTTGCCCAACGACGACAGCTACGAGATCGGCAGTCCGCTCGGTGGCCGGTTCCGGTCGGTGGCGCTCTCGGCCGCCGCGTCAACCACCTTCGTGATGAATCGCTACGGCGACATGTACACGCGGACTTTCGATTTCGACTCCTCAGGTTCGGATTCCGTATTCTTCCGGTACAGCTGGGAGCCTCAGACGGGCAAACCAAGCGCCGCGACACTCACGCAGGAGTATGTGGACCGGTCCACGGCCGCCGTCCAGCTACCCGCGCCGGGCTGGACCCATCAACCCAAGATCACCGGCGAGATCACCTCAGCGATCACCGTCTTCTCCCTCGGGCCTGGCGTCGAAGATCGTGAACTTCGCGTCGAAGGTCGGCGCAATGGGCGAAACGGATACTGGCGCAAGCACATCCACTCACCGTCTTGGATCTTTGTGGAGACGAACACGCCGTTGCTGGGACGGCCCATCGCGAATTCGGCCGGCGACCGATCGGCGTTCACCCTCGCACCACCGAGGCCGTGGAACCTGACCGCATCACTCCCCTCGCGACGTACCCTCGTCGACGGTCAACTCCTCATCGACATCGGTCTGCCGTACAGCGTTGTCGACCCACGATCGCTCGACCAACTCGGGATGCACGCGGCACCGTCGGAGTACCGCTTGGCGGTCACCCACTTCGACCCTGCCGTCACCACACGTGACGCCGTTGTCATCGCACCAGGCGGCAGGCGTATCCCCGTGCTGTTGCACACGGCCGACGGCATGCGGATGACCCCGAGTCTGCCCGGGCTGACGTCGACGCCCCGTCACCTCGTCGGCGCCATCGAGATACCGAAGCAGGCCTTTGCCCATCGGGCCGGGGATCCCGCTCTGAGGCGGTTTGTCGCCACCTGGATGCGCGGCAAGCCGATCGCGCCGATCACACTCAGTGCAACCACACATGATCTGGTGGTGCGCTGATGCTCGGACCCACGCGCGCGAGAACACTCGCTGCCCTCGTGGCGATCATCGCAGCAATGTCCGCGCAAATCATGATCGCAGGACCGTCGGCCGGCGCGGCCAGAACCTACAACTATGTGGCACTGGGTGATTCCTACACCGCGGCCACCGGATACGACCGTGGAAGCGACTCGACATTCGCCCCGCTCGGATGCTTCCAATCGAGAACCAACTACCCACGCCAACTCGTCGGCTTCCTGCGACGTCAACACCAGTTGGGCACCTTCGTCGACGCGTCATGCGGCGGAGCGACGACGGCCCATGCCACCAAGGCGCAGCGCACCCCGATAGGAATCAACCGGCCTCAGCTCAGCCGGATCACCAAAGAGATCAACCTGGTCACGATCGGCATCGGCGGCAACGACGCGGGGCTGATACCGCTCGCGCAGCAATGCGTCGAGTACGGATTGACCAACAGGTCCTGCAAAGCCGCACACGTCAGGGGCGGGGCCGACGACATCACCGCCGCCTTCGCTGTCGCCGAACCCAAGATCGAGGCAGTGATCACGGCGGTGCGCGCACGAGCCGCCCGTGACGTCCGCATTCTGATCGTCAACTACCTGGAGGCGGTCCCCGACAACGGCCGAGGCTGCTTCCCGACAGTCCCGGTCTTGCCGATGGACTCGGCCTGGTTCACTCAGAAGTTCCGACAACTCAACGCGATGCTGGCGACCGCGGCGCGACACCAGAACGCGCAACTCGTCGACACCTACACGCCCAGCATCGGACACAACGTGTGTACTCCGGCACCGACCCGCTACGTGGAGTTCGTGGGGGTTGTGTCGTCGAATCCGGCGTTCTCGCTCGCGGCGCCGCTGCACCCAAACATCGGTGGTGCGCACGCCCAGGCGAGGGCCGTCATCGCGGCAGTTGCCCGCCGGTGACAGCGCCGCGTCGACTGCGCCCGATCGCCAGCACAGTCGCAACGAACAGCCACAGGTAGCTGCCGCAAACGACGACGAACGCGATCGTCTGCCACCACGTCGGGTCCTCGGGTCGCGGCATCATGAACAGCCCGATGTCGTAGCCCCGCCCGCCGGACAGCGGGAACGGCCACGCTAAGGTGACCGCCAGCAGTCCCGCCAGCGCGAGCCAGACCCATGTGGGGCGGGTGCCGGTGGTCCACAGATGGTCCATCGTCACGAGCAGGAGCGGCACGATCCACACCCAGTGATGCCCCCAGGAGAACGGGGAGATTGCGCAACCCGTCATCCCGACCATCGACAGCGCAAGCAGTTCACGGCCTTGATCGTGCGCGACGCGTGCGGCATAGATGCCGGCCCCGCCGACCACTGCCGCGATCGGCAACCACATCCACCCCGGTGCGACGAAGGCTCCGCCGGCGTCGCGGTAGCTCTCGGCGTCGGCGAGCCGCAACATCTGGGACACGAAACCGTTCACCGACTGGTTGGCCATTCCGTCGATCACGCCGATCCGCTCGGAATGCATGACCTTGCCCGTCCAGTAGTGCCACGCGTCGACGGGCATCGCCGCGAATCCCACCACGACGGTGACGGCGAAAGTCGCGAGCGCGGTGGCGGCAGTGCGCCACTGCCGGGTCGCCAGCAGATAGACGACAAAGATCAACGGCGTGAGTTTGATGCCTGCGGCAAGCCCCACTCCGACACCTCGCAGTCGTCCGCTGCGTCGTCCGATATCGGAGATGATCAACGCCACGAGAAGGAGATTGATTTGACCGGCGGCGAAGGAGGTACGCACCGGTTCCAGCGACAGAAGTGCCACGCTTCCGGCAGCCATCAAGCATCCGCAGGAGGCGGACATCCGGTAGCCCAGCAGCCGCATCGAGAGTCCGATCACCGCGGCGATGAGGATCGCGTTGCCCAGGTAGGCAACCCAATCCAGGCCAAGGCTGCCCAGGGCGGCGAGCGGCAGAAACACCACCGCCGCGAAGGGTGTGTAGGTGAACAGCAATTCCAGGGGCCCGACGGTGACGAGTGGTCCGTCGTAGACGGCGTCACCGGACCAGAGTTGTTGCGCCCCGGCCCGGTAGACCTCGATGTCGGTCGCAGAACCGAAGAGTCCACTCGGTCCGCTCACGGTTCCGAGAACGAGGTTGTAGACGATTGTGACGACCGCACCGATGGCGGCTGCGATGACCATCGACCACGGCACGCTCTTGGTGTCACGATCCGGGTCGGATGTGACGGCCGTGCGGTCGACGACGCTCATGACCAGGACTTTAGTCTGTATGACGCGCACCTACGCGACACCCGACGCGTCAGGGTAGCTCGATGGTGGCGTACCCGCCTGCGTCGTCGACGATGAGGGCGCGGCGATGCTCGCCGGCCACAAATGCCGTGATGCCTTCGGGTTTCATCGACGGGTCGAAGTCGACGCCGAAGTCGATCAACGATTCCGAGATTCCGTCCCAGCGGCACAGCCTGAAGCGGCTGTCCTTGCGACGCACTGGTCCTCCGAGCAGAACCAGAAACTCGGAACGCGACGCATCGAAAGAAATATCCCGGACACCCTGTGCACCTTCGGCTTTCGATGTTTGCAGCCAGATGTCACCCCCAGCAGTCAGTGACGACGTGCTCCAGGATGAGGTCGGATCGAGCCCAACGCGCAACAGCCTGACCCGGTCGCGGTCGGCTGGTGATCGCAAGCCGAAGATGAGCGACTGCTCCTTCGAGTCCCACGCCAGCCCCTCAATGTTGAGACCACCATCGTCCAGTCTCGTTTCGGCGGCGTCGACCAGATCGGGATACGCGTCGAGCAGCCATTCACGAAAACCAGGCATCGCCTCCGATCGCAAGCCGCCATCCTCGGCGTAGTACACCCGGATCAGCCCGTCGTGTACGGACTTCTTGGTGCGTGCCAGCGACGATGCCACGATCACCTGCAGTTCGCCGTCGACGTCGATGCGGGCGAGACCCTCGGGATCGGAGAGGTCGTGGGCGGCCGATCCAGCAAGTGCACGCTCTTGGACTGGTCTGCTCTAGGGCCCGATGCGTCGAGGGTGATCTCGAACAGCGCCACCGGATCATGGTTGTCGACGAAGAGGAACCGTCCTGGTCCCACTTCGACGACCCCCGACGCGTTGAACACCGAACCATCGGGCCGCGGATCCAAGGGAACTGAGGTGATGCGGGAATGGGGCACGGCATCATTCTCCTCGGATCGATCGGAGGAGCCACCATGATTCCCGTGACGTATTACCCACCGGCCACGCAGCGCCAGGTGACGGTGAACCGACGACTGGTCGCGGACAAACCATATGCCCACTTCTTTCGCGACGAACTCTTTCTACCGGACCGGGCATTGCCCGCATTGAAGTTTCCAATGAACCCCGCGTACGCATTGTCAGTCGGCGACGACCTCAATCGGTTGCTCGAACCGGGCTACCTCGATGGGGAAACGGGATACTGCGCGTTTCCCGACGGTACCGGGTACACCGCGAGCCTCACCCACTTCCCGGGCGCCACCGCGCAGATGTTCCGGTGGTGGTTCTGGTGGCACTCGGTGGAACCTGCCCGCTACACCCTCTGGTACCCGTGGAACCACATCAGTGCGCTCGCGCAGAACCGCGACGTGCTGACCGCACCGGATCTCGGCGACGAGCAACGTTACGTCGGCAACACCCACCACGTCGACGAGTACATCGGTGCGGACCTGCAGAAGCTCGCGATCTCCTTCGTCGAACCGTCGGCGTTCGGAATCGACGTGAATGCCCTGCCCAGAGCCAACATTCATGCCCATGCGTGCGCGAACGTCTACCTGCGCACCCCGCGATTGCGAACCGCGTCGATGGTTCACCTCGCACGCGACACCGACGACGGATTCGAACTGCGGTCGCGCTACTGGATTGCCGATCACCTGGTCCTGGGCACCGGCAAGCGAACTGTCAGCATCGACCGGCTCGCCACCGCGACGGGCCTCAAGGCACGCCTCGCCGGAGAAAGTCTGGCATATGAACAATTGCTCCACGACCAGATCGAATTCACCCATCTGGCAAGCATCTTGCCCGATTTGTACCGGGAGTTCGGGCCTGGAGCGGAAGAGACCCACCCGCGATGAGTTTCGGCTCGTTGGCCAGTCGGACCCTGTAGCGCATCAGCCAAACGACACCAAAGGTGACAACATGCCTGCCACATACACATTCGACATCTTCGCCAGCCTCGACGGCTTCGGGTCGTTCAACGAGCACGGCGACTGGGGTGGCTATTGGGGCAAGGACGGTCCCGAGTTCATCGAGCATCGTCGGGCGATGTACGGAGCGCCACAACGAATGGTGTTCGGCGCGAACACGTATCGTGATTTCGCCGAGATGCTCGCGTCCGGCTTCGCCACTCTGCAGGACGACGACTGGTTTGCGCGAATGCGACGGTCTCCGACCACCGTGGTGTCGTCGACACTCAACGAGCCCCTCGACTGGCCGGACGCCACCCTCAAGAGCGGCGATGCCACCGACGTTGTCGCTCGGTTGAAGGCGGAGTCGCCGGTTCCGCTTCGATCGCACGGCAGCCTGTCAATGAATCGCTCACTGATGGCCGCCGGCCTCGTCGACCGCATCCAGTTGACGATCTTCCCGGCCATCACCGGTCAGACTGGAACGGAGCCGATCTTTGCCGGTGCGGCCGACTTCGACTTGGAGCTTCTCGAGAATCGGATCTTCGACGGTCGGACCTTGGAGCTGACCTACCGGCCGCGCCTACACGGTTGACGCCACCATGCCTTCTGGTGTCGCCTCCACAGTCGTAAAGCCCGTAGTCGGAGCGGTGAAGTGATAGAACCGCAGCACGGTTCCGTCGGGATCCGGTATGTCCGGCCTCGAGCCTTCGGGCCCGTCGGCAATCCCGCTGTGCGTCACGCCGAGACGGCTGCACCGCCCGGCCAGGACGTCGAGCGCAAACCTCGAGGAAGGAGTGAACGCGACGACGTCGAAACCCGTGAGGACCGGGTGGCCGGCGCAGCGTTGGCGTAGCCGGAGTGCGATGTTGAATGCGCCGCTGCGGTCGATGAGTCCGGCACCACACACCTCGCCCTCCTCGACAAACTCGATCCAGTGCCGCAGATCGAGTACCTCGCAGTACCAGGACACGCTGCGAGGAAGGTCGGTGACCGGCAGTTTGACCTGAGCGATTCCGGTGATCAATGGGTGTGTTTCCGTCTGAGTACTCATGTCAGCGACATTAAGGATTTGCACGCGCAGAATGAATGTGTGAACGTCCGGTATTGCTGTGAGTTCGTCCGGGGTTGATCGAGGCATGGATGCGTTGTCGGCTGTCGTGCGTGAGCGCGTTCAAGCGAGAGACCGGGGAGAGTCCGGGTGCCCTGCGTGACCGCGGCGCCGAGGCGAATCAGGAGTGAGCTCGCCTAGCCTCGAATCGCAGGTTCTAACGTAGAAGCCATGACCACACACACCGACCAGTCCGTCGTCATCATCGGTGCAGGACATGGCGGGGCCGGTCTGGCCGCGCTGCTGCGACAGTCCGGCTTCACCGGACCGATCACCATGATCGGCGACGAGCAGCATCTTCCCTACCATCGGCCCCCGCTGTCGAAGAAGTTCGACGGTCCCTCGGTGCAGCAGCTCCTGCGTCCCGCCGAGTTCTATGCCGAGAACCAGATCGAGATCCGCACCCGATCCCGAGCCACGGCGATCCGGCCTGACGACAAGATCGTCGTCCTCGCCGACGGCACCGAGATCGGCTACGACACCCTGGTGCTCGCGACCGGCTCTCACCCACGCGCACTGCCCGGCACACCCGAGGGCACAACCTCCGTGATGACGCTGCGCACCCTCGACGACGCAGCCACCCTCAACCGGTCGCTGACCCGTGGCGGCGAACTCGCGATCGTGGGTGGCGGCTACGTCGGCATGGAGGTGGCGGCCGTGGCCCGCAGCCGTGACATGCACGTCACCGTCATCGAACGGGAGAGTCGCATCCTCGCGCGCGTCGCCAGCGCCGAATTGTCGACGATGCTGACCGACTACCACCGTGAGCGAGGCACCACGATCCTCACCAACCGGTCGGTCTCAGATCTACGGACCGACGGCGCCGAAGTGACCGGCGTGGTTCTCGACGACGGCACCGTGGTCGATTGCGGCACCGTCCTCGTCGGCATCGGTGCGGCACCCGACGAGGAGCTCCCCCGATCGGCGGGCCTCGAGTACGACGACGGTGTGATCACCGATGAATACGGTCGCACCAGCGACCCGCACATCTTCGCGATCGGTGACGTCGCCCGACGTCCGGTCGCCGGACACCACGGCCTGCGCCGCCTCGAATCGATTCCGGCTGCAACCGAACACGCCCGGCACGCCGTGACTGCCATCCTCGGTCACGAACCCGAAGACCACGAGGTGCCATGGTTCTGGTCGGATCAGTTCGATCTCAAACTCAAGATCGCGGGTTTGACGACCCCGGACGTGACCGTCGTGACCCGTCCGACGCCGGGTAAGAACGCGGTGTCGTTCTTCCACATCCAACCGGGGAGCAATGTGGTCGCCGTCGAAGCGATCAATGCGCCGTCCGATTTCAACGCCGGCAAGAAGCTCATCCGCAGCGGCGCTCCGGTGGACCTTGATGCGCTGGCGGATCCTTCGGTCAAGTTGCGCGATCTCGTCGGACGGTCCGAGTCCAACTGACGGGAAGGCGCGACAAACACCCTGCGTCTTGGTGGAGAATCTCCACCGACAGATCGGAGTCATGGTGACACACTTCGACACAGTGGTTGTCGGTGCGGGAATCGCCGGACTGACAGCTGCCCGGCTCCTTGCTTCCGATGGACAGAGCGTCGTGGTTCTCGAGGCCCGAGATCGCGTTGGCGGCCGGGTCTGGACGTCGCGCATGGGCGATGGCCTGGTGGACCACGGCGCGTCGTGGATTCACGGAATCGACGACAATCCGCTCGCCGACCTGGTCAACGCATTAGGGATGCGCACCGTCGAATTCACGGTCGGCAGTTACCAACCCGATGGAAGGCCCATCGCCTACTACTCGGCCCAAGGCACCAGACTGACCGATGACGAAGCCACACGCTTCGCGGGGACGATCCACACCTTCAATGGACATCTCGCCAAGGCCATTGCCACGTCCCCACCGGGTAGCTCCTTTGCACAGGTGGTCGAAACCACTCTGACGCAGCTGGATTGGGATGAGCATCGCTCGATGCGAGTCCGCGAATTCATGCAGCATCGGACCGAAGAGCAGTACGGCGCGTGGTTCGACGACCTCGACGCGCACGGCCTCGACGACGACGCGATCGACGGTGACGAGGTGGTGTTCCCCGACGGCTACGACGTGCTCGCGACGCGGCTCGCCGACGGACTCGACGTCAGGCTCGGCCACGAGGTCACGCGGGTGCTCTGGGCAGACGACGGCGCTTCGGCCGAGACCGCACACGGCACGTTCGCGGCCGACCAGATTGTCGTCACGGTGCCGGTCGGAGTACTGAAATCCAGTGGGTTCACCATCGAGCCCCCACTACCCGACATTGTGTCGGACTCACTGGATCGACTGGAGATGAACGCCTTTGAGAAAGTCTTCCTCCGCTTTCCGCACAAGTTCTGGGACGACGGCGTTTACGCGATCCGCCAGCAGGGTGAGGCAGGCAGATGGTGGCACTCCTGGTACGACCTGAGCGCTGTACACGGAACGCCGACGCTACTGACCTTTGCCGCCGGCCCGTGCGCAAGGGCGGTCCGCGAGTGGTCGGACGCGCAAATCGTGGACTCTGTGCTCGTCGCGTTGCGCCGGCTCTTTGGCGAGCGGGTGGAGCAACCCGATCAGGTGCACGTCACACGTTGGCAGGATGATCCGTGCTCGCGGGGCTCATATGCGTACATGACTGTCGGCTCGGACCGCAACGACCACGATGCGCTGGCCACCCCGGTCGGCAACGTTCTCCATCTGGCCGGTGAGGCGACCTGGACCGAGGACCCGGCGACAGTGACGGGAGCTCTGAAATCGGGGCACCGTGCGGCCGAGAACATCGTGGGTCATGAAGTGCCTTATGACCACTTGTGGGTCCGCTGAGCGGTTCGACAGTTCGATCCTGATCGCCGGACCTGGGACGCCCATCCACTTTCCACGCGGCTCCGAATGCAGGATGTGTTGCCTACCGGAAGCCCACCGTCGCCCAGCCGAATCCATGACCGGGCGACGGATGTGTGCGCAGCCGACGACGCTGCGTCCGTCGACGCCGTGCTGCGCACCCACGTAGGGAGTCACACGGACCGACTGGCCGCGATCCACTCCGACGTCAATCCACTCGCGGACTACTTGAACTGCGCATTGACGGGCGGCAAGCGCCTGCGCGCTCTGCTGTGCCTGTGGGGCGCGCGGGGGGCTGCCGGTGGTGACCTGCCGGCCGGAGCGGTGGGGGTGGCGGCGGCGATCGAGCTCTTTCACCTGGCGGCCCTCATCCACGACGACGTCATGGACCACAGCGACCAGCGCCGGGGCATGCCCACGGCACATCGCCACTTTGCCGACCGCCACGTCACCGACCGGCTCGCGGGCGACCCGGAAGCGTTCGGGCAAGCCGTCGCCATACTGGCCGGAGACCTCTGCCTGACCTGGTCCGATGATCTATTCACCGACGCCGTCCGCACACTGTCACCGGCTGTTCGGGACCGTACCCGGGATGTGTGGTCGACCATGCGCGACGAAACGGTCGCCGGACAATATCTCGACGTCCTGGGTCAGACGCTGCCATCGACCTCCATGGCTCGTACCCGCGTCGTCTTGCACTACAAGAGCGCCAAATACACGGTGGCCCAGCCACTTCGCCTCGGTGGAGTGCTCGGCTGCGCGAGCGACGACTTGTTGATCGCGTACGAATCGCTCGGACTCGCAGCCGGTGAGGCATTCCAGCTGCGCGACGACCTTCTTGGCGTCTTCGGCGATGCCGCACAGACCGGTAAACCGGTTGTCGACGATATCCGGGAGGGCAAGCGCACGCTGCTGGTCGCCGTCGCAACCGACCGTGCGAACCGCACGCAACTCGCCGAAATCGAACGGTCCCTGGGCAATCCAGACATCACCGACGAGGACCTGCACGCCGTGTGTGACGTGCTCCGCCAGACGGGCGCGGTCGACCATGTCGAGCGGCGGATCGACGAACTCGCCGCCGACGCGTTGAGCGCAGTCGATGGGCTGCCGATCGACGACACAAGTCGAAGTGCGTTGCAGCAACTGATCTCTCGGTGCGTGTGGCGGACGTCGTGAACCGCCCGAGTCCACAGGTGGTCGAGTTCCGCATCTGGCGGGTCAACAGTGCGTTCGCCGCGATGCTGCGGATGGCCGGCAACGGACCGGCAGTGCGCCGACTCCCCGGCCTGCGATTCGGCAAGCTGATGGGAACGGGTAACGCTCGAACGTTCACCCCTCGCGACGCCGACCCGCACCACTGGGCGCTGCTCACCGTATGGGACGACGCCGCGGCAGCAGCTGCCGGCGCCACGTCGCGCCCACTTCGTTCGTGGACTGACAACTGCGCTGAAGAACTCGTTGTTCGACTGCGACCCCTGTCGAGCCGAGGACGGTGGGCCCGGCGCGAACCGTTCGAGGTGGGTCGCCGTCCGGTGATCGACTGGACCGGGCCCGTTGCAGCGATCACCCGCGCCCGGCTACGACCGACGCGGGCGATGTCGTTCTGGCGGGCCGTGCCACCGGTGGTCGCCGAACTCGCAGACGCCCGCGGTCTGCGGATGGCACTTGGTATCGGGGAGGCGCCGATCGGCCTGCAGGGAACATTCTCCATCTGGGAGTCGTCGCACGCGCTCAGTGAATTCGCCTATCGCACACCGGCACACGTATCTGCGATCCGGCGCACGACTCCGCAGCGCTGGTATGCGGAGGAACTCTTCGCGCGGTTCGCGGTCGTCGACATCGGTGGCACCTACCGGGGATACACCCCATGACCCGGTACATGTCATCACGCGTGGGAACGACAGGCGATACCCGCGGATCCGCCAGTGGCACCGGACGCGTCGTGTCGGTCGCCTGGTTGCTCTTCGCCGCGACCGTCGTCGTGCAAACCGTGTTCCCGTTCACCGATGGCGGGACACTGACACTGACGATGATGAGCGTCGCACTCCTCAGCGCAGCGGCACTGGTCCACGTGGCGTCGACTGTGAGCCCGTCGTCAGCGGTTGCGTTGGCGGCCGTCGCCGGCGCAGGCGGTCTGGCGGCCGAATCGGTCGGCGTCCACACGGGATTTCCGTTCGGCGGTTACGAGTACACGGGGACGCTGGGGCCCGAGCTGCTCGGTGTACCGGTGATCGTGCCGATGGCCTGGATCATGATGGCCTGGCCGGCTCTGGTGGTGGCTCGCCGCCTCACCTCGCGGCACCGGTGGGCGACTCCGATTGTCGGGGCGCTCGCACTCACCGCATGGGACGTGTTCCTCGACCCGCAGATGGTGGACCAGGGCTACTGGCGTTGGGAAAACACCGAACCGTCGATCCCGGGCGTCGACGGCATCCCGTTGACCAACTTTGCCGGTTGGATCCTCGTGTCGCTGGTGATCATGACACTTCTGGATCGACTGATCGGTCCGTCGAGCCTCGACGCGCTTCCCATCACGGTCTACCTGTGGACCTATTTCTCGTCGGTTGTCGCCCATGCCGTGTTCTTCGGTCGCCCGCCCGTAGCACTCGTCGGCGGAGTGCTGATGGGCGCAGTCGCCGTACCGTTGATCGTCACCCTGATCCGAGGGAACAACCGTGTGCGCAAGTGACTTATGGCACGGAGCCGTTACCATCGGCAGCGCTGCAGCTGTCGGATCGCTGGTGCTGACGGCATATAACGCCGTGACCGTTCGTCGGCCCAACCCGCACTCGGACCCGGCCCCCGAGCCGATCACTGTACTGCTCCCGGTCCGCGACGAAGTCGACCATGTCGCAGGATGCGTTGCGTCGATCTGCGCCGCGTTGGATCGGTGGCCCGGTCGCGGTCGCCTGATCGTGCTAGACGACGAATCCACGGACGGCACCGGCGAATTGGTTGCTGACGCTGCAGCGAACGACCCTCGCATCGAGGCAGTGAACGGCTCCGCCACGCCGCCCAACTGGCTTGGCAAACCGTGGGCGTGTGCACAGTTGGCGGCCCACGCCGTGGATTCGGACTCATATGCGCGCGACGGTGTTCTCGTCTTCGTCGACGCCGACGTCCGCGTCGAACCGGCCGCTTTCGTCGCCTCGATCGCGTTGATGCGCGATACCGGCCTCGACCTGATCAGTCCCTATCCCCGACAGCAAGCCGACACCGTGGCCGAGCGACTCGTGCAGCCGTTGCTGCAGTGGTCGTGGATGAGCACTTTGCCGCTTCGACTCGCCGAGAGAACTCCGCGCCCATCCCTGTCCGCGGCCAACGGACAGTTCTTGATCGTCGACGCCAACGCGTACCGACGCGCGGGTGGTCACCACGCGGTTCGTGGCGAGGTACTCGAAGACATAGCACTACTCCGCGCGATCAAGCGGTCCGGTGGGCGCGGGGTCGTCGTCGAGGGCAGTCGCGTCGCGACGTGCCGGATGTACGACGGTGGTCGAGAGCTGCGGCACGGTTACCGCAAGTCGTTGTGGTCGGCGTTCGGTTCGCCCGCCGGCGGTGTAGCCGTGACCTGTCTACTCGGGATGACCTACGTGCTGCCGGCGATCGCGATGATGTGCGGCTCACGCACCGGACTCGTCGGCTACCTTGCCGGAGTGGCGTCGAGGTCGATCGTCGCGACCACGACGCGCGGACGATGGTGGCCTGATGCTGCGGTGCATCCGATGTCCGTAGTCGTCCTTGCGGCGCTCACCGCCGATTCCCTTGTGGCGCAGCGACGAGGAGTGCTGCGCTGGAAGGGCCGAGCGGTGACGGCGAACAGATGACGGACGTCATCGTCGTCGGCGCCGGTGTCGGCGGTCTTGCGGCAGCGCTGCGCCTGCAAGCACTGGGTCATCGCGTCACGGTCCTCGAGCAGTCCGATCGGATCGGCGGCAAGCTCGGCGTGGAGGAACGAGACGGATTCGTCTTCGATACCGGACCGTCGCTGGTCACGATGCCACAGATCCTCCGAGATCTGTTCGCGGCCGGCGGCGCAGCCCTCGACGAGGTGCTGCCCCTGGCGCGCCTCGACATCGCAGCTCGATACCGATTTCCCGACGGAACGCAGCTCGATCTCCCTGGCGAGCTGTCGGCGATTCCCGACGCCCTCGACACCGCACTCGGACCGGGGCGTGGGGCCCAATGGATCGCATTTCTCCAACGTGCGCAATCGATCTGGGACCTCACCCACCACACCTTCCTCGAATCCCCGATCGGGGCGAGCACCATGCTGCGTGCGGCGAGACCTGCAGACGTCGCCACCATCGCACCGTGGCAGACGCTTCGCGGGCTGGGCCGGCAGTATCTCCACGACCCGCGTCTGCGAATGCTGTTGGACAGGTATGCGACGTACACCGGGTCGGATCCGCGGCGCGCACCTGCTGCGCTGGCGGCGGTGCCGTGGGCCGAGCAGGCCTGGGGATCATGGTATGTGCCAGGTGGATTGGGCCGAATCGCGACCGCCATCCGCGATCGGTTCGAACGACTCGGCGGGACTGTTGAGACAGGATGTGCCGTCACCGAGATCACGGTCGGTGATCGCGGCCACGTGAACGGGGTGATCCTGGCCGACGGCACGCACCGCCGTGCCGCTCTGGTGGTCGCCAACACCGATGCCGAGCAGATGTACGGGACACTACTTCGCACACGTTCGGCCTCGAAGATGCTGCGCCGCATACGTCGCGCGGCTCCGTCGCTGTCCGGTTTCGTCCTGATGCTCGCCGTCGACCACCCACCGGCCGACCAGCCCCACCACCATGTTCTCTTCGCCGAAGACTATGACGCCGAGTTCGATTCAGTGTTCGGACGCAACGGACCACCGCGGCTCGTCGAGCGACCAACGGTCTACCTGTCCGCTCCCGACGATCCGTCGACAGTTCCGCGCCCCGGAACCGGCGCATGGTTCGTCCTGGTCAACGCGGCGCGCCACGATCCGGGTGCCGGGATGGACTGGGATGCCGGCGGCGTCGCCCCCGAGTACGCCGAACACATCCTCACCCTCATGGCCGAGCGCGGGCTCGACATCCGGTCCGGGATAGGGCATTACGATGTTCTGACACCTGCGGACCTCGAACGCCGCACGTTGATCCCAGGCGGATCCATCTACGGCACGTCGTCCAACGGTCCCCGCGCAGCCTTTCTACGCCCACGCAACGCTTCGCCGGTTCCGGGTTTGTTCCTCGTCGGCGGCTCGGCCCACCCGGGAGGCGGGCTGCCGCTGGTGATGATGTCGGCGCGAATCGTCGCAGAGTTGATCGGTCCGGCGTGATCCACCACCCGATCCCCGAGGTGCGAGCCGAGCCTTCCCCGCTCCCTGAGGTGCTCGAGGCGCTAGCCGAGAGCCTCGAAGGGCTGGTGGGACAGGGCAATTGGGCGGCCAGGTAGCGACGGTCACCAGGCCTTCGAGGCTCAGCCGGCAGATGGGTGGTGAACGCGCTGATCGACCGGCGACGGCCCGACGGAGGTGTCCCCGCGCAGACGTTTGCGAACGAGTTCGGCACTGATGAGGCACATCGGCAGACCGATTCCCGGGGTGGTGCTGTGCCCGGCGTAGAAGAGTCCGTCAACCCTCCGGGACCGATTGCCGGCGCGGAAGAATGCACTCTGCCGCAAGGTATGTGCCGGCCCGAGCGCGCCACCCGACCATGCATTCACCTCGGTGACGAAGTCGGCCGGGCCGACGGTGCGGCGCACGACAACCCGATCGGCCAAGTCGGGAATCCCCGCCCACGAAGCGATCATGTCAATCGCTCTCTCCGCGATCCGCTCGATCGTCGGATCTCCGCGGCCATCCACGCCGCCCGCCCCGAGACCCGGATCGGCGGGGACCGGTACGAGGACGAAGATGTTCTCGTGGCCGGGGGGTGCCACGGTGGAGTCGGTCGCCGACGGCCGGCAGACGTAGAGAGACGCGGGGTCCGGGACTTGGGTCGGGGTCTCGAAGATGGCGTCGAAGTTGGTGGTCCAGTCCTCGGTGAAGAACAACGAGTGGTGTTCGAGTTCCGGCAGTTCGCCCTTTACGCCCAGGTAGACGAGCACCGCCCCGGGTCCGGAAACTGCGCGATCCCAACGTTTCTGCGGAAACGTCTGCAGTCGGCGCGGCAGAAGCTGCGTCTCCACATGGTGAAGATCTGCGGCGCCCACGACGACATCGGCATCGATGACGTGCTCGGCACCCTCCGCGTCCGAGACCCGAATACCGGTCACCTCGGCGCGTCGTCGTCTGCGGCGAGACCAAATGTCTGAGCGCACAGGCGGTCTGGTGTCGATGGCCAGTGCCGTGGTCGAGGTGTGGATCTGCACGCCGTGTTCGGTGGCAACGTCGGCGAGTGCATCCACCAGCGTCGTGAAGCCACCGGCCGGGTAGCGAACACCGTCGGCGAGGTCGAGCCAGCTCATCAGGTGATACATCGCGGGCGTTCGATCGGGCGACGACCCGAGGAAGACCGCCGGATATCCGAGAATCTGCCGGAGGCGACGGTCGGTGAATCTGTCGGCAACGTATCGGTCCAGGCTGCCCAGGAGCAGGCCGGTGAGTTCACGCACATTGCGTAGCACGTCGCGGCCCAGGAAGGCGGTGGGGGTATCGAAGTTGGTGTACAAGAAGTTCTGCACCGCAAGGTCATACGCGCGTCGTGCCGACTCCAGGTAATCCCCGAGTGCGACCCCCGCCCCCGGCTCTACCGCGTCGAAGATCTCACGGTTTCGGCTTTCGTCTCCCGTGATGTCGATCGGTGTGGAGTGATTCTCGAAGAACACACGGTATGCGGGGTCGAGGCGCCGAAGATCGAGGCGTTCGGAGGTGGACGTGCCGACCAGCGCGAAGAAGTGGTCGAACACGTCGGGCATCAGCCACCAGGATGGTCCGGTGTCGAAGCGAAACCCATCGCGCTCCCACGACCCAGCTCGACCACCCAAGCTGGGATTCTTCTCGACGACGTCGACGTGATGTCCGTCGGCGGCGAGTAACGCAGCGGTCGACAACCCCGCCACGCCACCGCCGATCACGACGACCCTTTTGCCCCCTCCGCTCACGAGACCGACTTCGCGGTGGCGGTGCGTGGTTGGCCACGACGTAATGCGGCGCCGGCGGCAATTCGCGCCTTGTCTGGTCCGGGTACGCGAATCCGTGTGCGACAGGCAATTTCCGGCGGCGTCGACCTCAGCCGTCTGGAGAGGTCCGCGAAGATGTCGTGCGCGGTACACACCGCCACTCGGGTTCCGTTGGGCAACAGCGGAATCGCCTTGGCCGCCACTGCCAGGTCGGTGTCGATGTCGTCGAGCCAATAGCGCCACGCATCTGCGGACGGCTTGTCCGGGTCGATCCCGATGAGGTATCGGCGTCCCAGTTGACCACTGTCCTCACCGAGATCACGGAGAAAGTTGACCTTCTGGAACGCGGCTCCCAGGCGCCGGGCACCTGGTGCAAGCTGGTCGTAGCGCGCCTTGCGGTGGGGGTGGTCGGCGAGGAACGCGTGAACACACATCAGTCCGACAACCTCGGCCGACCCGTAGATGTACTCGGTCAGGCTCGCCTCGCTGTGCTGTTGGCAGTCCAGGTCGGCCCGCATCGACGCAAAGAACGGCGTGACCAGAGCGGTGTCGATGCCCGAGCGCCGGGCAGTTCGGGCAAACGCGTGGACCACCAGGTTGGAGCTCGACCCGGTCTGCAGCGCCGTGGCCACCTCAGATTCGAGAGAGTCGAGCGCACTGCGGCGTTGGGCCTGCGTCTGCTCGGGGCGTGGGGCGTCGACGATTTCGTCGGCGACCCGCACCAGCGCGTAGATGTTTCGGACGTCCTGCCGTACCCCTTTGGCGAGCAGTCGGGACGCCAGTCCGAACGAGGATGAATACGAGCGGATGACCAGTGCCGCGCTCTGGTCGGCGACGTCGTCGTAGTGGTGATAGGGCCGGGCCGCATCACCATCCGGGGAATGGCGAACGGTGGCTGTCATGATGCCCACCGGACTGTGTCGAGCGGTCGCGAACCCAGTGCATGCACCTGTTCGACGAACCACGGGCTGAAGACCCAGGGCGTTCGGTTGGCGGCCGCCCAGACGTCCTCTATCGGGGCCCATACGAGATCCATCACCTCATCCGGATTGGGCACCGGCGTGCCCACGGGTCGGGCCCAGTACACGGGACAGATCTCGTTCTCCACGACTCCGCCGGCGTCGACGGCCCGATACTCGAAGTCGGGAAGAATGCAGGTCAGGTCGTCGATGTCGAGGCCGAGTTCGCGCGGGGCGTAGCGCCGGATCGCATCCTCGACGTGCTCGCCGGGGCGCGGATGGCCGCAGAACGAGTTGGTCCACACGCCCGGCCACGTTGGTTTCGAGAGGGCGCGCCGCGTCATCAGAATGCGCTCGGCCGAGTCCACGAGGTGACACGAGAACGCCAGGTGAAGTGGGGTCTCGGTGCCGTGCACGCTCGTGCGCGGCGCGGTCCCACACGGCTGTCGGTGGGCGTCTACGAGAACGACGAGGTCGTCGGTCATGTGGTCCTCCGTTCGGTGTGTGGCGGTCCCCTCCGGTCGCAGGCGAACCACTCTTGTCTGAATTCGTCGCCGTCCGCGATTCGGATGTGCCCGGCGGCGTCACAGACGTGCCTCGGGCTGATAGCGTACCGATCGCTTCCCGCAACACCCTCGCCCGAACCCCCGCACGACAGGCACCGCTAGGGAGGTCACGTGCGCAGAACACGCTTTGCCTTCGTCGGATGCTTTTCGAGTGCGCGACGGCGCGGACACGGGACCGGGATTGCTGTCTTCGAGGTGACGCCCGACGATGAGTGGCGCGCGATCCACACCGTGCCGACCGCCGAGAACCCGTCATTTCTCGTGGCCGACAACGACGGCCGTCACCTGTACGCGGCACACGGCGACAGCCCGCTGGTGTCCTCGTACGAGATCGAATCGACCGGGTGGCTGCGCGAGCTGGGCCGCTACGACACCGGCGGCAGTAACGGGGTGCACCTGGCGCTGTCACCGGACCAACGTCATCTCATCGTCGCCAGTTTCACGTCCGGATCGATCGCAGTCTTGCCGCGCAACCCCGACGGCACACTCGGTCCGCGCGTATGTTCGCTCGTACTCACCGGAGTACCCGGACCGATCGCCGGCGAGCAGACCGGACCACAGCCCCACGAGGTGTGTATCGACCCGAGCGGCCGGCACATCGTCGTGCCCGACCGGGGAACCGACCGGCTGCATCTGCTGGCCTTTGACCCGACGACTGCTCAACTGACCGTCGCCGGTCCGGCACACCTCAGCGCACCAGGTTCCGGGCCGCGTCACCTACTGTTCCACCCATCGCTGCCGTTCATGTACGTCGTCGACGAATTGTCGTCGCACTTGACGGTCTACAAACACGCGTCGGCCGACGCGGAGCTCTGCGTCGTGCAATCACTCTCGACGCTGCCCGACGGTGACGACACACCCAGCGCGGCGGCTGGGATCGATTTCTCGCGCGACACCCGGTTCGTTTACGTCTCCAATCGAGGGCACGACTCGGTGGCGTCCTTTCCCGTGCTCCCGAACGGAATGGCCGGCCCGCCGACCTTTACGAAATCCGGTGGTGCGATACCTCGTTTCCTGCGGTTCGCCCCCGACTCCGACACCTTGCTTGTCGCAAACCAGGTGAGCGACAACATCATTGCGTTTCACGCCGATGTAGGTACCGGTGCACTGACCCCGACCGGCCAGACGATCATCACCGGCAGCCCGTCGTGCATCGAGTTCGTCGTCGGCTGACACACCGGTCGAGGAGGGCGCGGACATCGCCGAATCGGTTGCGCCGACACCTCGGGACCGCAATGCTCATAGCCGACGCCTGAGGAGATTCTCCGACAGCACGACGAGGACATGGGGTACCAGATGAGTAGCACACGTTCACGCGGACGCCGGTCGCAATCGGGTCGCCGACATGGCTGACACCGGGTCCACGCCGTCGAGCATCGGAGTCCTGACCAGTGGCGGTGACGCGTCGGGGATGAACCCGGCGGTGCGGGCGGTGATTCGCACGGCCCTCCATCACGGCATCGATGCGTACGCGATCCATGAGGGCTACCAGGGGCTGGTCGACGGCGGTGACCTCATCCGCCGCATGGAACTCGCCGACACCGATGGGATTCTGCACAAGGGCGGAACCGAGATCGGAACTGCGCGCTCGAAGGAGTTCCGGACCCGCGAGGGCCGCCGCGCCGCCGCCCGCAACATGCTCGAGCGCGGAATCGACGCCCTGGTGGTGATCGGTGGCGACGGAAGCCTGACCGGTGCGAACATGTTCCGCGCGGAGTGGCCGGAGTTGCTCGCCGAACTCGTCGACGCCGGTGAGATCTCGGCCGCCGACGCCGAGTCCCACTCGTTTCTCCGCCTCGTCGGGTTGGTCGGATCGATCGACAACGACATGTCCGGTACCGACATGACGATCGGTGCGGACACGGCCCTGCACCGGATCGTCGAGGCGATGGATGCCCTGCGAAGCACGGCGTCGAGCCACCAACGCTCCTTCGTGGTCGAGGTGATGGGCCGGCACTGCGGGTACCTCGCGCTGATGGCGTCGCTGGCCACGGCGGCCAACTGGGTTCTCATTCCCGAACAGCCGCCGGCCGACGACTGGGCAGATCAGATGTGTCGGGACGTCCGGACGGGCCGCCAGATCGGACGCCGGCAGTCGGTGGTGGTGGTGGCCGAGGGTGCGCAGGACCGCGCCGGCAACCCGATCACCGCCGAACAGGTCAAGAAACTTCTCGAGGACGAACTCGGCGAGGACACCCGCATCACCACGCTCGGACACGTGCAACGTGGTGGTGCGCCGAGCGCCTTCGACCGCTTCCTGGCGACCCGGTTGGGATTCACCGCCGTCGAGCGACTACTCACCGACGCACCCGGCGCGCCCGCCCAGCTCGTCGGGCTGCGCGGCAATCGGGTGGTGACGTCGCCGCTGATGGAGTGTGTCGAACAGACCCACGCCGTTGCCGAACGTATCAAGGCCCAGGATTACGACGGCGCGATGTTGTTGCGCGGAGGAAGTTTTCGCCAATCGCACCGCATCCTGCAGACTGTTCAGCAAGCGGCTGCACGACCGACGCAGACGGGCCGACGCCGCTTCCGGCTGGCGATCGTGCACAGCGGAGGCCTTGCCCCCGGAATGAACGCCGCGGTGCGAGCGGCGGTCCGCCTCGGCCTGGATCGGGGTTACTCGGTCCTGGCGGTGAAGAACGGCTTCCGCGGGCTGCGTCGCGGGCAGATCCAGGAAATGGACTGGATGGATGTCAGTGGCTGGGTGTCCGACGGTGGTGCCGAACTCGGTACGGACCGGCACATTCCGACGACGGGCGCGGGGATCGAGCAGGTCGCCGAGCAAATCGCCGCACACCGGATCGACGGGCTGCTCATGGCGGGCGGCTGGACCGGCTACCAGTCGGCCTACGAACTCCACCGCCACCGCCAGCAATACCCGGCTCTCGACATCCCGATCGTGTGCCTTCCGATGACGATCACCAACGACGTGCCCGGAACGGAACTGAGCATCGGTAGTGACACGGCGCTGAACAGCATCGTGTCCGACGTGGACAAGATCCGGCAGGCTGCGGTGGCCACCCGTCGCGTCGCCGTGGTCGAGGTGATGGGACGCCACGCCGGATACCTCGCGCTCCTGTCCGGAATCGCCTCCGGGGCCGAACGGATCTACATGCCCGAGGACGGCATCACCATCGACGACCTGACCGCCGACATCCACTCGATGGCCGAGGGATTCCGCTCGGGCAAACGATTCGGGTTGATCATCCGCAGCGAAGGCGCCGACGCGGTCTACAACACGTGGTTCATCACCTCACTGTTCGAGAAGGAAGGCGGCGAGCTCTTCGATGCCCGGCAAGCTGTTCTCGGCCATGTGCAAGAGGGCGGCGACCCCTCGCCCTTCGACCGCATCCACGCCACCAGCCTCACTGCTCGATGCATCGAATTCCTTTCCGAACAACTGGAATCCGGCGGCCGAGCCAGCGCCATGATCGGATTCCAATCCGGGCGGGTCCAGTTCACCGACCTGACCTCCTACCCCGCTCTGATCGACGCCGAGGCCAAGCGGCCCGTCGAGCAACGCTGGATGGAGAGCAAGGACCTGGCGAAGATCATGCGCCGCTGACATCAGAAGTTGCGCGACACGACCGGACTCGTGGCGTACCGATCACCGCCACGTGCGTAGTTGAGGTGGACCTGTGCGTAGATCTCATCCGTCTCGTCGAAGGCGTTGTCGTCCTCGTTGAGGTACTCGCGAGGAACGTCCATCACCTTCAGGTAGCTCAACCCCTGGTCGGTCGCGACCAGGTGGCCGCCCGGCATGTAACCGGTGCCGGTGACGATCCGCTGAAACGCCACGTCGTCGCCGGTCCCGTAATCGTCGGCCCGCAGGGTGAAAGTCACGCCGCCGGTGCGGTTGTCGACCATGTACTTGATGATGGTGTCGGCATCGACGCGACTCATCTTGAACACACCGGAGATGGTGACCCGGATGTTGTACTGGTTCGGGGCGGAGACCGCCAGCTGCGCCCCGGTGGCTCGTGGTGCGGCGTCGGCGGATGACACCGCAGCACCGGTGGCGAGGCCGGCGGCAATGGCCACCGCCCCAAGTGTCGTCATGACCCGTGTGGTCCTCGAAGTGGTCTTCATGTTCGTGCTCCTGATCTGTGTCGGGCGAGCTCAAGGGGTTTGAGCCGCACCATCAGAATCGGCACACGAATCCTCGGGGGAATCGGGAGAACATCCCTAACTTTCGCGCGGCGGCCTCAGCGGCCATCAGTCGATGACGCCGGTCTCCCGGCCTCGCCGCACCGCGTCGCGTCGATTGGTGACCGCGAGGCGATCGAGGATCGCCGACACGTGATGGCCGACGGTCTTCTCCGACAGGTACAGGCGATCCGCTAGTTCCGCATTGGTGAGTCCCTCACCCATGAGTGCCAGCACCTCGGTTTGGCGTCGGGTGAGCCCCGCGGCGTTGGATCTCGTCGATGCTCGTCGACGCGACGGAACGGCCAGCGATCCCGCGGCTCGTAGATTTCGCCGGATTCGGTCCGCGGTCGCGAACGCTCCCAACCTGTCCAGCGCTGCCAAACCCCGACCGATGCTCGACGTGTCACCGGTCTCGGTCAAGGCGACCGCCGCATCGAACTCGAGCCCGGCATCGCCGAAAGCCTGTGCCGCCGAGCTCACATCACCGGCCAGATAGCGGGCAAACGGCGGAGCAACCGAGCCGGGAACCAGCTCGCCGGCACGGTTCCCATCACCCACCCGGCTCAGCCAGACAGCGAGATCACCTCTGGTCCACTGTAATCCGTCGGCGTCATCGACGATCAGACGGGCAAACCCGGAGATCCGGTCGTCGGGCAGGCCTGTCAACCACGCCTGCTCGACCAGCGCGGCCGCGACGGGCAACACCCGCAAGGGTTCGCCATAGCTCTGGCCGATTTCCCACGCGCGTTCGAGGTCGTCACGACCATCCGCCCCACGACGAAGGGCGGTCAATCCTCGAACCAGCAACGGCCACGTTCGCGCGAGTGGGGCAGACGGACCGTCGAGCACCGACGCGCTGTCGCCGAGTGCGTCATCCCACCGGCCGCGGAGAAATTCGAGCCTGGAACGGGTGGCGAGTTGCCACACGTGACAGACCGGAAGGTCGTTGTCGACGGTCATGTCGATGCTTCGGGCCAGGACTTCGGCGGCCGGAACGAAGCGACGCTGTTCGACGTCGAAATGAACCAGGTTGCTGTAGCCGCTGGAGAACAGTTCGTCGAGATGTGTCGGCGCCCGCGTGAGGACTTGCAACAGCCGACCACGACCCGACACCTCGCCGTCGACAATGTCGCAAATGGCTTCGACGATGTCGATCCGATCACGCAACGACTGGTCGCCGGTCAGAGCCGATACCCGTTTGGCCTGCTCCAGGTGCGCGCGTGCCTGCGTGACCGATCCCCCATGAAGCGCCAGAAACGCCGCCATCGCGTGCCCGTGTCCGAGCGGCGGCGTGGGCGAGCCCGACTCGAACACCGCGATCGACTGGGCGACATGATGATTGGCTGCAGGCCGGTTGGCGTTGTACCACTCGTATACGGCCAGCGACAGATGGTCGGCACTGACGGCATCCGTGTCTCCGGCGACGGTACGCAATTGCAGGGCCCGCTCGCCGGCGTCGATGGCCTCGTCGAGGTGGTCGGTCAGGTACGACTCGGCGGCAAGCAGTTCCAGCAGTTCGGCGTCGCCGGCGGGATCGTCGTCCGCCCCCACCGCAAGGGCCATCCGGAAGAACTCGGCGCTCTGGCGATGTGCACCAGACCGTGCCGAATTCCGGCCCGCGGCGATGGCCGACGACCGGACGCGGGCGGTGTCACCCGCCCGCGATGCGTGATAGGTGATGGTCGCCTGGTCTTGTTCTCCGACAGCGTCGTACGCGGCGATGAGCCGCTGATGCAACGGCGTCTTGGCACCAGGTGGCAGCACATCTGCCACGGCAAGCCGACACAGGTCATGCCAGAACGCGATCCCCCGCACGCTCCGGCGGATCAGGTGGGCGCGGCCCAAACGGGTCAGTGTGTCGGTGCCGATGCCGAGCACTCCCAGCAATCGGTCCGGGATTGCGGACGGTGAACACGCGAGCAGGTTGAGCACATCCCAACTCGCCGAGTCGAGTCCGACAGTTCGTGCCAGGATCGCATCACGAATGGTGGGCGGCAGCTCCCGACCATCGTGGTCCAGCAATTCGGTGACGTAGAACGCATTTCCGCCACTCACGCGGTGCAGCGCCACCGGGTCGAGTGCACGCGCACCAACCATGTGCGTGACCGCGTCGATCGAGAGTGGTTGCAGGGCAATCGATGTCGCCGACGACGACCGGGCGACGTCGCCACGGAGGTACTGCACCGGGTCGGCGTGATCGGACGCCTCGTCGCGCGTCGTGATCACCACCAGGGTGGTGCTGCGCCGAACGCGACGCAGAATGTGACGCAGGAAGTCGCTCGTACCCTGATCTGCCCAGTGCACGTCGTCGATGACGAGGATCGTCGGAACCGACGCGAGGTCGCGTGCCACCGTGTCGAAGATGTCGTAGGCGTGTTCGGCCCCCTGCAGTGTGCGCCGGGAGTCGGGCGAGAGGTCGTCGACGACGTCGAACAGCGGACCGAGCGGCCGCGGTGTGGTGAGTGGATCGCATTGGCCCCACAGGACCCGCATGTCGCCCGCGGATCGAGCGGTGAACTCCTCGACGAACGCGGTCTTGCCCGCACCGGCCTCACCGGTGACCATCACGACACTGCCATCTCCCGCACGCGCCCGATCGACGTGTGCTTCGAGCCTCGTCAGCTCCCGGTCCCGCTCCACGAGCGCCACCACCAGAGAATAGGCAGGCTTTTCCTGACCAGGCAAGACGGCCAAGATAGGGAGTTCTTCCCGATGCCCGGGAATTGGGTACGCGCGACTCTGAGCAGGCAAGAAATCATCCAGCAAGGAGAATTGACATGAAGACCTTCGTCATCGAACGCGACTTTCCCGGCGCCGCCGACCTCGACGCTCCCGCACTCGCCGACATCGCGCGCACGTCAAATGACACCGCCGCGTCGCTCGGCGTCCCCTACCGGTGGATCACGAGCTATGCCGCCGGCGACAAGATCGTCTGCGTCCACCAGGCCGACGACGAGTCGACCGTGTGGGAGCATTCGCGCCGCGCCGGATTCCCGTGCACCTCGGTCACCGAGGTCGCTTCCGAGTTCGGACCGCACAGTGCGAATCCCTGACCGGCGAATCCCTGACACGCCAGTGATTGCCGAACACCGCGGTGAACGCTCGTCGACCAGGACTCCGTCATGACCGACATCGCCACCGTCGCCGGGAGCCTGTCCACCGCGGTGTTCGTCCTCTCGACGCTGCCGATGCTCAGGAAGGCGGCCACCACCCGGGACCTGTCGTCGTACAGCATCGGAAACATCGTGCTCGCCAACCTCGGCAATCTGCTGTACGCGATCTATGTGGTCAGTCTGCCCCTGGGCCCCATCTGGGTGCTGCATGCATTCCACGGCACGTCGACCGGATTCATGTTGTTCTGGTACCTGCGCCACCGCGACGGAGAACGAGGCGTTGCGCCACCACAGGACGATCAGCGCGACCATCCCGTCCTGGTGACGAGTACACGGTCGGGCGTACAAAAGTTCAAGGAGGCGGGGGTGCGATGAGGCGGCGTCGACTCTCGACCGGATCATCGTGACCGCGCACGATGATCCGTCGCGGGACACGTTGCTCTCCGAACGGACACGGACACAGGAGCTGATCGACGCACTGACCGCACGATTGGCGGCCGTCATCGACGCGACCGCCGACGAGTCAGCCGACGACGAGCATGATCCCGAGGGTTCAACCCTCGCCGTCGAGCGAGGACACCTTGTTGCGCAGGTGGAACGGTCACGCGTGCGGCTGCACGAGATCGACGCCGCCCTCGAGCGCCTCGGACGCGGGTCGTACGGGCGTTGTGAAACCTGTGGGCGACAGATCGATCCGGAGCGTCTCGAGGTCCTGCCCGCGGCGCGACAATGCGTCGACTGTGCGCGTCGCAACCCGGCTCGACAGTGGTGATCTGCGACACCCACATCACCAAACGCACCCACGTTCCGACCGTGCATCGCTGAAAAACCTGTTGTGCGTGAGGTGTCGCCGGTGCCACAGTTGACCGCTGCCCGAAAGGAGGGCCATACCAAGGAAGTTGAGGACGATGATCGACGATGCGATGGGTACGCCGCTGGACGGTGAGGCACCCGTGGTCCGTCGTGCGTTGCTCGTTCTCGGCCAGATGTTGACCGGCACCGCCGAACCGAAGCCCACCGCAGATCGTCTGCTCGCGGCGCATCTGGGTGCACCTCGAAACGAATTGTCCACGCACTACCTGAGTTTGACGCCGTCGACGCTGATTGCGGCCGGACTGGTGCTCGCCGATCTGGTGGATCAGCACAACCCGGTGATCGGACCCGACGAGGATGACGATCCGCCGAGTTGGCGCGAGTTCACCCTGGGCGGTGTCGACTACTCGATTCCCACCGACGCCACTCTCTTCTTCGGTCCGCACAACCCCTTCGGTTCCGGACCTCTGGCGGTGCAGGCTGTGATCAATCCGCAGTACAACCACCATTCGATCGCGGTGATCGCACCTCCCGGTGGGCACGAGATGGCAAAGACCGCCGTCGCCCAGATCCGCCGACGCATGACAGCACGCAACCCGCTGCGTGGACGTGTCCTCAACGCCGGATTCGACGGCCGTCTCCAGCTTTCCGTGGAGGACGTCGAACTGGGTGCACGCCGCGACGATGTTGTCGTACCCGAAACGGTATGGCGCGAAGTGGATCTCGCGGTCGCTGCGGTGACCACGCGACATGAGACCCTGCGGGCCGCCGGGTTGGCCACGAGTCGAGGGATCATGCTCGCCGGCCCTCCCGGCGTCGGCAAGACGGCCGTGGCGCGTGTCGTCATGAGCGAGTTGGTCGGTTCCTTCACGGCGATCATCGCCGATCCCGCGTCAACCGCCCACGGTATCGGCGACATCTACCGTACTGCCGACGATCTCGGACCACTCGTCGTGCTTCTCGACGACATCGATCTGCACATCAAGCGGCGAGGCAGCGGTTCCGACTCGAGTCTGGGTTCGCTGCTATCGGCCCTCGACGGCGCGACCAAGCGAGACCGGGTGCTCACCATCGCGACCACCAACGATCCGAAGTCGCTGGACAATGCGGCGACGCGTGCCGCCCGGTTCGATTCGATCGTCGAGATGGGCTGGCCGACCGACGCGGCGGTGGCGGCGATGCTGCGATCCACGTTGCGGCGCCTTCCGTCGGCCGACGTCG
Organism: Gordonia sp. NPDC003422; assembly: GCF_053588675.1. Taxonomy (NCBI): domain Bacteria; kingdom Bacillati; phylum Actinomycetota; class Actinomycetes; order Mycobacteriales; family Gordoniaceae; genus Gordonia; species Gordonia sp. NPDC003422. The sequence goes on from NZ_JBSFQL010000025.1 coordinate 65,577, forward strand.
ACGTCGCGCGGGTGGTGGATGCGTTCCCGGCCGAACGGACTGGTGCCGATGTGTCCGAGGCGATTCGGCGAGCCGTTCTCGTCGACGGTGAAGCGGTCACCACGGCAACTCTGCTGAGCGTGATCGGTGAACGGGGATATGCCGCGACGGTGCCGATCGGGACCTACCTCTAGGCCCTGTCAGGCTGACCTTCCTACCACCCGCCGCGCACCGAGGTCGCGCATGCGCGCCGATCACCGGGCGGCCGAGGGCATCAGCCTCGCCGGGGCGCCCGACTTGGCAGCACTGCTCATCCGCAGCGCCTACCCTGAATCGATGCCTCTTCTTCTCGGCCCCATCCTGCGTCATGTCGGCGACACCACCGCGTCGATCTGGGTACAGACGTCGACCTCATGTGAGGTCACCGTGTTGGGGTGTCGTGCGCAGACCTTCGAGGTGCAGGGCCACCATTACGCGCTGGTACTCGTCGACGGCCTGTCCCCGGACTCGACCTACGACTACGAAGTCTCCATTGACGACGACGTCGTGTGGCCGGAAGCAGATTCGACCTTTCCGCGCAGCGTCATTCGTACCCAGGGCCCGCGCGGTGCCGTCCGCAAGAAGGTGATCTTCGGGTCATGTCGCTATCCGAAGACCGGCGAACCGAAGATCGATGAAAAGCTCGGCACCGATGCGCTCGATTCGTACGCCAAGCGCCTTGCCACCGTGCCCGTCGACCAATGGCCGGATGTCCTCATCCTCCTCGGCGACCAGGTGTACGCCGACGAGCTGACCCCGCAGGCCCGTGCTCACCTCGCCGGGCGGCGGCGAGGTTCGGTGCGCACCAAACGCCCGCCAGATGAAGTGGTGAGTTTTCGGGAGTACGAGAGCCTGTACCGCCACACCTGGAGTGATCCCGAGATCCGCTGGATCATGTCGACGATTTCCACGGCAATGATCTTCGACGACCACGACATCCGCGACGACTGGAACACGTCGGCGGTCTGGCGGGCCGAGATGGCGTCCATCCCATGGTGGCCCGATCGGATTCGTGCGGGTCTGGCGTCGTACTGGGTGTATCAGCACATCGGCAATCTCAGCGCCGACACGCTCCGTGACGATCCCGATTACCGCGCGATCGTCACGGGCACCGGTGATCGCTGGCCCGTCCTCGCCGACCTGGCCGATCGCGCCGACGCCGAGGTCGACGGCAGCAAGGGCGTGCGGTTCAGCTTCCGCTGGGATCTCGGACGAAGCCGGCTGCTCATGATCGACTCTCGCAACGGCCGCATTCTGACCGATGGACACAGATCCATGCTCGGGGAACGTGAATTCGATTGGCTGGCAGACCAGATCGCCGATGCACACGAGGATGTGGATCACCTGATGCTGGGGACGTCGTTGCCGTGGTTGTTGCCCTATGCGGTCAGTGACCTGCAGACGATCAACGAACTCGCCGCGGGCAGGCCCGGGTGGCGCGGTCGTCTGGGTGAAAAGATCCGTCAGGCAGCAGATTTCGAGCACTGGCCGGCCTTTTTCGACTCGTTCGTGCGCCTCACCGAGCTCATCGTCGGGGCGTCTGATCGCCCGGCACATCCGCTGGCGACCGTCACCGTGTTGTCCGGCGACGTCCACCACAGTTACGCGGCGCGCGTGGATCTGCCGACGACGACACAGACGAGCGTGTATCAGCTCGTCTGTTCGCCCGTCCACAACCACGTTCCTGCCTATGTGAGACCGGTGTTGACCTATGGATGGTCGAGCCGCGTGGGCAAGGCAACCCGGGCGTTTGCCCGACGCTGGGGATCAAAGCCTCTGCCCGTGCGATGGACCAACGTTGCCGGCCCGCTGTTCGGCAATACCATTGCGACGCTTGAGCTCGACGGACGCGATGCCAGGGTGACGTTCGACCAACCAGACGACCACGGCGACCTCGTCGACGCGGCGTCGGTGCGGCTCGACTGATCGGACGAGTACGGTGCCCCCCAATGGTCGTCGGCGTGTCGCGATCTCAGAAACCGCGTGTCTGGTCAGATACCCGAGGCGCAGCAGCGGTTTCTGACCACACCTGGGGTTTCTGGCGACAAGTGCGGTTTCTGCGACGAGGCCGCGCCCGTCGTGCCTCGGCCGTCGGGTGGAATTCAGTCCAGGCAGAACTCGTTGCCTTCGGGATCGGCCATGACGATGTGGCCGCCGGCCGTCGGTGGCGCCGGTTCGTGGCGCTCGAGTCGGGTCGCACCCCGGCTGATCAGGTGTTCGGCAGTCTCTTCCAAAGCTGCCATCCGGTCGGCGCCGGTCAATCCGGGCGCCGAGCGAACGTCGAGATGCACGCGGTTCTTGGCGGACTTTCCCTCGGGTACGCGCTGGAAGAAGATTCGGGGCCCCGAGCCGTCCGGGTCCACCAGCGCCGAAGCGTCGTTGCGCCGCTCGGCCGGCACGCCAACGGCCTCGAGAAACTCGTCCCAAGACGGGTGGCCGGCCGGCGGATCCTGAATCCGGTAACCGAGGACGTGGGCCCAGAACGCGGCGAGCGCAGCTGGATCGCCGCAGTCGAACGTCACCTGGATCTCGCTGGACATGACGCCACCTTTCGTTGCTTCGGAATACATCCACCATCACATGCATCGGGGACACCTGCGGTCCTCAATCGCACCGGACCGCCGAGGAACACACCACCGATCGGCGGTCGGTGCGCTCGGGTACGGTTCACCGCATGAGATCCCGCACCGCCAAGCGCCGACCGAGGTCGGCCGAAGTAGTCGCCCTGGCGATCATCGCCACCGTGATCGCAGTCTTCGCAGCGGGATGCAGCTCTGACGATCCCGCCGACCCGCCCAGTTGGACTTTCCAGGGCACGACCGGCACGGCCGAGGTGGTCGCTTCGACCGATACCGCGCCGCCGAAGATCACGATCACCGCGCCGTTCGCGGTGACCGAAACCCAGGTGCACACACTGGAAACCGGATCCGGCGCGGTGGTGTCCGAAACCAGCTATGTAACAGTCAATTACGAGGGTGTCAACGGCCGCGACGGCCGCACGTTCGACAGCTCCTACCAGCGCGGACAGCCGGCCCCCTTCGGGCTCGGTGAGGTGGTGCCCGGTTTCCGCAAGGCCATCGCCGGCCAAAAGGTTGGCTCGCGCGTCGCAGTGGCGATGGCACCCGCCGACGCCTATCCGAACGGGGCGCCAGACGCCGGAATCCAACCCGGTGACACGTTGGTCTTCGAGATCGCCATCATCTCTGCCGAGTGATCACTGCACGTCGCGTCGACTTTGAGACATTTGGTCAAGTCTGTGTCAATGTCGCGTACGATCCAAGGCATGCAGTTGCACGAATTGATGCCGACCGTACCGACCACCTTCGCTGAGGCGGCCGAACTGTTCGATGACTCGGCCGCCGTCGAACCCGATTTCATGATCGGCACCTGGCACGGTGCCGAGGTGCCGACCGGACATCCCATCGACGGATTGCTCGGTGCAAGCGGTTGGTGGGGCAAACAGTTCGTCGACGCCGAGACCGTGCACCCGTTGCTGTTCCGAACCCGCGATGGCAAAGCATTGTGGGCGATGAACCCTGCCCTCGCCTTCAGCGGTGTAGGAGTGTCGAAAGTGTTGCCGCAGGTCAAGAATCACACCTATGTGAAGCCCATCGCCGCCACCCGACTCCTGTCGCAGACACGATCCGCCAAGGCGCGCCTGCGAACCACTCGGTACCGCGGCGTCGACTCCGCGACCATGATCTACGACCAGTTGCCCATCAACGATGTCTTTCACCGCCTCTCCGACGACGCGGTGATCGGCGCCATGGATCTCAAGGGTTCAGACAAGCCCTACTTCTTCGTGCTTCGGCGCGACGACTCGCTGTCGTTGGTGTAGCCACAACGGTCATCGACGACAACGTCGGATCCCGGCGGATGCCAAGACGACTGCCACCGTTTCGATTGCTCGAGCACCGACTCCGAGGTCCACTGCACTCGAACCACCCTACGACGCGGAGTCGAGAAGCCCGATCCAAGCGTGTCCCGGATGGCTGTGAATGAGGAACTCCCGCAGCCTCTTCCGGGCGTGGTCGTCCAGCTGCGGAATCGCCCTGCGCAGGTCCGACAGATCCTTCGAACGATTGGCCTTCGCCTTGTACATCAACACGATCTCCGGATCGAGGTAGCGAATCTCGCCCGACCGCCAAGTCACTTCGTCGAGCGGGGCCGACGAACCGTCACGGCGATGGACCCAGCGACCATCATCGTCCGGGGTCAGCAGGACATCGAGCAGCCAGGGCGACGTCGCGTCGGCACGCAACCACAACTGCGTCGAGTCGCCGGGCAGCGGGTATTCACCCGTCACCGGCCACAGACTGCCCTGCAGGCCGGTCGCCCAGGCGTGCAATCGGCCGTCCAACGCGGCAAGCAACGCGTCCAGGTCGGTGCGGAATACACAGAGGTCCAGATCTTCGTGATCGCGCTCGGTGCCCGTGAACGCGTCGATTGCCCATCCGCCTGCCACCCACCATGGACGATCGAAATCACCCAGCACGTCCGACACATCGCCGGGTGTCACGTTCGCCCACGGCCGTATCGCGAGCGAAACGCCGCTTCCTCGCTCCCCTTCGCCGGCGACACGGCGAACTCCCTCACGCTTCCGCATCCCGACGCGCAGTGTGCACACGCTGTTCCGCGACCCGCAGCCGGGTCTGCGCATCTTCGCAGGCCTCACGCGCGGCGACCTGCTTGCGACGCGCAAACAGCAGTTCCTCGTCCGCGGCCGCCAGCTGGACTCGCAGCTCTTCGACCTTCGTCGACAGTCGATCGGTGCTCTCGGTGGCCTCGTCCACCGTGTCACCTGCGTGCTCGAGTTCGTCCCGGATACGTGCTGCTTCTTCGGTGGCGGCGGCGAGTTCGGCGCGCGCGGCTGCGCGGGGATCATCTGTTTCATCCGCATCGGCTTGCTCGAAGGAAGTCGAGGCGGCATCGGTGGGCGGTTCCGCGTCGGGAACGAGAAAGACACCCGCGGGACCAAACCCGCTGTACTCGACCGCAGTCACGAACCGTCCGGCGGTCAACACGGCCGCAACCGCCTCGTCGGCAATCGCTGCCCGCAACGACGCCGACACCTCACCGACAGCGCCACCCGATATCGGCAGGCCGCGATCGGTCGCGAGATCGGCCACCGCGGCTGCACTGTCGGAAACCACAGTCTGTCGCTGCTGCGACAACTCACGCACCCGGGCCATCTCACCACGTCGTTGGGCCGCGGCGAGTTCGGCAGCGAGCGTGGTCAGCGCCGCCACCCCATCCGGGTCGGACCGCACCCACTGATTGAGCGCCCATGCCGAATGTGTTGGCCGTCGTAGTCCGCGAATCGCCGACGACAACTCGGGGTCGCCGTCGGCCTTCGCCTGTTTGGCGAGTTCGTTTCGGCGCGAGACGAATTCAGCGGGCATCAGCCCAAAGAGCTCGTCCGCGGCGTCGTCGAGATCCATCGTCACCTCCGACCGGCGTCGACGAAGCAACACTTCGGCAGGATCTCGACGACGACCATGGCTCGATCATAGGACCGTCGGCTACCTTGCCGTCGCAGCCCCGACGCGCACCTGAGGTCGTCAGAGCCAGGAATTCGGGTAGCCGTCTACTCATGTTGTGCTCCAACGAGCGCCGGATACTCGTTGCATCGCGACAACTCAGCGACCCGAGGTGCCACCATGACCGTCGTCTCCCCCACCCCGTCCGCGCAGGGCGCGTTCGATTCCGAACACGACCTCCAGGTGGCGGCTGCCGCCCGACGCCTGCAGGACAGATCCACCAGTCGCCGGCAGCACGAGGAAGTGCTCGCCAGGTCGAACGGCCTCGCCGAGGCCGACGATCCGGAACGGATCAGAAAGCGCTTGGCGCGCATCGCGGACTACTACTCGCCGACCGCTCAGGCGCAACCGCAGCCGACAATCGAGCTCGGCGTCGAAGAAACGGCCGCGGCGGTTGCCGCACCGTCGGCCGAGCTCGAGCGCATCATCAACACCGCCGACTTCCTCGGTGTCAGATACCTCGATGACGGGGTACTGGCAGCGCGCGCCATCGGCCGGGTCCAGATCGGAGCGGCCTCAGGCCATCTGCAGGGATACGGTACGGGCTTTCTGGTGACCCCAGACCTCCTGCTCACCAACCATCACGTTCTGCCCGACGCACAAACGGCGCGCATCAGCCTCATCGAGTTCGACTATCAGGACGGCGCGGGCGGAACCGAGTTATCCTCGCACACTTACCAACTCAATCCTGACAAGTTCTTCGTCGCAGATCGTCAACGCGACTTCGCCCTGGTGGCCGTGACCGACGACAGCGGCACGCTGAAAGGCTACGGATTCAACCGTCTGACCGCCGCGCAGGGAACGGTGATCATCGGCGAGAACGTCACCATCGTCCAGCATCCGGGTGGCCGCAAGAAGCAGATCGTACTGCGCGAGAACAAACTCATCGACATCCCCGACGGATTCGTGCATTACAGCGCCGACACCGAACCGGGTTCGTCGGGCTCACCGGTGTTCAACGATCAATGGGAAGTGGTCGCGCTCCACCACGCCAGCGTGCCCGCCCCCGAGCGATCGGAGTTCGGCGGCTTCCTGAACGAGGGTGTCCGGATCAGCAGCATCCTGAATTACCTTCGCACACAATCCTTCACCACCGAACAGCAGGCCCTGCTCGACGTTCTGCTCGGTCCCGCGGGCAGCGGCCGCTCGGAGGCGGCGCCGACCGCTGCAGCAGCACCTGCCCGGCAACCGCGTCCGCCGGAACTCGCCGTCGACGTGCCCGACGGAGTGTCGACGATACGCCTGCCGCTCGAGATCACTTTCCGGGTCGCCGAGCCCACTCCCATCACGGTGAACAGCGTTGCTGCCGAAGCGATCTCCATCGATCCGGATTACAGCACCCGGGCCGGCTACGACCCCGGTTTCCTCGATCCGACACTTCGGGCGCCGTTGCCGACCGTCGGCCCCGGACTGGCTGCGTTGGCATCGAGTGAACTGCGGTATCACCACTTCAGCGTGGTGATGAACCGCGTTCGCCGGATGGCGATGTTCACCGCCGTCAACATCGACGGCAACCAACCCGCCGAGTTGCCCCGCGAATCCGATCGCTGGATCGCCGATCCTCGGCTACCCGCCGGTGAGCAGACCGACAAAGAGTTGTACCTCGCCAACAACCTCGATCGAGGTCACCTGGTCCGACGACTCGACCCGGCGTGGGGACCAAACGCCAAGGCCGCCAACGACGACACGTTCCACTTCACCAATTGCACACCGCAGCACCACGAATTCAATGCCGGTTCGACCCTGTGGCTCGGCCTCGAAGACTACGTCTTGCGCAACAGCGCCACTCACGGCCTCAAGGTCAGCGTCCTCACCGGTCCGGTGCTCGCCGCCGACGACCCGCCTTACCGCGGGGTGTCACTCCCCCGCCAGTTCTGGAAGGTGGTCACCATCGTCACCGACAGGCACACGTTGGCATCCACCGCGTACCTGCTCAGCCAGGCCGCGCTGCTGGACGAGTTCGCGGCCGGTCCGGAGTCGTTCTCCTACGGGGCCTATCGCACCTACCAGGTCCCCGTCCGTCGGATCGCAGACCTGACCGGACTCGAACTCTCGCCCTACATCGCGGCGGATCCGCTCGAACACGTCGAATCCACGGGCACACCACGCGAACTGATCCGCCCAGAAAACCTCATTCTCTGTTAGGAGTTGAACATGACCAGTACCGAACGCCCCGTACGTCACTGTGGCACGATGGCCGTCCATCGCCGATTGCTGACCGAATCCGCGGCCTACCGCAGCGCCCGCGCCGAACTCGAGAACGCGACCATTCGTCTGGTGAGCCTGGAACGCACGAGCACCGAGGTGGTCACCATTCCGGTTGTCGTGCACGTCGTGCACCGGATTCAGGCCGAGGACATCTCGGACGAACAGATCCGCAGCCAGATCGATGTCCTCAACCTCGACTATCGAGCCACCAATCCGGATGTCTCAACGGTTCCCGACGTCTTCGCCGACCTCGTCGCCGACGCCCGCGTGCAGTTCGAACTCGCGACCGTCGACCCCGACGGAAAGCCGACGGACGGCATCACGCGGACCAAGACAACCCGCAAGGACTTCACCGCAGACGACGCCGTCAAGTCTTCGGCCACGCGCGGCGCAGACGCATGGCCGACCGACCGCTACCTCAACATCTGGGTGTGCCGACTGGCCGGCGGGCTGCTGGGTTATGCGCAATTCCCCGGCGGACCCGCCGACACCGACGGCGTGGTCATCACCTACACCGCATTCGGCACTCTGGGTACCGCAAAGGAGCCATTTCACCTGGGCCGCACCGCGACTCACGAGGTAGGCCACTATCTGAACCTCTTTCACATCTGGGGCGACGACGGCAGCGGTTGCGGCGGAACCGACGAGGTCGATGACACACCGAACCAGGGGTCGGAGAACACCGGCAAACCGACCTTTCCCAAGCTGAGCTGTTCCAATGGACCCAACGGTGATCTGTTCATGGACTACATGGACTATGTCGACGATGATGTGATGGTGATGTTCACCACCGGCCAAGTCGCACGGATGCGTGCCTGCCTGGACGACGCGCGCAAAGCACTCTGGACGGGCGCCTGAGGCACCCATGGACGGGTTGAACCAGCGGTGGTGGCACTCCTTCGAGGAGGATCACGACCACGTTCGCGTCTACCGGCCGGATGGTTACGATTTCCCGGCGGCCCGCGGACGCCGCGGCATCGAACTCCATGACGACGGCAGTGTCACCGAGTTCGCCCTCGGGCGCGGTGACGCACCCGAGGCGCACGAGGCGACGTGGTCGGCCGACGCCGACCTCGAGAAGCTGCATATCCACGATGGTTCGGGCGCCATTCGGACCATGCGTCTGGTTCACCTGAGCCCCGAACGGCTCGAACTCGACGTCGGAGAGAGCACATGAGAAACCCGGATACGCTCCCGACAACACCGGTCCTGCATTCATGCCGACAGTCCAGGGGTCGTCGGATCGACGTCGAACTCGCGCACCCCGTGGTCACCGCGCGTGAACGCGACGAGTTCACCACGCAGCTCCTGGGACAGTTGTCGCGCGAGAAGTACCAAGACACGGTCGACACACTCACCGCCCCGCCGACCCGCCATTCGACCCGCCCCGAGTTCACCGCGACACTCTCGGCCGCAGCGGATGTGTTCACCTCGCTCGGGTATACCGTGACCCGCCAGCCGTTCTCGATTCCCGGCGGAGGCGACACAGTGAACTGCATAGCCGATCGCCGGGGGTCGTCGTCGGGTGAACGCGGACTCACGCTGATCACCGCTCATCTGGACTCCGTCAACCGAGGTGGCGCTGCGCTACCGGCTCCCGGTGCCGACGACAACGCGAGCGGCTCGGCGGGCGTGCTCGAACTCGCGCGGGTCCTGTCCACCGAGACCTGGTCCGGCGACCTGCGTCTGATCCTTTTCGGCGGCGAGGAGCAGGGCCTGTTAGGGAGCATCCACCATGTGCGGCAGTTGGACCCGCACGACCGCGCGCGGATAACCGCCGTCATCAACATGGACATGATCGCGCGGCGCAACACAGCGGACCCCGGCGTCATGGTCGAAGGCGGCGAACCCTCGCGAGATCTGATCGACGAACTCGTGGTGGCCGCGGCCACGTGGACCGACCTCGCCGTCACCACCTCCCTCAACCCGTTCGCCAGCGATCACGTCCCCTTCATCGACGCCGGACTGCCCGCCGTGCTCACCATCGAGGCCGACGATTCCGCGAACACCGATGTCCACACCGAGCACGATGTCGTCGCGAAGCTCGACCCCGATCTCGCGATCGAGATCCTTCGCATGAACCTCGCGGTCGCCGCCGGCCATCTGCGCTGACTCGAAGAGTGTGGTGACCAACGCTCTGAACTGGGTAAATACGACCCTGTCGTCGTTTGATCGGAGGTGCGACGGGCACCCTGTGTCTTGTTGGAGGATCTGTGTGCTGCAGCACACAGGTGAGCCGATTCGACACAGGGTGTGGCCAGAGCGAAGAGTTCGGTGACTAGCGCTCTGACCTGCACATAAGCGTCCACCACCCCACCGCTCTCTGAGGTGCCCGAGGCGCCGGCCGAGGGATACCTCGAAGGGCAGGTGAACGGGCCACGTCAGCGAGCCACCGGACCACGGAAAGTAGGGGAAGGTTCTTCCCCTACTTTCTGCCCCTGCTTGTTGAGTCGTCCGCGAGAAAATTCGCGGGGAGGACTCCAGGGATAGGGGACGAGTTTCTTTCCCTACTTTTCGTGGATCATCGTCGCCGCGCCGCGCTCCACGGCCTCTTCCCGCCTCCACGATCGCCGCCGCAGGCGGCGGGTGGGTCGCTGATCCGAAGAGTTCGGCGACCGCCGCGCTGACCTGGGTAAACGCGGCGGCCCGAGTGGTGTCGGGGCTGCAGAAAACAGGGTCTCGCGAGTAGCGGCTTCGAGGCTCGTCGCGCCTCAGCGGCAAAAGTGGAGGTCCTCCCGAGATCCACGATTATCCGTCGGCCGCATCCAACCGCTCGGCGACGTCGGCCGGGAAACCGCCGGTGGCCACCGGCCCCCAGCGCGTCGGGGTGATCCGGATGAGCGATTTGTTCTGCAGTCGCATCGCCGCTCGATACTCGTCCCAGTCGGAGTGCTCGCCCGCGATGCTGCGGAAGTAGTCGACCAGGGCGTCTTCGGCGTCGGGCATGTGCAGAACCTCAGCGTCTCCGTCGACCTGAACCCACCCGCCGTTCCATTCATCGGACAGCACGCACACACTCACCTTTGGGTTGCGCTGGGCGTTTCGGGTCTTCGCGCGGTTCGGGTAGGTCGCGATAACCAGGCGCCCATCGTCGTCGACGCCGCCGGAGACCGGCGATAGTTGAGGGCTTCCGTCGGCGCGAAAAGTGCTGAGCAGCATACGATGTCGGGGTCGGACGAAGTCCAGCAGTTCAGCGAGGTCGACGGTTTCTGAGGTTGCGACGGTGCGAGCCATGCTCTCCACGCTACGCGGCCGCGCATCGCGATCGATCACAAGAAATCTCGGCAAAACCTGAATCACTCCAGAAAACGATGGCATACTGACCGACATGCCCTCAGCAGCCGAGTACGCGGATCTCTTGCGTACCGCAGGTCTGCGCGTGACCCGACCACGCGTCGCGGTGATGGGCGCCGTACACGACCACCCCCACGCCGACACCGACACGATCTGCGGCGCCGCCCGCGCGCATCTCCCCGACGTGTCGCTACAGGCGATCTACGACGTACTCGGTGCCCTCACCACTGCCGGCCTGATCCGGCGCATCCAACCGGCGGGACATGTCGCCCGGTATGAGGCACGAGTCGGCGACAACCATCACCACGTCGTCTGCCGCAATTGCGGCGCCATCGGCGATGTGGACTGCGCGGTAGGCGACGCACCCTGCCTCACCGCATCCCATGACCACGGCTTTGTCCTCGATGAGGCCGAAGTCGTCTACTGGGGCCTGTGCCCCAGTTGTTCGGTAACCGTCAACACTTCGGGATCACAACCGTGATCACAGCCCGAATCACCAACTCCCGAAAGGAAAGTCAAAACCATGGCTGACGAAACCCCCGACCATCCCCCGATCGGAGAAGCGCAGACGGAGGCAGGCGAAAGCGGTTGTCCGATGCACATCAGGCCACCCGTCGAGGGCGGTGGCAACCAGCAGTGGTGGCCCGATCGTCTCAACCTGCGCATCCTCGCTCACAATCCCGACGTCATCCGGCCGCGTGACGCCGACTTCGACTACGACGCCGAACTCGAGAATCTCGATGCGAACGCGCTCGTGGCCGACCTCAAGGCGCTCATGAAGGACTCACAGCCCTGGTGGCCCGCCGACTTCGGCCACTACGGCCCCTTCTTCATCCGGATGTCCTGGCACGCAGCGGGTACCTACCGCGTCGAGGACGGCCGCGGTGGCGCAGGCACTGGAATGCAGCGTTTCGCCCCGCTGAACTCGTGGCCGGACAACGTGAGCCTGGACAAGGCGCGACGGCTGCTGTGGCCGGTGAAGAAGAAGTACGGCAAGGCACTGTCGTGGTCGGACCTGTTGGTGCTGGCCGGCAACGTGGCGATCGAGGACATGGGCCTGCCCACCAAGGGATTCGCGTTCGGCCGGCCCGACGAATGGGAGCCCGAAGAGGTGTACTGGGGTGCCGAATCCACGTGGCTGGGCACCAACCTGCGCTACTCCGGCGAGCGCAACCTGGAGAAGCCACTGGCTGCCACCACCATGGGTCTCATCTACGTGAACCCGGAGGGCCCCAACGCCAGCGCCGACTATCTCGCGGCCGCACAGGACATCCGCGACACCTTCGGCCGCATGGCGATGAACGACGTCGAGACCGCCGCGCTGATCGTCGGTGGCCACACCTTCGGCAAGACACACGGCAACGGTGACGCCGAACTGCTCGGCCCCGAGCCCGAGGCCGCGGGAATCGAAGAGATGGGTCTGGGCTGGATCAACCCGCAGGGCACCGGCAGCGGCAACGACGCCATCACCAGTGGCCTCGAGGTCACCTGGACGCACACGCCCACCAAGTGGGACAACTCGTTCCTGGAGATCCTCTACAGCAACGAGTGGGAGATGTACCACAGCCCGGCCGGTGCCCAGCAGTGGCGCCCGAAGGACAACGGCTGGGCGAACTCGGTGCCGATGGCGCAGGGCGATGGCAAGACGCATCCGGCGATGCTCACCACTGACCTCACCATGCGGTTCGATCCGGCGTTCGGCGAGATCACCCGGCGCTGGCTCGACCATCCGGAAGAACTCGCCGAGGAGTTCTCCAAGGCGTGGTTCAAACTGCTGCATCGCGACATGGGTCCGGCCATCCGTTATCGCGGTCCGCTCGTGCCGACCGAGACCTACGTCTGGCAGGACAACGTTCCCGCCCAGGACGGTGCGGTCATCTCCGATGCGGACATCGATTCGCTGAAGGCTCAGATCCTCGCCTCGGGACTGACTGTCGCACAATTGGTCTCGACGGCGTGGGCCGCCGCATCGACGTTCCGCGGCAGCGACTTCCGTGGTGGCGCGAACGGCGGGCGCATCCGTCTGCAGCCGCAGGTCGGGTGGGAGGTCAACCAGCCCGATGAACTGCGGCAGGTGATCTCGGCGCTGGAAGGCATCGCCGATTCCTTCAACGCAGAGGGCGGCACCAAGGTGTCGTTTGCCGACCTCGTGGTTCTCGGTGGTGTCGCCGCCATCGAGAAGGCCGCCGGAGACGCCGGACTCGATGTGTCGGTGCCTTTCACGCCCGGTCGTACCGACTCGACGCAGGAGTCGATCGACGCCGACTCGTTCGCTCACCTCGAGCCCAAGTACGACGGTTTCCGCAACTACGAGGGCAAGGGCAATGAGCTCTCCGCGGAGTACAACCTGGTCGACAAGGCGAACCTGCTGACGCTGTCGGCACCGGAGATGACCGTCCTCGTCGGTGGCCTTCGCGTGCTGGGAGCCAATTACCAGGCCTCGACGCACGGCGTGCTGACCGACAAGCCGGGACAGCTGACGAACGACTTCTTCGTCAACATTCTCGACATGGCCACCTCGTGGAAGCCGTCGCCGGCCGATGACGGGACCTACGTGGGCACCGACCTCGCGTCGGGCGAGCAGAAGTGGACCGGCACCCGCGCCGACCTGGTGTTCGGGTCGAACTCGGAACTCCGCGCACTCGCCGAGGTGTACGCCGAGGACGACGCCAAGGAGAAGTTCGTGTCGGACTTCATCGCCGCCTGGGACAAGGTGATGACGCTGGACCGCTACGACCTCGCCTGATCCAACCGCCTGATCCAACCGCCTGATCCACCTGGTAGACAACGACGCCCCGCGACCACGTCGCGGGGCGTCGTTGTATCCGGCGCGATCGGCGTTCGATGATTAAGCTGGCGATTTCTCCCCGTACAGCACGGAGAACGCAGCCACCCACAGTGAGGATCACGCAATGACGAGCTCACAACACCGATCACTCGGGCACATTCGGCTGACCTCGCACAGCGGCGGATTCGACGCCCCTGCCGTCGAGTGGGGTGCGCCGACCGCATCGCAGCGTGGTCCGATCATCGGCACCACCGGCACCCGCGCACACCGCAACGTCATCGGCACGCATAGCGGCTCCTACAGTGTCTATCGGGCGCTCGCGGTGGCCGCCGGGGCGTTGTCCCGCGATCACCGCGCCGACCTCACCAACACCTCGCCCACCGACCTCATCGGCCCGTATCCACAGTGGGGTGACGGTAATGCGATCGTCAGCCTCGACCCATGGGGTGCGGGCGTCGCCGAGTACTTCCCCGCCGCGATCGCCGACGGCTACGACATCCGGCCCACCATCGCGGTGACCAAGGCCCATGTCATTCTGCCCGAGGTCACCGAGGCCATCGGCAAGGGGCGACTGGTCCCCGATGGCACGGTGCTGCTCGACAACGGCGCTGCGCTCGTGACCAAGGCCGCGGTCGAACCGGTGTGGCACCTCCCGGGCGTCGCGGCCCGATTCGGTTGCAGCGAAGCCGAACTGCGCCGCGTCCTGTTCGAGGAGACCGGCGGCATGTACCCCGAACTCGTCACGCGAGCCGACCTCGAGGTGTTCCTGCCGCCGATCGGCGGCCAGACGATCTACATCTTCGGCGACCCCCGCGACCTGGCCAACCCCGCCGTCGAACTCACCGCCCGGGTACATGACGAGTGCAACGGCTCGGACGTGTTCGGCTCCGACATCTGTACATGCCGTCCATATCTCACTCACGCCATCGAGGAGTGCATCCAGGGCACCCAGCGTGGCGGCGTGGGCCTGGTGGCCTACTCCCGCAAGGAGGGCCGGGCACTGGGTGAGGTCACCAAGTTCCTCGTCTACAACGCGCGGAAACGACAAGAGGGTGGCGACACCGCCGACCAGTACTTCGCGCGCACCGAATGCGTGGCGGGTGTGCAGGACATGCGATTCCAGGAGTTGATGCCCGACGTTCTGCACTGGCTGGGCATCACCAAGATCCATCGACTCGTGTCGATGAGCAACATGAAGTACGACGCGATCACCGGATCGGGCATCGAGGTCGGCGAGCGGGTCAACATCCCCGATGAACTGGTCCCGGCCGATGCTCGTGTGGAGATCGACGCGAAGATGGCGGCCGGGTACTTCACTCCTGGTCCGGTCCCCGATGCCGACGAGTTGCGCAAGGTCAAGGGCCGGAGGCTGGGGTGATGGGGGCCGTCAACACCGACGTCCATATCGGTCTGCCGACCGCGGTCACCACGTTGCGGTCCACGACCGCGATTCGGCAACGGTCGGGCCAGTTGCTCGAGCGCGCACGCCAGGGCGATTCCCCGTGGTTCATCGTGCAGGACAACATGATTCCCGATGCCGCCGCGTTGGTTGCCGCGACAACCCGACAACGGTATCCCGACCTCGACATTCCCTTCCACAGCCGATGGCGTCACTTCGAAGCGGGTGGGATCGATCGCCTTGCCGGCGTCGGTGACGCGCTCGGGACCGACGCGGTCGATCATGCGCGAGCCCAGATCGACCTCGCGCTCGTGAGTGTGCTGCTCGACGCCGGCGCAGGAGCACAATGGCAGTTTCGGGAGCCGTCGACCGGGCTCGTGCTGCAGCGATCCGAAGGTCTCGGCGTCGCCAGTTGGCATGCATTCTTCGGCGGCCTCTTCTCCGGTGATCCCCGTCGACCCCACCAGGTCGACGCCGACGGCCTGGCAGCGCTCACGGTGGATGGTCTCGGCAACGCCTTCCAGGTCACCGCGGACAACCCGCTCGTCGGCCTCGCAGGTCGGGTGGAACTGCTTCACCGACTCGGGACCGCGATGGCCGCACAACCCGAGACATTCGGCACCACCGCGCGACCGGCCGGGCTCTATGATCGTCTCCGTGCGTCGATGGACGGAACGATTGCCGCCCATGACATCTTGGTCGCGATCCTCGACACACTGGGATCCGTCTGGCCGGCCGACAACGTGCTCGACGGCCACCACCTCGGCGACTGCTGGCACCACCGTGCGGTCAGCGGCACCGGTGACACAGCGGGCTGGATGCCCTTCCACAAACTCTCCCAATGGCTCACGTATTCGCTTCTCGAACCCATTGGCTGGTCAGGCATCGACGTGACCGGGCTCGATGCGCTCACCGGACTGCCGGAGTACCGCAACGGCGGTCTCCTGCTGGACACCGGTGTGCTGCGACTGCGCGACGACGACTGGTCCGCACAACAGTGGCGGGTCGGCGACGAGCTCATCGTGGAGTGGCGTGCACTCACCGTCGCTCTGCTCGATGAACTCGCCGATCATGTGCGCGGCGCTCTCGACCAGACCGCGGAGCAGATGCCGCTCGCCTGCGTACTCGAAGGCGGCACCTGGGCGACCGGCCGTGAGCTGGCAGAGAGCCTGAGGAGCGGCCTGCCACCGATCTCGATCATCAGCGACGGGACGGTCTTCTGACATGACCATCGAGTCGACCACCCACTTGGCAGCGACGCCGAGGAAGGACGCAATGGGCAGCGTGACCGTCATCGATCATCCTCTCGTACAGCACAAGCTGACACTGATGCGACGAAAAGAGACTTCCACCAACGACTTCCGACGTCTGCTCAACGAGATCTCCATGCTCATGGCCTACGACGTCCTGCACGACATCCCCATGCACGAGATCACCATCGACACGCCTCTCGAGACCACCACGGCCAGCGTGATCGACGGCAAGAAGCTGGTCTTCGCCGCCGTGCTGCGCGCAGGCACCGGAATTGCCGACGGAATGCTGTCGGTGGTCCCGGGCGCACGCGTCGGGCATATCGGGCTGTACCGCGACCCGAAGACCATGGTGGTGGTCGAGTACTACTTCAAGATGCCCAGCGATCTGCACGAACGTGACGTGGTGATCGTCGATCCCCTGCTCGCGACCGGCCACTCCGCGGTGGCCGCCGTCGATCGCATCAGCGAGTACGGACCCAAGTCGATCAAATTCGTCTGCCTGCTCGCGGCCCCGGAGGGCATCGACGTCCTGCACGGTGCGCATCCGGACATCCCCATCTACACCGCCGCCGTCGACCGCGGGCTCGACGACAACGGTTTCATCCGGCCGGGACTCGGGGATGCAGGCGATCGGATCTTCGGCACGGCGTGACGGCCAGACAACAGGTCACCTCACCAGGGGCTGATGGGGCTCGCTCCTGGCCGGGGACACCCGTCACGCACAATGGCGCCATGACCGAATCAGTCGCGTTCGTCGATCGACTCGAACGTGTGCAGGTACCGCTCTATCTGATGGCCATCGTCGTCGGGGTGCTGGTGGGACTCGCGGCGCCGAGGTTCACCGAATCGCTGGACGTGGCCATCAATCCGTTGCTCGCGGCACTGCTGTTCGTGACGTTTCTGCAGATTCCGGTTGCCGACCTGGCAAAGTTGCTGCGCGACAAGCGATTCCTCGGCGCGATCGTCGTCGTGAACTTCGCCGTCGTACCACTGGTCGTCTTCGGACTGTCGCAATTCCTTCCCGACGACCTCGCCATCCAGATCGGCGTGCTGCTCGTGCTGCTGTGCCCGTGCGTGGACTATGTGGTCGTGTTCACGGGTCTGGCCGGCGGATCCGCGAGCCGCCTGCTCGCGGCGACTCCCCTGCTCCTGATCATGCAGATGCTGCTCACTCCGCTCTACCTGCTCGCATTTCTGGGGCACGACGCGGTGGACGTGGTTGAACTCGAGCCGTTCGTCGAGGCGTTCGTCCTCCTGATCGTGATACCGCTGGCGTTGGCCTGGGCGACCCAGGCGTGGGCCTCGCGGGCCCGTCCAGGTGCGGTCTTCACGAAAGGCGCCACGGCGACGATGGTTCCGCTCATGATGGCGGTGCTCGCCGTCGTGACCTGTTCGCAGATTCCCCGCGTCGACGAGAACTTCGGTGATCTGGTCGCGATCATGCCGATCTATGCAGCGTTCCTGATCGTCATGGCGTTTGCGGGCATTGCCGTGGCACGCGCCTTCGGCCTCGACGTGGCATCGACCCGGGCCGTGGTGTTCTCGGGAGCCACCCGCAACTCACTGGTGGTGCTGCCGCTCGCGCTCGCACTGCCCGCCGGGTTCGAGGTTGCCGCCGCGGCAGTGGTGACCCAGACCCTGGTGGAACTCATCGGGATGGTCGCCTACGTGTGGCTGATCCCGGTCCTGCTTCCCGAAATCATCACGAGCGCTTGACCGCTCGTGTCACTTGTGTGGGACATCGGCACTGAGGCCCCCGTCCATCACGAACTCGGCACCCGTCGCATACGACGACTCGTCACTCGCGAGGAACACCACGAAGGTCGACACTTCGCTCGACTCGGCTGCCCGCCCCAGCGGCACCTTGACCATGTCCTCGGGCAGCCCCTCGGTCATCGGCGTCCGGATCAGGCCGGGGTGGATCGAGTTGACCCGAATGTTGTGTGGCGCAAGCTCCAAGGCCGCCGACTTCGCCAGGCCGCGCACACCCCACTTGGACGCCACATACCCGTGTGCCCAAGGACTTCCGCGCAGACCCTCCACCGACGACACATTGATGATCGATCCGCCGCCCGCAGCAATCATCGGGTCGGCGACGGTCTGGATACCGATGAAGGTTCCGGTGAGGTTGACGTCGAGGATCTGGCGCCACTTGTCGAGCCGGAACTTCTGCAGGGTGGAGCCGTTCACGATGCCGGCGTTGTTCACGAGCACATTGACCTTGCCGAAGTCGTCGACCGCCGTCGCGACCGCCGCCTGCCAGTCCTCGGGCGAGGTGACATCGAGATGCACATAGCGCGCCGCATCACCGAGTTCGTCGGCGAGCGCTTTGCCCTCATCGTCGAGGATGTCGCCGATCACCACCTTCGCACCTTCGGCCACGAGCGCCCGGGCATGCTCGGCACCCATCCCCCGTGAGCCACCGGTGATCACTGCAACTTTGTCGTCTACGCGTCCCATGGCGAGCAAGAGTACAGCGGTCAGAGCCAAATGAGAACACGTTCTACCGAAGTCGGGGCAAACGTGCTCTACTGATATGGACAGAAGTCCGGACAGCTGTACACCTGACCTCGGTCTTCCGGTCAAACGAGTGCAAGGAGGCACCTCTTCATGTCCGTCGCCACCCCGATTCGTGTCGGCCTCGTCGGCACCGGCAACGCTGGTCGACTCGCCCTGCGTCAGCTCATCGCGGATCCCCGATTCGAACTGACCGCCGTCGGCGTCTCCACCGCCACGAAGGTCGGACAAGACGCAGGCATCCTGGCGGGCGTGGACACCGTCACGGGAGTGCAAGCCACCGAAGGCCTCGACGGCGTGATCGCGTCGAATCCCGACTGTGTTGTGTACTGCGCCATGGGCGACACGCGTCCGATCGAGTCCTTCGACGACGTGCGGCGCCTCCTCGCCGCGGGTATCGATGTGGTCGGGTCGGCCCCCGGTACGTTGCAGTTTCCATGGGGCGTGATGCCCGAGAAGGCAATCACCAAGCTCGAGACGGTGGCGCGCGACAACGACACGAGCATCTTCATCACCGGCGTCGACCCGGGCTTCGCGAACGACCTGATTCCCTTCGCCTTCGCCAGTACGTGTCAGCGGATCGAGCAGATCAGGTGCATGGAGATTGCCGACTACGCGACGTATGACGGCGCAACCGTGATGTTCGACGTGATGGGTTTCGGCAAACCGCTCGACGAAACTCCGATGCTGTTCCTTCCGGGTGTCCTCGGCCTCGCGTGGGGAACCACCATTCGCCAGCTCGCCGCCGGTCTCGGGGTGGAGGTGGACGAGATCGAGGAGATCCACGAAAGTGAGCCCGCTCCTGAGGAATTCGAGATCGCTGCGGGCACGATTGCCAGGGGGAGCCGCGCCGCAGTGCGGTTCGAGATCATCGGCAAGGTGGACGGCAAACCCGTCATCGTCATCGAACACGTCAACCGCTTGCGCGAGGATCTGCGCCCCGACTGGGCGCAGCCCGCGCAACCCGGCGGGTGCTATCGCGTCGAGATCGTCGGCGAACCGAATTATCGGGTCGACATCTGCCCGACCAGCGAGCATGGCGACCACAATCACGCGGCAATCGTGGCAGCAGCGGGCCGGATCGTGAATGCCATCCCCGCGATCATCGACGCCCCCGCCGGGATCCGCACCACCGCCGACCTTCCGTTGGTCACCGGCAACTACACAGGTTGACCCGAGAACTCGAGTTGAATTGGAGAAGGCGAGTGCTGCAGCACTCGCCTTCTCCCATTCGGCGCCGGTTTGTCGCGGGTGCCGGCGAGTCCCGCCGGCCGAAAGGGCAAGAACGGTCGGGCCTGCGCGGCCGTTCGAGTCGCATACTCGATGCATGACGCCACCACCGCACGACCGGCTGCGCGAGCTCCTCGACGCTGTCCTCGCCGACGGCAACGACAGTCTCGACGAGATGGCGCGCGACGCGTACTCGTCGTCATTTCACTTCAGCCGCCAGGTGAATCGTGGCGCGGGTGAATCGCCGGTTGCATTGCGCCGGCGGGTGTTGCTCGAACGGGCAGCATGGGGGTTGCAGCGCGAAGAGTCGGTCACCGATGTCGCATTCGCGGCCGGTTACGAATCCGTCGACGGCTTCGCACGCGCCTTCACTCGTGCATATGGCCACAGTCCGAGCCGCATTCCCCCACTCGGCGAGCGCGGCCACTGGCTCGACGCGCCCAACGGCATCCACTTCCATTCCCCGACAGTGCTGTACGTCGACAACGGCACCGCGGTGACCGAGGGTGCCGGGAACGTCACCATGATGATGGTCCGACACGACCTCGACGACACCGCGATACTGCTCGACGCAGCGAAGGCTCTCGACGACACCGAGTACCGACGCAAGCGTCTGCCGGAACATCGTGTGCTCGCCTGGAGCGGACCTGAAGAACGACTGTGCGAGGTCATGTTTCACCTCGTCAGCGACAAGGCTCCGTGGTTGTCGAGTATCGAGGGTAGCGCGATGTCGACCGACACCCGTGACGATGTCGCAGCACTCACCGACCTCCATGAAGACATCGCTGCACGCTGGCTCGCCCTGATCCGGGACATCGACCGCCGTGGCGCATGGCAGGACCGTATCGTCGACGCCCTGTGCGAACCACCCGAGTCGTTCCTGCTGTCGCAGATCGTCGCCCACGTGCTGACGTTTTCCGCACACCGACGACAACTCGTCCGCTGGATGCTGCACGACGCAGGGGTCGACGTCTCCGGACTCGATCCAGACCCGATCATGTGGCACCGCAAGCAATCCGGAGGGTTCCGATGACGGCCGGGCCGCGTTGATCCGTAGCGTTTGACCATTCGGTGAGGTCAGCCCTCACCCACGGACTTGCGGAGTTGCTCGGAAACCCTGCCGCGCGCCCATTTCGGGAGTATGAAGATGCCCTCCGCCTCGGCGCAGACCCCGTCGGCGGTGCTCAGAGTCCCGGTCACGATCGACTTGACCCCCTCCACCCGATCAAGGCTGGCCTGGACCCGCACCTCGCCCAGCGGCGTGCCGCGAACGTAGCGGATGGTCAGGGTCCCGGTCATGCCCGGCGACCCGGCATGCTCGGCAGCCGAACCCAACACCTGGTCGAGGATCATGGCGATCACCCCGCCGTGCACCAGTCCCGCCGGCCCCTCGTACTGTGGGCCTAGCGCGAATTCTGCCCAGCTGCAATCGGTTTCGTGAACGAGCTCCACCGGAGGAGCTAACGGGTTGCGCTCCCCCACCACCGCGTTTCCCCAGGCCCGCTTGGTCGAGTCGGAGTTGAATCGAACCCCGAACGACCAGGGCAGTCGTCGGGCGGACAGGATCGCGGTGGCGGCCTCGATGTGACGCTGCGCGTCGTCGATCGCTGCGTCGTCGACGTCGGTGACGACGGTTGCCGACACGAGATCGCGAACTCGATCGGCAAGCGCTCGCGCTGTGTCGGTGCGGTGCCGCAACTCCTCCGGATCGATGTCCTCCTGGATATAGCCGCTCATACGGGCACTCCTCGTCGCCTCGAGCCGTATCACGCCGACTCACCAACGTCACTGACTCACCAAACCTCACTCGGTTGTAACAGGCCTTCTCGATCGACCGCGCGGGCGGTCCACCCATATGTAGGTCGCCATAGTGCGCCGGGTAGTCTCAGCCGCATGAGTGAACACGCGTGGAAAGCGTTCGAGGTCTCCGTTGCCGACCACATCGCCGAAGTCGCCCTGACCGGGCCGGGCAAGGGCAACGCCATGGGCCCGGACTTCTGGAGCGAGTTGCCTCAACTGTTCGGACAGCTCGACGCCGACGACGACGTCCGCGCGGTCATCCTCACCGGCTCTGGACGACACTTCTCGTACGGACTCGACCTCGTCGCCATGGGCGGCACGTTGTCGTCGGTGCTCGCCGACGGAGCCAAGGCGCGACCGCGGACCGAGTTCCTCGACAGCTTGCGCGGACTGCAGAACGCGATCACCGCGGTCGCCGACTGCCGCAAGCCGGTGATCGCCGCGATCTCCGGGTGGTGCATCGGTGGTGGTGTGGACCTCATCGCCGCTGCTGACATCCGGTATGCCAGCGCCGACGCCAGGTTCAGCGTTCGTGAGGTCAAGGTCGGCATGGTCGCCGACGTCGGCAGTTTGGCGCGTCTGCCGCTCATCCTCAACGACGGCCACCTGCGCGAACTGGCACTGACCGGCAAGGACATCGACGCTGCTCGCGCCGAGAAGATCGGACTCGTCAACGACGTGGCCGACGACCAGGACGCGGTTCTCGCGCTCGCCCGGGAGACCGCCGCCCAGATCGCCACGAATCCGCCCCTGGTGGTGCACGGCATCAAGGCGGTGCTCGACCACACGCGCAGTGCCGCCGTCCATGACAGCCTGCGCTATGTCGCGGCGTGGAACTCGGCATTCCTGCCGAGCAACGATCTGACCGAGGCCATCACCGCAGTCTTCGAGAAGCGCGCACCCGAGTTCACCGGCGAGTAACGCCGCTCAGGTGTGTTCCGCCGGCCGCAGTCGAAACACCGGGATTCGCCGGTCGGTGCGTTGCTCGTAGAGGTCGAAATTCGGCCATACCGCCCGCAACAGTTGCCATGCCTGTTCGCGGTCGGGGCCGTCGAGTTCGGTCGGAACCGCGGTCCAGGATCGTCGGTGCCTCGAGATCTCGACGGTGTCGGCGGCCCGCACGTTGAACACCCACTGCGGCATCTTCGGACCACCGAAGTACGACCCGGCGATCACCCAGTCGTCCCCGTCGGGTACCGCGAGCAGACGAGTCGTCCGGATGACCCCGCTCGATCTGCCGACGACCTCCATGGTGATGTTCGGCAAGGTGGCGATGTCGAGCAATCCCACACGATGCCCGGTGAGCTTCTGTAAAGCGCTGTCACACTTGACGATCTGCGGAAGATAAGTGGGCATCCACGGAATTGATCCGATCTTCACCGCGGTGGCGCGCAACGGGTTCACGGATACCAGTCTGGCATGCGCACGACCGACCGCTGGTCAACCCGACGTTCCACAGCGACTGCCTCCTGTGGATGGAGTTCTCGGGTTGGCGCCCTCGGGCCGTGAGGATCTGTCCATGACATTCACCGAACACACCCCGATTCCGCACATCGACACCGTCACCGAGCCGTTCCACGGCACCGAACAGCTTCGTCAACGTTGGCGAGCTCTGATGGGACCTCTGGGTTTCTCCGAGCGCCTGCTCTGGTTCGTGTTCGTCGACGACGACTGCCGGATCATTCCGGCCGCCAACAAGCTCGACCTGCCCGCCACGCCCGACGCCCGGCTCGCCGACCTCCTGATGAACCGATTGGGCGAGATCGCAACCGTCGACGGATCGGTGTCGGTGGCGTGTTTGCTGACGCGGCCCGGCGTCGACGGGATCAGCACGAGCGACGAGGGTTGGGCGCACATGCTGGCCGAGGCCGGCGCCCGCCATCGCGTGTCCTTGCATCCGATCCACCGCGCCAACGACGCGACCCTCGTGACGATGCCGAAGACGATCAGCGAGGTGGCCTGACACGCTAGCGTCGAGCCATGACTGCAGGCTCGCGCATCATCATCGACGCCGGGCAGACGGGCACGCGCGTACGTGTACACAGGTCCGACGGTCACGACGATCATGATGCCGAGCCGGTGTACACCGATCGGCCCGTCGTGGAGCAGGTCGCCGCCATCGCGCGAACGGTGCTGGCACCCTCGTCGGGCCCGGTGTCGGCACTCGCAGCGGGTGTATCGGGTCTGACACCCGATTACGCACGGCCGGATTCGCTACTCGCGATGGTGTCGGACCTCGGGATCACCGCCGTCGTCCTTGCACATGACTCGGTGTCGGCATATCTCGCCGCGAACCGCTTCGCCGACGGTGTGACCTGCGCGGTCGGCACCGGGGTCGTCGCACTCGGCGTCGGGCCGGCGGGCACGTGGCGCGTCGACGGCTGGGGTCACCTTGTCGGCGATGCCGGGAGCGCGTATTGGATCGGACGGGCGGGGATCGACGCCGCGTTGCGATCGTTCGACGGTCGGACTGAACCCTCACCGCTCGAGGACAGCGCGGTCGAGACCTTCGGGCCGCTGCCCGAGTTGTACATGAGCCTGCAGGGGGCGCCGGACCGGGTGGCGCGCATCGCCGGCTTCGCCACGCAGGTCGACGACGCGGCACGCGGCGGCGATGCGACGGCCATCGACATCTGTCGCCGGGCCGCCGCCGAACTGGCGACCTCCGCGTCGGCCGCACTGCACCGAAGCGGATGGTCGTCCGGGCGGGATGCACGGATCAGCTGGATGGGAAATGTGCTGTCGCACAACGACCTCATCCGCGAGACATTTGCCGACGAGATGATCCGGCGAGCACCCGGCGCCACCGTTGGCGCCCCGCTGGGCACCAGTCTCGATGGCGTCGACCTACTACTGGCGCTTCCTCCCGAACATGCCCTCACCGCGTCCGTTGCGCGGGCTGCAGCTTAGTGGTCCTGTCCACTCAGGACCCGGCAGTGTAGGTCGGCGGGTTCTGCGTGAGGTCCACCTTGCCGCTCATGTAGTCGCTCGACGTCGTGTTGCGCGGAGCGTCGTCGTAGGTGGGCACATAGGTGAGTCCCCACTCGACGATGCCCGACACCCTCACCTTGAGGTCGTTGTCATAACCCAGGCTGGCATCGAGGCGCGACAGGTCGGTGGGCTTGGTCCAGCGGACGGTACCGGGCTTGGCGCTCGAGTAGGACTCCTGCTCGCAACCCGGCTTATCGATGGATGCATCCATCTGACGCGATCCCGCGCAGTTGGTGAGGTAGGTGTTGACCGCGTTCGAGACGGCTGTCTTTCCGGATTCGCTCAGCGTCGCCTTGACCTCGGTACTGCTGATCGAGACGTAGCCCTCAGGTCCGAGCGGGAAATCGCCCGAGGCGGGGTTGCTCACGGCGATGTACTGGTTCTTCGAACCCCACACCAGCGGGCCCGGGAAGACGTACACCTTGCTGTCGTTCGAGACATCGACCCCGAACAACGTCGGCTGCGGAATCCGGAGGTAGGTGGTGTTGATCTCCAGCGCACCGTTGGTCAGCTGCCACTCGCCACCGGACTTGCTGACCAGGATGTCGACGTCGGCGTTCTTGGTGCCGAACTTGTACGTCGCCTTGACCAGGCCGCCGTTGCTGTCGAACACCTTGATGTCGGTGATCTTCGCGATGTCCTGCTGGCGCTTGAGTACCTCGTTGGTCAGCAGTGTGGTGGTCGGCGGGGTCTTGACCACGCTGAGTGCCTTCTCGGCGTCACCGTCGGCAAGAGCGTGCAGGTAGGTGCTGACCGCTTCCTTGAGCTTGTCAAGATGTCTGTGTAAGAACGTGACTCCTGGGTTTCCTGTGGTTGCTGGTTGGGTCTAGTTGAGGTGGGGTTCGATGCGGTCGGGGT
>NZ_JBSFQL010000026.1:0-80131 GCF_053588675.1 Gordonia sp. NPDC003422
TCACTGCGATGCAACCGGCGGATCTCCGCCCACTGTTCCACTGAAATCACCCTCCTAGCTCAGACGGGGGTCAAAATTCACCCGTCGCTAAGGGGGGTTCCGGTAGTAATCGCGCGGAAAACAACACATATGGCTGGACCAGCGACGATGCCGTCGTGATCGGCTCGGGCGGTGCGCTGGTTTGCGTCAGATGCGGGGTGGGGCGGGGCTGCTGATGATGCGGTGGATGGTGGAGCGACCGACGCTGTATTCCTCGGCGAGGTCGGCCAGGCTGGCGTCGTCGCCGGGGTCGTGGTAGCGGCGGTGGATCGTTTTGCGTGCTGCGAGAGGCAGTTTCGGCTGTTTGCCCTTGAGGCGGCCCTTGGCGCGGGCCTTGGCCATGCCTTCACGGGTGCGCAGGTGGCCCAGGTTGGCCTCGAATTCGGCGACCATGGCCAGGGTTTGCAGGAAGAGTTTGCCGAACGGGTCGTTCCAGTCGTAGACGGAGCTGCCGAGCCCGAACAGGACATCGCGCTTGCGCAGGTCGGTGAGGATTTCTCCGGCTTCGGCCATGTTGCGGGCGAATCGGTCGAATTTCGTTGTGGTCAGCACGACCTGCCGCCCGCTGACGGCCGCCGCTGCCGAGGTCACTGCGGCGAGCGCGTTGTCGAGGCCCGTGCGGTTGCGGCGGGTGGTGCCGGAGAACCCGGTGTCGATGAAGATCCGGTCGCGTGGAACGCCGAGAGTGAGGAGTTGGTCGGTTTGGATCTCGACGTCTTGTTCATCGGTGGAGCAACGGCAGTATCCGACGCGGAACGGTTCACCCATACCCGGAATTGTTCCGGATAGCGGGGGTTGAGCGGGACGGTACGCGGAACACCTCTACGGAACACCTGCGAGCTGGGCGGCAGTCCGCGGATCGTGGTGTTCCGGTGGCCGATCGGCTTACGGGACAGTCGTCGAGTGCCGGTCTGCGGGGTTCGGTGGCAGGTGGGGTGGATTGTCGGGCGGGGCGTGGACGATGAGGATGTCGCAGTGGGCGTGGCGGGCGAGTTCGATGGGCAGGGTGGGTAGCCAGCGGGCCAGCAGCGGGTGGCGGTGGGGGTGGCCGGTGACGATGAGGTCGGTGCCGGTGGTGGCGGCCAGGTGCAGCAGGGCGTGCAGGGTGGGTGGGGCCAGGATGTGGGTGGTGATGTCGGTGGCGCCGTGGGCGGTGGCGTGGTGGCGGGCGGTGCGCAGGATCGTGTCGGTGGGGGTGGTGCCGCGGAGTTGGTAGGCGTCGGGTCCGAGCCGGTCGAGGTCGGGGCCGAGGGTGTGGGCGTCGATGTCGTGGCGGGCGCACAGGATGAGCAGGCGGGCGTGGCTGGCGCGGGCGAGTTCGGCGGCGTGGTCGATCACCCGGTAGGAGCGGTCGGAGCCGTCGGTGTCGACGAGGATGGTGTGGTAGGCCGTCATGACGACCTCCCTTTCACGGTGAGTATCAGCTGTGGGGGTCCTGCAGTGTGGATGCCGGTTCGCGCACCGTGGTCGTGGTCGTGGTCGTGGTGGGGGTGGGCCGGGGTGTGCGTCCGGGGGCGAGGATGGCCAGCGCGAGTGCTCCGGCCGCGGTGATGGCCGCCAGCGCGAGCGCGGCCTGGGTGCTGCCGTGTACGAACGCGGTCTTGGCGAATTCGGCCAGTGGCTGGGCGGCGGGTCCGGCGCGGTCGGCGACCTGCAGGGCGGCGGCGAGGGAGTCGGCGACCGGGCCGCGAGCGGGTTCGGGCAGCTGGGGCAGGGCGGGTTGGATGTGGTGGGTGTATCCGGCGGCGAGCACGCTGCCGGATACGGCGATTCCGATGGCCGCGCCGATCTCGCGGGCGGCGTCGTTGACGGCGGCGGCGACACCGTGTTTGGCCACGGGGGTGTCGGCGACGATGGCGTAGGTGGCCGGGGCGGTGCACAATCCCAGCCCGGCGCTCAGGATCAGCAACGGCCACAACAGGTCTGGGTAGTCGGCGGCCAGGGTCAACCGGCTCACCAGGAAGAGTCCGGTCGCGATGGCGAGCAGCCCGGTGACGGTCATCGCCCGCAGCCCGACCCGGCTCGACAGCCACGGCGCGATCACCGAGATCGCCACCAGCGGCACCGCCATCGGCACCAGGCCCAGCGCCGAACCGAGCGGCCCGTACCCGAGGATCAATTGCAGGTATTGCACCAGCAGCAGGAACACCCCGAAGGTGACCAGGAACTGGATGGTCACCGACAGTGACCCGGCCCCGAACCCCCGCCGGGCGAACAACCGCACATCCAGCAGCGGCGCGGCGACCCGCAACTCCATGATCACGAACACCACCGCCGCGGCGACACCGAGCGCGAGGGTGGGGGTCACGAGCGGGTCGAGCCAGCCGCGCGCGGGGATCTCGACGCAGGCGAACACGATCGCCGCGATCGCGATCGCCACCGCCACCGCGCCCACCCAGTCCACCGGCGGGTGTTCCCGCTCGCGGGATTCGGCGATGGTGCACGCCAGCGCGGCCAGCACCACCCCGGCCACGGTCAGTCCCACGAACACCGATTCCCACGACCACCGCGCCAGCAGCAGTCCCGAGCCGAGGATCCCGAGCACCGCACCGGACCCGGCGACCCCAGCCCACACCCCGACCGCGCGCCCGCGATGCGCTTCGGGCAGCCCCGCGGTCAGGATCGACAGGGTCGAGGGCATCACCAGTGCCGCGCCCGCGCCCGCCGCCGCGCGGGCCGCGATCAGCCACACCGGCCCCGACATGAGCAGCGGCAGCGCCGAGGCCACGGAGAACACCGCCAGGCCCGCGATCAGCACGACGCGGCGCCCGTAGCGGTCACCCACCGCGCCGGCGGGCAGGACCAGGCACGCCAGGATCAGGGTGTAGCCGTCGACGATCCAGGTCAGCTGCGATTGGGTCGCCCCGGTCGCGACCGCGATCAGCGGCAACGCCGAATACAGTGCAGCCATCGCCGCGACGACCAGCGCCACCGCCAGGCACGACACCGTCAGCATCCACCATTCGGCCCGCGCCAGCACACTGTGACCGTCAGTCGTTTCCGGTGCGTTCACCGGCACCTCCCACCCGACGAAACCATCGGTATCGCTTCGCTACCATGAGTATCACAGGCGAGAGTGGTTGCGATAGAGTCGAAATCGGACACATTCACCGCCGCCCGTTTCCTTGGAGGTCTTCCCGACCATGACCACCCGCGACCAGGCCGACACCCGCACCGGACCCGCCGCGCCCCACTCCGCCACCGGCGAGCAGGACGCGGATCTCGATCAGGCCGATCCGCGGTTGGCGCGCTCGCGGGCACGGTTGCTCGACGCGGCCACCCATCTGCTGGCCACCGGCGGTATCGACGCGGTCACCATCGACGCGGTCACCCGCACCTCGAAAGTCGCGCGCACCACCCTCTACCGGCACTTCGGCAGCAGCACCCACCTGCTCGCGGCCACCTTCGAACGCCTACTCCCACGCGTGGACACCCCACCCGACGACGGGCCCGTGCGCGAGCAGTTGATCGCGTTGCTCACCGCCCAAGCCGACCTGATCGAGAACGCTCCCCTCCAGCTGACCACCCTGTCCTGGCTGGCCATGGGATCCATTACCCCCGACCCCGGCGCACCCCCTGACTCGGGCGCGGTCACCTCCCTGCGCGCCCAGGTCATCCGCCGCTACCGCGAACCGTTCGACCACATCCTCACCAGCCCTGAGGCCCGCGCCCACCTCGGCGACCTCGACACCACCTTCGTCATCATCCAGCTGCTGGGCCCGATCGTCTTCGCTCGCCTCACCGGGCTGCACAGCATCGACCACCACGACTGCGCACGCCTGGTCGACGATTTCCTCACCGCCCACCACAACCACAACACCCGCAAGTAAAACCGACAAAAGCCCGCACGTACGGAGGTCGGGTCAACGGCTCTGGCTCAATTCGGGTGTGAGGGATACCAGAGCCGTTGATCGAACACTCCTGGACGAGGCCGCTGCTGCGTCGTCGTGTCCCGTGTCAAGTAGTTGGCAGGTTTTCGGTCTCGGGGAAAGTTGGGGATCCGAGGGCCGACCAGGCCAGGGTGGATCTGGATCGGCCGGTTCCAAGCGATGGCTTCGTGCGGCCGGACGGTGTTGTGCTCGACCCGGTAGGCGTCAGCGTGCTTCACCACGGCCAAGACGTCATCGATCTCCTCGAGGAACAGTCGCTCGTACTTCAGCGACCCGAAACCGCGTTCGCGCGAGCCGTTCTGGCCCGGCGACCTGACTCGGGTACCGACGTGGCGCAGTTCGGGGTGTGCGGTGACGAACGCCTCGAAGCGGAACGACCGGAACGGGCCGCCGTTGTAGGTCACGATCGTCGCCGCGGGCTCGAGACCACGGCCGGGCTCGCGTGGGCACGTTTCGGCCAGCGGGTGGTCGTACGACTGCTCGTAGTCGGCCAAAGCGCGCTCGATCGCGGTGATCGCGTTCGTGCTGGTTCGCCGTCGGCGACACATGCCAGGGATGCTCGTATTTGCTCCAGTAGTCCCGGCAATCCGCGATACGCCACGTCCCGCCAGCGGTGGTCTCGAACTCACTGAAGTCCAAACGCTACACCTGATTCGGGCCGGTGGGCTCGGCGGCGAACGCAGCCTTGCGGCTGGCGGCAGCAGACCCTCGTCTCGCAGGCACCGCAGCACGGTCGCCTGCGACACCGGGTGCCCGTCGCAACGGCACATCGCCCACACCTTGCGATGGTCGAACCGGACCGCCGCCAGCACTGCAGGAGGGAATTTTCGCAGGTACCAGCAGGAAGTATCCAGGGCCGCCAAGTGGCCGTGATCGCGCGGCAGTCGAGGTTTGGCCTGCGAGGTTCTCGGCTGACTCAGCGTGGGGTATGTCGCACCACCCGGTCTGCGTTCGCGGCGTGACTGAAGAGAGGCGTGACCACTAAGGCCGGGCAAGGTACTCGAAGTCGGACTGTCCGCCGCGGATCCTAACCCCACGATGTGAGCAGGGACCCGTGCTCGATGATCTAGAGAGGATTCCTAGATTTCGACGACGGCAAGCTCTCCTTCGGCATGCAGGGAGCGCAGGCGCTTCTTGTCGAACTTGCCGACCGAGGTCTTGGGCACCTCGGAGACGAAGCACCAACGCTCGGGCAGCCACCATTTGGCGACCTTGCCAACGAGGAAGTCACGCAGATGGGCAGGTGTGGGCTCGCGCCCGTCACGTACGACGATCACCGCGAGGGGACGTTCCTGCCACTTCTCGTCCGGCACCCCGATCACAGATGCCTCGAGCACATCGGGGTGTCCGGCGAGCAGCAGTTCGAGCTCGACCGAGGAGATCCACTCCCCGCCAGACTTGATCACGTCCTTTGTGCGGTCGGTCAGCGTGACGAAACTGCGTTCATCGATCCGACCGACGTCGCCGGTGCGCAACCAACCGTCCTGAAACTTCTCCCCGTCATCCTCTTCGCCGATGTACGAGCCGGTGATCCAAGGTCCGCGCACCTGCAGCTCGCCGACGGCTTCGCCGTCGTGCGGGAGCTCATTGCCCGCGTCGCCGACGATCCTCAATTCCACACCTGGAACCGGACGGCCTTGAGTGGCTCGCAGGCGCCACCGCTCCTGCGTGTCGAGCGATGCCGGCGGACGCGCGACGGTGGCCAGCGGCGAGGTCTCGGTCATTCCCCACGCCTGGACAACCTGTACGCCGTACTTCTCCTCGAAGATCTCCATCAGGTGAACGGGCACGGCGGAGCCACCGCAGGCAACCAGGCCGAGAGAGGAGATGTCGTAGCTGGGGTTGGCCTCCACGAAGTTCAGCACGTCGTTCCAGATCGTCGGGACCGCGCCTGCGACGGTTGGCTTCTGGGCATCGATGAGCCGTACCAGCGGCTCGGCCTGCAGGAACCGGTCAGGCATGAGAAGGTCGGCACCTGCCATGAGGGCGGCATAGACCAGTCCCCAGGCGTTGGCATGGAACATCGGCACAATAGCGAGGATCCGGTCATCGCAGCCGACTCGCAGTCCGTCGGCGGCGCAGGCCGCCATCGAATGCAGGTAGGTCGACCGGTGGCTGTAGGCGACGCCTTTGGGGGTCCCGGTGGTACCGGAGGTGTAACACATGGCGGCTGCTGACTGCTCATCGAGGTCAGGCCAGTCGAACGTCTCGGGCTGAGCGGAGATGAACTCCTCGTAACCCACGACTGTGAGCCCGTCACGGTGCAGCGGGGTGAGGTCCACCCCCCCCCGGTCACGACGACGGTGTGCACACTGGTGATGTGCGGCAGCACGGGGGCCAGCAGCGGGACCAGGCTTCCGTCGAGAATCACGACCCGGTCCTCGGCGTGGTTGCCTATGTAGACGAGTTGATCTGAGGCGAGGCGTAGATTGAGAGTGTGCAGTACCGCGCCCATCGAGGGCACCGCACAGTAGGCTTCCACATGTTCCTGGTTGTTCCACATAAAGGTTGCGACGCGCTCATCGCCTGTGATCCCGCAACCGCGCAACGCGTTGGCCAACTGGGCGGACCGCCGTCCGATCTCGGCGAACGAGGCGACCTTCACGCTCCCGTCGGGCTGCAAGGTCCGCACGGTTGCCGAGCCATGCACACTCGAGCCGTGGCGCAGAATCGCCGCAGTTGTCAACGGGACGTTCATCATCGTGCTCTGCATAGCATTCCTTGTTGAGAGAGTTGCCTTCGAACACAGCGATCCGGAGACCGAGCGTCCGGGGAAAAGTGGGGCTGTCAGCGATCTGCAGCCATAAGCGAGCTTGAAGCAGACTCCAGGGACTCGACCAGGTCCAACTCCAGCTCTGGCAGCCGGCTAGCCGCCAAAGACATCCCGGCCGCGCGCGCTCGCACATCAACGTCGCGCCGGATACCGGCACGTGCAGTCTCGGTCCATGCCTGCGCACAACGGCTGGCGGAGACGGCGAGTTGAGCGGTGGCGAAGTCGCCGGTCAGGCGTGCGACATCCGCGCAGCCATCGGCGAGCAATCGGCGGAACAGCCCGCCGCCGGTACCTGCCTTCTCGATAAAAGCGCTCAGGCTGAACAGGAGGATCTCGAGGTCGTCTATCGGAAGATCGGCCCAGGTCCGAACGTCGGCCGCCAGCTGTACGACCGCAGCTAGGCCCTCGGCCCCGGCCGCCGCTGTCGTGAGATCGACGATCCCGGGCTGCGACGGGCGGCGCATACTGGCCGCGGACTGGCGAAATGCCTCTGCCGCTACTTCCGCCACGTCTGGCAGCGCGTCCGGCCAGATGATGCGGTAGGTGCAGTGGCGCGTCGGTTCCGGGAAAGACTTCGAGGACCGCGCCCGAGCCAGCGCATCGAGCGGGACCTCCTGCACCTCGGCGCGGTCATTGTCCACGACAAAAGCGATCCCCTCGGCCTCGTCGTGACCGATCACGACGATATCGTGGCGACTCATCCGCAACTGGACCCGCAGGTACGGCAACTCACCGATGTCGCCCCACACCAGACTGGGTCTGCCTGCTTCGATCTCGTCGAGAACCCATGACCATCCCTCGCGAGGATCGTCGGTCGTGAGAACGTGGACCTGTCCGCCGAGTCGGCGGGGTAGATCGACTTCGAAGTCGGCACCTCGTCCCACCAGGTACAGCGGTGGGACGAGGTCGCTCGACCGGAGGTAGGATAGCCCCACCGCG
The DNA here is from genome assembly GCF_053588675.1 of Gordonia sp. NPDC003422. Lineage (NCBI taxonomy): Bacteria > Bacillati > Actinomycetota > Actinomycetes > Mycobacteriales > Gordoniaceae > Gordonia > Gordonia sp. NPDC003422. The sequence continues at coordinate 7,642 of NZ_JBSFQL010000026.1, forward strand.
CCACCGAGCGCGAACACCAGACCTTCGTCGGGCGGTCCATCCCACCCCAGACCATGCCAGTGCAGAAGATCGCGCATCGCGCCAGAGCCGCAATGCCCCGCCATCCGATGCGGGTAGTCCTTGATCAGGGTTCTGCGGGGCATAGGAGTTCCTCTTCGGTGGATCGGCGCACGACGGGGTTCGAAGACTGGATCAGTTGCTCCGGATTCTGTCCAGGTAGGCCTGGCGTATCCTCATGTCGACGTCGTCGAGGAACACCGAGTCCGTGCCCAGGGCCGATCCGAGCCAGGTAGCCAACCGACCGGGGACGAACTTCATCGCGGCGACCATGCCGCCGGCGAGGCGGGTGACACGCACGAAAGAACGCGGATTCTCGATCAGATCGGCTGTCGCTCGAGCGATCTCCTCGGGCTCGGCGTTGCGCAGTCCTTTGGCCCCAGCCGTCCCAGCGACGAGCTCGGTGTTGGTGAACGTAGGCCGGACCGTGGACAGCTGGACCCCGGACTTGCGGTATTCCTGTCGTGCTGCCTCAGTGAACCCGATGACCGCGAACTTGGTGCCGCAATAGGTCGCCAGACCGGGTACGGCGAGCTCACCGGCCAGTGATGCGGTGTTGATGATGTGCCCGGCACGCCGCGGCAGCATCCGTTGGAGGGCGAGTTTGGTCCCGAAGATGACTCCCAGGACGTTGATCTCGACCTGCCGCCGGGTCACCGCGTCGGCTTCCTCGTGGGCGTGCCCGGTGGGCATGATGCCCGCGTTGTTGATCAGCACGTCGAGGGGGCCGAGGCCCCCCTCGACCAGGTCGAGAAATTCGCGGAACGAGTCGGGATCGGTGACATCGAGGCGGGTGACGACCTTCACCCCGAGCTCGACGGCGGCCTCTTTGGCACGTGCCTCGTCGACGTCGCCGATGGCGACGCGGTGGCCTCGTCGGATCAGCTCCTTCGCGGTCTGGTAGCCGATGCCGCGGGCTCCGCCGGTGATCGCCACAGTCTTGGCGGCAGTGTGGGGGATGTGCGTCGTCACTTGCTGTTCTCCTTGTTCAGGCCGAGGCGTTGCCACAGGCCGCGGCCGGCTGCCGCGCGCAATACTCTTTCGGCGATGGCCGCACGCCGGGAGGTGTACGGGTACCACGTGAGTTCTCGTGCCGGGACAGGAATCCGCGGCTCGGTCACCGCCTGGACCCGGCAGTACTTGTGCAGCCCGTAGGCACCGCCGAGCCGCGCACCGATACCCGATGCCTTCCATCCACTGTGCGGCAGTGTGGTGGCGAAGAGGTTGCTGAAGACGTCGTTGATGTTGACCGCACCCGCGTCCAGGCGTTTCGCAATGCGCTGTGCCCGAGCGTGGTCGCGGGTCCACACCGTCGCAGACAGGCCGTACGCCGAGTCGTTGGCCAGACGGATGGCCTCGTCTTCATCCGCGACCAGCATCACCGGGATCGTGGGGCCGAAGGTCTCCTCGGTCATGCAAGCCATCGTGTGGTCGACACCGACCAGGACGGTCGGAGCGTAGTAGTTCCCGACCGCACTCCGGGTTCCGCCGGCCAGGACCCGCGCACCCGCCGCCACCGCCTGGCTGACGTGGCGATCGGCGATCTCGACCTGCCTCGCAGTGACCATCGCACCCACGTCGTCACCTGTCGCCGCACCCTGGGCCAGGGAGCGCACCCTCTGCGTCAGCCGGGCCACGAACTCGTCGTAGATCTCAGCTACCACGTATACCCGCTCGACGGAGATGCAGACCTGCCCTGCGTTGAACAGACCGCCCCACGCGATCCCCTCCACCGCACGAGCAAGGTCGGCGTCCTCCAGCACTATCGCCGGATCCTTACCGCCCAGCTCCAGGCTCACCGGCTTCAGGTGCTCGGCGCAGCGGATCGCGACCGCACGCCCGGTGGCTGTCGAGCCGGTGAACTGCACGAAGTCAGCGGCGTCCACCACCGACGCACCCGCTTCGCCGGCACCCACAACATGGGCCAAGACCGGAGGGGCGCCGATCTCGTGCCAGCCCTCGACGACCCGCGCACACGTCAGTGGCGTCTCCTCCGAGGACTTCGCCAGGACCGCGCATCCGGCAGCCAACGCGGGCGCTGCATCCATGAGGAAGAGGGTGATCGGGAAGTTCCAGGGCGTGATGAGCCCGACAACCGGATATGGGTGGTAGGTCTTGGACAGCCGCTTCGGCAGACTCAACAGACTCGAGGACCTGACCTGCTCGCCAGCGAGAAACCTCTCGGCGTTGTCAGCGTAGTAGGTGATGAATTCGCACGACGCGGTCGTCTCCACGAGGGCATCTGGGCGCACCTTGCCCGTTTCGGCTTGCAGCAGATCGGTGAGCTCGTCGGTGTGAGCCAGGATCCAGTCCCGCCAGCGATGCAACCATCTGGCGCGTTGCCGCGGGCCAGCCTCGACCCACCCGACCTGGGCGCAGCGGAGGTCAGCCGCGACACCGTTCACGGTCTCGCGATCATCCACAGGGACGGTTGCGATCAGCCGGCCATCGGCTGGGTTGCACACGTCCAAGGCGTCCGCTGCGGTCGCCGTGCTCATCGGTCCTCCAGGGGTGAGTGGAACCCACCGGAGATCCCGTCGGGCTGGGTGCGGCTGGTGGGTGTGTCGGTGAAAGCGTCAGCGATCACGTCAGCGCGCTTGAACATCAACGGTCCATAGGTATGCCGAAGCTCGGTCAGGATCGCGTTCAAAGGCAGATCGTCGAAGATGCCGCGCTCGCGGACGTACTCCATATGCTGGGCTCCGTCGGCGGTGAAGGCGTGCAGGAGTGCGTCGCGATCACCGTCGAAATCCACCGGCGGCACACCGAAACGCGCACACAACTCGGTGTTGAACGCAGGCGTCGCCTTCAACCACCGGCCGTCGATGTAGAGACGGCTGTAGCCGTGATAGACGAACAGGTCTGTGCCGCCCATGAGCGCTCGCAGCGCTTCGGTCTGCAGGTGATTGCGGACGTCAGCGAAACCCAGCAGCGCCGGAATCCCTGCCGCTCGGCACACCGCGGTCAAGAGCACCGCCTTCGGGACGCAATAGGCGCGCCCGGACTCGAGGACGAAGCTGGCTCGATAGTGGGCGGGATTGTCCGACACCGTGTAGGGGTCGTACCAGATCTGGTCACGGACGGCGGTGAAGAGGCGATTGGCCTTGTCCCGGTCGGTGCTCGCATCCCCAACCGCGGCGGCGGTGAATGCCCGGACGGACTCGTGCTCGATGTCGAGGAAGTCGGTCGCCCCCAAGAACGCCACCGGTGCCGGATTCATCTGCGCTCCAGGGTGATCGGCAACCCGTCGACAGGAATGGGGAGCGAGGTGTTGTCCCATCTCACTTCATACTGGTCGGGGACCGACCAGGTGTAAGTGCGCAGCATGTGGTGCAGGATCGCCTTGACCTCGAGGGTGCCGAAGTGCAGACCAATGCACTTGTGCACTCCTCCGCCGAAGGGGATCCACCCGAAACGGTGATTCTGGTCCTCATGGCGCGGCTCGCTGAAACGGTCGGGGTCGAAGGTGTCGGGCTCGGTCCAGCACGACTCGTCGAAGTGGTTCACCGCAGGAGCCACGGCCACCAGGGTGTCCGCCGGGATGTGGCGTCCGGCAATCTCCACGTTCTCGATCGTCTTGCGCATCACGATCGGCACGGGCGCCACGAGGCGCAGCGTCTCCTTGATCACCAGGTCGAGAGTCGCCATCGAGTCCAGGTCGTCGATGTCGGGGCGGCGTTCACCGAGTCGGTCGGACTCGGCCCGAGCCCGTTCCTGCCAGGCTGGGTGCTTGGCGAGGAAGTAGGCGGCAGCGGTGGTGGTGATGGTCGAGGTATCGTGGGCCGCCATCATCAAGAAGATCATGTGGTTGACGACGTCCTCATCAGTGAACGCCTCACCGTCGGCCGTGCGCGCATGGCACAGCCCCGCAAAGAGGTCGTCTCCCTGGGCACTTCGAGCCGTCGGCAGATGCCGGGTGAAGTAGTCCTCCAGGAGCGTGCGCCCATGGACTCCGGCGCGCCACCGAGTCCCCGGCAGCGGGAAACGGATGATCGAGCTGGCTGCGCGCACGGTGGCCACGAAGGCGTCGTTGATGGCGTCAGTGTCCTCGCTCCCTCCCCGACCTGCCATGAAGACCTCCGTTGCGACGTCGAGAGTCAGGGCCTTCAACAGTGGGTAGATGCGCGTGGACCGGCCCGCTGTCCACCTGCGGATGCTGGTCTCCAGCGTCGGGCCGAGCTGGTCGACGTAGCCGGCGAGCCGGTCGCGGGTGAACGCCTCCTGCATGATCCGCCGATGCATCCTGTGCTCGTCGAAGCTCATCAGCATCAGGCCCCGGTGAAAGAAAGCATCGATGAGATAGGTCCACCCGTCCTGGGAGAACGACTTCGCCTTGGTCGTCAGCGCCTCCTGTGTGGCATCCGCGCCCGCCACCATCACGATTCTCGTGCCGAAGGCGCCCATCCACCAGACCGGTCCGAAGCGTTGGTACCTGGCCCGGGTGAAGTTGGAGCCGAACCTGATGTAGTCCAGGGTGTGACCGAGCAGAGGCATGCCCGCGGTCCCTCGGACGGGCTCGAGCCCCGACCCCGCCGGGGGCGGGGCGAGCTCACGAACAGGCCACTGGTCGCTGACCCCTAGCAGGGTCGCGTCGGCCCGACTCGGCAATGGTGCCAGGAATACCGACGAGAGCCGCTCACGACCCTTCGCCAGCGGGAGCTGGATGATGTTCGTCACTGACGTTCCTTTCCGAAATGTGGGCCCGTACTCGCTGTTGTCGTACCATCGCCGCCAAGGGACCGATCACCTCAGACAGAGCCTGCGAGCACCAGTTCGGTCCGGCCAATGGGGAGTCGCTGCGTGATGACCCGCTTGCTGAACATGAAGTGACGGGGCCGGTTGATGCAGTCGGCGGCGATGAGCTCGCCCGCACGCAGGTAGAAGCAGGTGAAGTCGCGGTCCCGGGTCGGGTCGCCGCTGAGGACGACTTCGTCGTACCCGGTGTTGAGACCGGCGATCTGGAGCTTGAGATCGTATTGATCCGACCAGAACCATGGAAGCGCCGCGATCATCTTGGACTTGCCGCAGACGGTCGCGGCCGCCACCTTGGCCTGCTCACCCGCACTCGGCACGGACTCCAGGCGTATGCGACGGCCGTAACGGGCCATGTCATGGCTGGCGCAGTCCCCAGCCGCCACGATGTCGGGGTCGCTGGTCCGGGTCTGGTCGTCGATCACGACGCCGTTGTCGACGACCAGACCCGCGGCGGCGGCGAGCTCGGTGTTCGGCTCAACGCCGATACCGACAATGACGAGGTCGGTGGGAATTGATTCGCCACTGGACAGGAACACCTCGCGGACCCTGCCGTCACCTGATAGAGCTTCGACCAGCGCGCCCGTCCGGATGTTCACGCCCTCCTCCCGGTGGATCCGGTCGAAGAACGCCGATACAGCGGGGGCGGTGACCCGTTCGAGGACGCGCTCGGTCGCCTCGAGTACAGTGACCTCCAGACCGAGCGCACGCAATGAGGCGGCCGTCTCCAGTCCGATGTAGCCGCCGCCGATGATCACAGCCCGACACCCGGGGCTGGTGGCCTCTCGGATCATCTCGACGTCCGCAGCGGTGCGTAGGTAGTAGACGCCGACCAGGTCGGCCCCCGGGATGGAAAGCCGTCGAGGGCGGGCCCCAGTGCACAGCGCGAGCTTGTCGTAGGGCAGCGCGTCGCCGGTGCTCAACACGAGATGACCAGCCGAGCGGTCGATCGCCTCCACCTTCGCATTCAGGAGTTGGATCCCCTGCTCGGTGTAGAATTTGGCGCTGCGGATCGCGAGTTCGTCGAGCGTGCTCTTCCCCGCCAGGTAACCCTTCGACAGCGGCGGGCGTTGATAGGGCAGCGCCGACTCCTCGCCGATGAGGACGATCTCACCGGTCCACCCTTCCTGGCGCAGACTGGCCGCGAGTTGGGCCCCGGCATGGCCGGCCCCGACGATGAGGGCCCGCTGCGAGGTCATGCGCTGGATTTCGGGGTGAGGCGGACCATCATCTTGCTGATGCCCCTCACGAAATTGGACTGCACGTACTCTGGCTCGCCGACGACCTCGATATTGTCGAAACGGGGAAGCAACTCCTCCCACAGGATCCGCAGCTGGAGCTCGGCCAGCCGGTTGCCCATACAACGATGGACGCCGAAGCCGAAGGAGATGTGGTTGCGGGCGTTGGCCCGGTCGATGATGAACTCATCGGGCCGTTCGAACACGCGCTCGTCGCGGTTGCCCGAGGCGTACCACATCACTACTTTGTCGCCCTTGCGGATGAACTGCCCGTTCAGAATGGTGTCGGCCTTGGCGACCCGGCGCATATAAGCCAGCGGGGTTTGCCACCGGATGATCTCCGAGCCCATGTTGGGGATCAGGTCGGGGTTTGCCTTCAGCTTCTCGAACTGATCGGGGAAGCGGTTCAGCGCAAGAACACCGCCGCTCATCGAGTTGCGGGTCGTGTCGTTGCCTCCGACGATCAGCAGCACGAGGTTGCCCAAGAATTCCATCGGGCGGTCGATCAGGTCCTTGGTGTTCTCGTTGCTCTGCAACATGGTGATCAGATCGAAGCCGGGTTCCTCCCCGGCAGCCATCCGCGCTGCCTTGTCGTGCCAGAGAGCGCTGAGACCTCGCGCCATGTCGCGCATGCCGGGGAACACCTCGTCGTTGTCCGAGGGCCCGCCGTTGGCTTGCTCCAGCGACGTCGCGAGATCTGACCAGTAGACGAGCTTGCGACGCTGCTCGTACGGGAAGTCCAGAAGGGTGGCAAGCATCCGAGCGGTCAACTCGATCGAGACGTTCTGCACCCAGTCGAACGGCTGATCCACGGGCAGGTCGTCCAGCACCTCCTGCACACGCGATCGAATCAGCCCCTCCATCTCACGCAGGTTCTTCGGCGCAACAACGCCTTGGACAGCGGCCCGCTGCGCGTCGTGGCGTGGCGGATCCATCGCGATGAACATCGCGATATCAAGGAAACGAGGCGGGGCCCCGATGACAATGAACGGCTCGGCGGAGAAGAGCTCGTGGTTCTTGTCCACGGCCACGATGTCGGCATGCCGCGTGACAGACCAGAACGGACCGAACGCACTGTTGGGCTGGTAGTGGACCGGCGCCTCGTTGCGCAAGCGCTCGAAGTAGGACTGCCAGCGCCCCTGGCGATAGAGAAAAGGGTTGCTGAGGTCGATGTCGGCGAGCTCGACGTCCTCGACCGGCGGGATAGGACTCTCGACGAAGAGCTTCTCTCCGTTCGTCCCGGTCACCCATCGCCGGGTCTTGTCATACAGATGCGCGCCCTGGATCTGCAGATCCATCGGGATGGTCGACTGAACCTTGGCGGTGATTGCTTCAGGAATCTTCATCAGGTCTTAACCGTTTCTCGCCGTCACATCTGGAATTCGGGTAGTTCGACGATCAAGCCGTCCCACGCCGCCGACGCCGCCATCTGGCAGGACAGCCGGGAGGTCGGCTGGCGCTCGGGGTTCATCGCGAGCATCTCCTCCTCCTCGGGACCCGAGAGGCCGACCTGCTCGGACCATTGCGGATCGACGATCACATGACAGGTACCGCACGCGGCTTCGCCTCCGCAGTCGCCGTCGATGCCGGGCACCGCGTTGTTGGTCGCGACCTGCATCAGCGACTGCCCTTCCTCGATGGGCGCCTCGTGCTTCTGGCCATCGTGGGAGACAAAGGTGACAACTGCCATAGCCAACTCCTGGATACGTCGTCCTCAATGTGAACTTGGTCAAAGTGTTGTCGAAGACGAGCGCGGCGGCTATGTTCGGCAGAGTCAGAAACTTGTGAATTCGGCTCAAAGGGGACCAGGGTGAACCTCAACGACGAGGGTGTGCCTCCACTCATGTTCGCGCAATTGCTCGAGAGCCAAGCACTCGACTCAGACGCTGTCGCGCGGCTTCGCAACATCATGGCTCGCGAAGGAATCGACGAGACGACGTTGATCCAGCGGAACATCCAGGCCCCGATACGGTGGTTTCGCGAGGTGTACCCCGCACTCGATGTCGACCAGGCAACTACGCTCGGCTTCGCGTTCGCCGAGCAGGCTCAGTTGACGTCCTTTGGCCCGTTGAGCTTTCCTCTGGTCAGTGCAGGTTCGGTAGCCGAGATCGTCGAGCTGCTCACCTATCTGCCTTTGATCTCGACGGCCCTCAGCCCACAGTTCCACCCAAGAGACGAGGGGCTTACTGTGGGGCTCAGCGCACATACAGGCGATCCGGCCCTGAACTGCCTGGTCGTCGCGTACAGCGGGTCGGCGCTCCTGCGCCTGCTTGACATGCTCGCTGGCGATGTGCCGACCGTCACCCTCCATCTGAGCTGGTCGGCGCCGAACTTTCTGGCCAATCATGAGGACGCCCTAGCTGGGCGCCTGTACTTCGACGCTCCGACGTCATTCCTTCGTGTCCCCGCGGATACCCTCAACGAGGTATGTAGGTTCTCCGATCCCGTCGCCTATCGCCTCGCCATCGTTGATCTGCAGCAAACCCTCGAACAGCGAAGCAGAACCACGTCTTTCTCGGAGAAGGTGCGACGGCTCCTGGAGGAGGATCCCGGCAAACGAAGTAACGACTGGGTCGCACACGAGCTCTCGATATCCCGTAGCACACTCAAGCGGCGCCTGTCCGAGGAGGGGACCACCTTTCGCGAGTTGCGCGAATCATTCCTGCGTGATCGTGCGATGCTGCGGCTGCTCGACCGATCGATGTCGGTGAGTGAGATCGCTGCGGATCTCGGATACAGCGACCTCGCCAACTTCTCTCACGCCTTCAAGCGGTGGACTGGTCGCTCTCCACGCGAATTTCGGCACGAATAACCTACCCGTCCCGCCGCTGGTATAAAAAAGGCTGCGCGAAGTGGTGGACTTCGGATCAGCCTCGAACATGCACAGTGATCAGCGAGTCATATTGAGAGCATGTCTCATGTGGAGAGCTTCTTGAAGCAGGTGAGCGCCGCGGCGAGTTGCAGGAAGCCGGTGAAGTGCTCGGCGTGGCGTTCGTAGCGGATTGTGAGCCTGCGGTAGCCGGTGAGCCAGGCGAGGGTGCGTTCGATCTTCCATCGGTGCCGGCCGAGGCGGTCGTTGCGTTCGATGCCGCGACGAGCGATCCGCGGGACGATCCGGCGCTCCCGCAACCAGCAACGGTGAGCGGCGGAGTCGTAACCTTTGTCGGCGCGCAGGCGACCCGGTTTGCGTCGTCGCGGCCCACGACGGGACCTGACCGCGGGAATGGCCTCGACCAGCGGCCGCAGCATGGTGCTGTCGTGGGTGTTCGCTGCAGAGACGCCGACAACCAGCGGAATTCCCTCGGCCTCGGACAGGACGTGGATCTTCGATCCTTTCTTGCCGCGATCGACCGGGCTGGGCCCGGTCAAAGATCCCCCCTTTTCGCCCGGACACTCGCGGCGTCCAGGATCGCTGCCGACCAGTCCAGCTCACCCGAGCCGCCGAGTCGATCGAGCACCTCGCGGTGCAGTTTCTCGAACACCCCCGCGCGTACCCAGGCCGTGAAGCGGCGATGCGCGGTCGGGACGCTGACCCCGAACGACGGCGGCAGGTGCCGCCAGGCGCAGCCGCTGGTCAATACGAACACGATTGCGGTGAACACCGCCCGGTCGTCGACCGGCGCACTGCCACCACCCTGCGGTCGGGGGGCGAAGGCCGGAATCAGCGGTTCGGCGATCTCCCACAACGCATCCGGCACCAACCGGATAGACAACTCGTCAACCACGAACTACATCATGCATCACAACCCACTTCATCCACGTGAGACACGCTCTGAATACTAGCTTGCCCGACCGCGGCGCCCAACTATCGGCTGTCCGCCAGATGTCGGCGCATGTTCGGCCCGTCCAGGGCGATGATCTCGGCGCCGGCGACGATCCGGTTGAGGATCGATTCGGCGATGACCGCGTCCTGGAGCGACTTGTACCAGTCCGGCGGATCGAACTGCGAGGTCACCAGAGTCGAACCTCGACCTTCACGAGCGGCCAGGATGTTGAGCAACTCGGCCGCGGTGTGCGCAGCCACCGGCGTCGTCAGGAAGTCATCCAGGACCAGCAGGTCACAGTTGTGCAGATCCGTCAGGAAATCCAACCGCCGCTGCGAGGTCGGTTCCAACACGGCGAGCCGGTTGGCCAGATCGTCGAGCCGGAAGAACCTCGCGCTGTAGTACTTTCGGCACGCGGCATTGAGCAGTGCCAGAGCCACATAGGTCTTGCCCACGCTGGACTGACCGAGCACGACAAGATTGCGGGTCGACTCGATCCATTGACAGCTGGAAAGCCGTGCGATTAGCTCCCGATTGAGGTTGCGGTCAGCCAGATAACGGATCTCTTCTACGCAGGCATCAGGGTTTGGCGTTCTGGAGGCCTTGAGTAGTTTCTGGGTCCGACGTTCCTGTCTGGCCGTGATCTCCTTATCCAGCGCGTGGAAGATCTTCTGGGAGAAGGTCCACTCGTCGCAGGCGGGATCGTTGGCCAGCTCGATGACGGTCTGCCCGAACGCGGTCATACGCAGCTGCGTGAACAACGGCATGTCCGCGTCGGTGAGGTGACGATCGATCACTTGGCCCCTCCCTCATCCGTCAAGTCGGCTCCGGTGGCTCCGGTCAAGGCAGAAAGGCTGAACTGCTCGGGCCCGGCCAGATGCGCCCCGGTGGTGTCGCGCTGTCCCGCCGGTGGCGCTACCGACGCAGCAGTCGCTGGTTCCGCCGCGGTGGTCGGTCGTGCGGCGGCCTGGGCCCGCAGCGCCGCCAGGCGTTGCTTGACCGCGGTGTAGGAGATCGCCCGTCGGGTCTGTTCGGAGACAAGTTGCCCGCAAGCCCGCTCGAGGAGTTGTTTGTCGCTCTTCCCCAGGGCGAGGATGTTCTGGCACGAGCGGTAGCCCTGGGCCTCGATGCGTTGCCGGTCGAGCAGGTCGCTGATCGCGGCCACGGTGCACGGACCGACCTTGTGGGCCTGGCGCACGAAGTACGCCCGGGACCACAGATCCGAGGATTGCAGATGCTGGGCGGGCACGTGCTCGGGGTCGGTGACGTACGAGTGCCGGCGCCCGGAGACGGCATGGGAGGCGATGACTTCTCCGTCGCACATGATTGCGAGTGTTTCGCCGGTGATCTTCACATCGACGAGCTGACCGGCGAAGGTGTGGGGCACCGAATACTTCACCGTCGCGATCTCGACGTGGTAATCCCTGTTGACCTTGGATTTCCTCCAGGTCACCGGCTGCCACCGTGCGTCGGGCAGCGCCAGCAGTTGTGGCTGCTCGTGCTCGGCGAACAACTCCCGCCGGCTGATCTTCTGTCCGCGGAACGGGATGCGGTCATTGATCTGATCGACCTGGACGTTGATGGCCTCGCCCAGGTCGTCCAGGCTGGCGAACCGGCGGTCGGCGAGTCGGCCGATCACCCAGTTCGTCACGATCTTGACCCCGGACTCGACGTGCCCCTTGTCGCGGGGCCGCACCGCTCTGGTGGGCACCGCGGCGGTGCGGTGGTACTCGAGGAAGTCCCGGTAGGCGTGGTTGACCTCGCGGGCCCTGTCCCCGCGTGTGATCTGGTTCGACGCGGTCGAGGTGTTATCGGGCACGACCACTTGCGTGACGCCGCCGAAGTACTCGAATGCCTGCACGTGGGCATCGAGCCAGTTCGCTGCCTTCTCGTCCAGGCATCCGCAGGCGAAGACCATGCCCGAGTACGGCAGCGATGCCACGAACACCGACACCCGGGTCCTGCTGCCGGTGACCGGGTCGAAGATCGCCATCGTGGTGCCGGCCCAGTCGACCTGCATCGTGTGCCCGGGTACGTGCGCGATCCGCATCGTCAGATCGTTGACCTCGACGTACTCACCGATGATCTGGCAGAACCGCTGGTAGCTGTAGTGCCGCTGCCCCGGCGCCCCTTCGGTTTCCAGGTAGTTGGCCCACAGCACCCGCAGTGGGAGCTTCTTCTTGCCTGAGCGCTTCTTCACCGCGGCGGCGACATCGAACATCACGAAATCGATTGAGGCGTTCTTTCGCCCATCGGTGAACAAGGCGTCGATCTCCTCGGCGGTCAACGCCTCGATCTGGTCCTCGGTGGTCAGCTCCCGTTCACCGCAGATCTTCTTCGCTTTGGCGATCGTGCGGTGCGAGCATCCTGCGATCGCTTCGATCTCCCGGTACGACCTGCCTTGCAGCAACTGTGACATCACCAATCGGTAATCAGTCACCCGTGCCTCCTGTTTCGGGTTCACGCGCAGCCGAATTGCCACGCGTGAACCCGAGACGAGCACATCGCCTCGGCTACCGCTACCGGATGCTCATACTCGCGCTACCCGATCGTCAGAACCGTGCTACTCGAAACGCGTTCCTAACACACGGCCGTGTTCCAGCGACGGCTGGATCCTCCGTATCCTCGCCCTGCAAGGCGCGGACCTGGGCAACCGCATGTTCAGCATCGACCTCGCCGAAGAAGCCCGGGACGGGCGCGGTCACCCGCACCTCGAAAGTCGCGCGCACCACCCTCTACCGGCACTTCGGCAGCAGCACCCACCTGCTCGCGGCCACCTTCGAACGCCTACTCCCACGCGTGGACACCCCACCCGACGACGGGCCCGTGCGCGAGCAGTTGATCGCGTTGCTCACCGCCCAAGCCGACCTGATCGAGAACGCTCCCCTCCAGCTGACCACCCTGTCCTGGCTGGCCATGGGATCCATTACCCCCGACCCCGGCGCACCCCCTGACTCGGGCGCGGTCACCTCCCTGCGCGCCCAGGTCATCCGCCGCTACCGCGAACCGTTCGACCACATCCTCACCAGCCCTGAGGCCCGCGCCCACCTCGGCGACCTCGACACCAGCTTCGCCATCATCCAACTCCTGGGCCCGATCGTCTTCGCCCGCCTGACCGGGCTGTACAGCATCGATCACGACGACTGCGCGCGCCTGGTCGACGACTTCCTCACCGCCCACCGCGGGTAGTCGGCAAAAGCCCTGCCACGCTGCCCGATCGCCTCGTCTGCGCACCCCGGCGCGCGGTCGGTTCGGATTCAGAACAGGGTGTCGCGGACCCGCAACGGCCGGTAGCCGGTGGGTCCGAGCTGAGCCAACTCGGCGTCGATGTCGACCTCGATCGCGCCGAAGAAGTTGATGTTGGCGCTGTGCGCGGGCGAGATGTGGGCCAAGACCTCCTCGTCGATGCGCCGCCCAGCCCGGCGCATCTGCTCGACCGCCAGCCCGTAATACTCGGTGGTCCAGGTGATGAGGGCGTTGGTGACCAGGGTCAGACACCATGCCTGCTCGGTCTGGGCTTCCAAGTGACGGGCGCGGAAGGCTCCTTCGTGGGCATAGAGGAGGCCACGTTTGAGGGCGTGGATGGATTCGCCCTTGTTGAGCTGGCGCGAGATCTTGCGCCGGTAGTCAGGGTCGGTCAGATACCGGCAGGCATAGATGGTGCGGCGCATCGCCCCGTACTCTTTCAATGCTGCGGCGAGGGCGTTCTGTCTTCCCGACGCCGAGAGCTTGCCGACCAGCAGCGAGGCGGTGGCGTGCCCGAACTTCAGCGATCCGGCCAGCCGCAGCAGGTCGTCGTAATGCTCGGCGATCAGGTCCAGGTTCAACTTCCGTGTCAGCAGAGCGCCGGCGTGCGGGAACAGGGTGTCGGCCTCGGCGCGCGGCACCGGCCGGTACAGGGTGATCTTGCCCAGATCCCGGATACGCGGGGACAGCTGCATCCCCAGCAGATCGAACAGCGCGAAGTTCACCAGGGTGACCCCGTGAGTATCGGTCGCATGCTCGGTGACTGGCAGATCCGTTGCGTTGCCGAGGATTTCGTCCAGGACGTAGTGGGCTTCGCGGCGGGTGGTAACGATGACCTTGGTGCCGTAGGTGGTGTGCTGATCGGTGACGTGGGTATAGGTCGACAGGCCCTCCTCGGCGAAGAAGTGATTCACCGCACGGGCGGTGACCGATTTGCCGCGCGTCGGGAACCTCTGCCCGTCCGATGACGAGAGTGTGCCGGTGCCGAACACCGTGGTCAGTGGCAGTCTCTGGTGGTAGCCGATGATCGCCAGGTTCGCCGCGCGCAGCGTCTCCTCCCGCACATACCACTCCGCGGTCCAGGACAGAATGTCGTAGGAGATCCCCGACGCCGCAGCCATATTGGTGAGACCGAGGTTCGTCGAGTACGCCAGCAGCACCGCGATCAGATTGCGTTTCAACTCCGGGCTCCGCGTCTGCTTGCCGCCCGCGTGGGTGAAACAATCCAGGTAGCCGGTGCGCTTGTCCATCTCGATCAGCACCGACACGATCGGCGCGAACGGCAGCATCTCGGTCAGCTCGGCCTTCAACTCGATGGCCTCGGTCGGAATGTCCTCGGCGCTCAGCGGGGAGATCACCAGATCACCGGTCTCGTCCAAGCGCACCGGCCCGTCACCGGCGGCGAGCATCTGCTCCAGCTCACCGACCGCCGTCAACCACTCGTCGGTGAGCGCGGCCAACGCGGCGGCCGGGTCGGCGGGTTTGTCGACCAGGCGGCAGAATTCGGCTCGCTGCGGCTCCCATTGGGTCGGGGTGAGCAGGTAGGCGGCCGGGTCGGCGTAGCGGCGTGATCCGGGCACGAACACGTCCCCGGTACGCAGCCCGTCCCGCAACCCGAGCAGCACGCACAGCTCCCAAAAGTGACGATAGGCAACGGTATTGCCGGTCTTGCGGGCCTCCTCGAGATAACCGCGCCACTTGGTCGGCACGAACCCCGCCGGTGCGTCGTCGAACACCTTGCGGCGACCGGTCGCGTTGAGTTCGCGCAGCATGTCCACCGCGATCAGCAACTCCGTCGCCGCCGTACCACCGGAGAACCGGACCGCCGACAACACCGCCGGAGTGAACTTCCTCAGATACGAATACGAACTATCGAGAGCGGCCAGATGCCCGTGATCACGCGGCAACCGCGGCTGGGCCTGCGCAATCGCCGCACGCAACCGCTCCAACCCGATGCTTCCGCCCCGGATCAACCCGCCCACATCCTCATCAGGGATCTGCGGGTCGATGAGGATGGATAGGAGGTCATCCAGCAGCGCTTGCCGGTCCTCCCCGGTCTTCGCCCGGTCGGCCAGTTGCTCGCGCATCCGGTTCTCCGCGGCACTGAACTTCCCCGACAGCGCCTGATCGAACAACGCCACCACCTCATCGAGCACATCAGCGGCCGACTGCGCCAGCACCGTCAACAAGATCGGATACCGGCGCTGCGGATCGCGACGCTCCAACGCCTGCCCGGTCAGACGGCGGCCCAGCATGGCCAGGAACCGGCGACGCTCAGTCGGCAACACCGACAGATCAAGAGTGTCCGCGCCCAAACCGCGCACGAACTCCAGCTTCTCGACCTCGTTGCGCACAGCGGCTGTCGACGCCTCCACCGGAGGCGTCGACAGCCACCGCAACCGAGACATCCGGATCGAGACATCGGTGACCAGCAAGCCGTCCAACTCCTCGCAGCGTTGCGGCGTCAGCTCATGCGCCAACCGGTCGTAGGTCTCTCGTTGGGCCTGCTCACGCGCGTGCACGACGCGGCGGACCACGGTGTCGGGGCTGGGCCGGATCACCCGCGCCGAGATCAGATACTCACACCCCAACCGAAACAGCAGGGTCGGGGAATCGTGCTCCATCGCCCGCGCCAACAGGAACTCGTCGAGTTCTTTCAACTCCATCGCACCCGCGCTCTGCCAGCTCAGATACTGGGCCACCAGGTGCAGATGCGCGGTGCGGGTCTGCGCCCGGCGGCCGTACGAACGGATCTGCGACGCATCGACTTTCAGCTGATCCGCCAACCGTGCCACCACCACCGGCGGCGCGGCGGCGACCTTGTCCGGCACGAACCCCAGCCACGGCAGCGTGCACAACGCCACCGCCAGACCGAGCTGATCCTCCGGACCACGCCCCCGCCCCGGCGCGACGAACGCGATATCGGCCGACGTCAGCGTGAAGAACCGGAACAGCTCCTCGCGGCTGACTTCTGGAAACTCCCGCAGACGCGCCAACTCCTCAGCCGCGAATACCTGCGTCGCCATGAAACCCGACCTCCAGCACACCGACCAACCTCATCGGCAGCCAAGCCAAGCACCTACCGCACCCGCCCGCAGCCCGAACCGATCACAACACCATCGCCGCTGGTCCAGCCATATGTGTTGTTTTCCGCGCGATTACTACCGGAACCCCTAAGGGGTCAGTTTTCAGGCGTCGTTAACAGCCGCGCGTGCATTGGCCCGGCGAAAGGCTTTGCAACAGCTGCTTTTACGTCGCGATGCGTACCTTCGGAATCTGCCCGATCTGCGGCCACGACGGTGTGCTGCCCGCCCGGGCACGGGCCGATGATCCTCGCCCCTGCTGCCTCGAATGCGGTGGGATCAACCCCTCGGGCTACCGATGCCTCACATGTACGCACGAAGGCGAAATCTATCGCCGCGGACGCTGCGCCCGGTGTGCGCTGCGCGAGAACCTCGAACAGCTTGCTCCCCCACCTCGAGGCGCCACCCGCAAGCAACTACGCAGCACGTTGATCGATGCCCTCACCACCGCGGAACGACCCGAGAGCATCATGACTTGGATGCGCAGCGAAGACGTCCGCGCACTGCTGGCCGGGTTGATGACGGGGTCGATTCCGTGCAGTCATGACGCGCTCGACGCTCTTGAGCCCTCCAAGACAGTCGAGCACCTCCGCTCCATCCTTGAGCAGCACGGCCTGCTTGAGCGCCGTGACCATTATCTGGCACTGTTCGAAAAGTGGCTGGCCGCCAAAGAAGCCGCGGCTGATACTCCGGAAACGTGGGCGATCACCCACCGCTTCGCCACCCGGCATCACCTGCGACGCATCCGCGCCAACTCCACACCCGGGCAATCCAGTGAGGGCGCGGTCCGCAACGCGAAACAGGAGATCACCGAGGTCATCAAGTTCCTCAACTGGCTCCACGGCATGCACGGACGCACCGCAGAGACGGCCACCCAGCACGATATCGACCAGTACCTGCACTCCGGGCCGACCACCCGACACCTCATACGAACCTTCTTCGTGTGGTGCCGCGCTATGCAGATCAACACCACCGTCACGATCGAGCACCGTTACGCCAAGACCACGCCCTCGTTGACCGATGACCAACGCCTGCAATGGATTCAGACGTTGATGCGTGGAGATGTCACCAGCCTGCACCAACGTGTGGCCGGCCTGCTAATGCTCCTTTACGCCCAAACCGATCGGCCGGATCGTTACCCTACAGATCGGCGACCTGGAACTGACACCCACCGAGTTGCGGATTCGCCTCGGCACCGATCCCACACCCGTTCCCGCGCCATTCGCCGTGTTGATTTACGAACTCCTCGAACATCGCCCCAACCTGCAGACCGCCGGCGCCGACACCATGTATCTGTTCCCCGGCTACCGACCCGGCCGCCACCTGCATCCGCAGACCGTCATGCACACCCTTCGCCGCCTCGGGATCAACGTGCGCGGCAGTCGAAACAGCGCCCTGGACAACCTCGTCGCGCTCGCGCCAGCGCCTATCGTCGCTGACTGCTCGGCTACAGTCATCAGGTGACCGCGCGCCATGCAGCACTGGCCGCAGCCACCTACGCCCGCTAGGCCCATTCGATCGCCACCACCATCGCCACCCTCAACTGAGAGTGCCACAGGTGCGTCCAGTTGTTGGCCTAGCTTCGCGATCCCAAAGGTGCGCGGCGGCTGGACAGCTGCCTGGGACGGGCGACTTCTGCCGGTAAGGTGCAACGCCGATATCGGATTCGTCACTGCAAGGGGTGGACGGTGCCGGAGTTTCAGCCCGGCGCTGTGTGACTCCACATGTGCATCACGGGTCGTGGACGGTCCTACACGGCGGGTCTACGGTGCAACGAAGGCGGGCGAGCAGACACTGGCCGAAGATCGTGAATCGTTTGCGGAGTTGGGCCGAGAGGGTCCTTCGTGATGAAAGAACGCTGCGCCAGTCAACTGGTCGACGGGGGTGAGGTGCGGCTGCCAGGGGTTCTCCGAAGTCTGTAGAACACCGCACCGGCTGCGATGACAACGGCACCGATGATGACCGAGACCAGCGGCAAAGCCACCGCGAGGATCGCGCAGCCCGCGACACCGATCACCGGTACCCACCGTGGGGGGCGGGCCTCATCTCGGGTCAGGGTCCAGGCGGCGGCGTTGGCGATCGCGTAGTAAATCAGCACCCCGAAAGAGGAGAAGCCGATCGCGCCGCGAACGTCGACGGTTGCCGCGACCACGATGACGACCGCCGCCACGGCCAATTCGGCGCGATGGGGCACCTCGAACCGCGGGTGAACTGCAGCCAGCACGTGCGGTAGGTGGTGGTCGCGGGCCATCGCCAACGTGGTGCGGGAAACCCCCAGCACCAGAGCCAGCAGTGATCCTAAAGCCGCTACCGCGGCGCCTACCTGCACGACGGGGACCATCCACGCCACCCCGGCACTGCGGACCGCGTCGGTCAGCGGCGCGGTCGAGGAGCCCAACCGGTCGGCGCCCAGCACCGACAACACCGCTACCGCCACCGCCGCATAGACGACCAAGGTAATCCCCAGAGCCAACGGGATCGCCCGAGGAATAGTGCGGGCCGGCTCTCGGACCTCCTCGCCCAGGGTGGCGATCCGGGCGTAGCCGGCGAAGGCAAAGAACAACAACCCCGCTGCCCGCAACACCCCGCCCACGGTGATGTCGGAACCGATGTCCAACCGGCCCACGACCGCCTGCCCCGAGGTCAGGCTGACGACCACCAGCAGCGCCAGTACCACCAGAACGACCGAGACGATCACCCGTGTCAGCAGCGCCGACTTCTGCACGCCGCAATAGTTCACCGCGGTCAAGGCGACCACGGCCGCGACCGCGACCGCATGGGCATAGGCGGGACACACATAGGCCCCGACGGTCAACGCCATCGCCGCACACGATGCGGTCTTGCCGACCACGAACGCCCATCCAGCCAGATAGCCCCAGAAGTCACCCAACCGCTCGCGCCCGTATACGTAGGTGCCGCCGGATTGCGGATACCGGGCGGCTAGCCGTGCCGAGGACGTCGCGTTGCAATATGCCACCACCGCAGCCGCCACCAGCCCCATCAACAACCCGGAACCCGCCGCTGCCGCAGTCGGTCCCAGCGCAGCGAAGATGCCCGCCCCGACCATCGATCCCAAACCGATCACCACTGCGTCGAACACTCCCAGCCGACGCTGCAACTGCGGTCGATCGTCCCGTGACTGCGTATTCATCGCCCTCCCCGCCCTTGTGCGATCCCGTCGACGATCGGTAACGATAGGCGGTATCGATGGCCGCTACCGATTCAGTCTGGTACTCGAACGGCGCTGGCCGACTCCGACACCTTCGACACGAGCCCAAAGCTGTTGGAAGTCAACACCACTGAAACTGAACCGCAGGATTCTGTGTGTTGTTTAGGACGTCCGCGCACGAAGATCCACGGTCGGCGTGTTGCTGTTCAGATAGGACGCCGAGAATGCCGTCCTCTACTGCCCGATGCGTTCGACGAGGTCGCGAATGCGGGTGGTGATGTCGTCGCGGATCAGCCGCATCCGGTCCATCCCGTCGATGCCGCGCAGCGATGGTTCGTCGGTGTCCCACACCTCGAGGGCAACACCCTCAGGCGCGCTCACATGTGCTGAGGTGCCTATCACGACGACGAGGTCGGCAGCGCGCATCATCTCGTCGGTCAACTGACTGGGCCGGTGTTCGCTGACGTCGACATTCACCTCGTCCAGCACCTGCACGGACTGAGCATTCGGCGCGACGCCGAGCTTCGCCTCGGTCCCCGCCGACGACGGGTCGAGCATGTTCGCCGCGACGCTACGCGCGAGGCCTTCGGCCATCACCGATTTGCCCCGGTTGCTGACACATACGAACAGAACTGACCACCGGTTGCTCGTCATCGTCGATCACCCAGCGGGAATTCAGACATCTCGGATCGACTCCTTCGATTCTTTGGATTTCGGAACTGCGTCGGTAATGTGTTGGCGAAGTGCCAGTGACACATACACCAGGCCCACCAGCACCGGTACCTCGATGAGCGGGCCGATCACCCCGGCCAGGGCTTGTCCTGATGCCGCGCCGTAGGTTGCGATGGCTACGGCGATGGCGAGTTCGAAGTTGTTGCCGGCCGCGGTGAACGCCAGTGTCGTGGTTCGCGCATACCCCAGTCCCATCACGGCGCCGAGAGCGAAGCCGCCGCCCCACATGATGGCGAAGTAGATCAGCAGCGGGATCGCGATGCGCACGACATCCCATGGGTGGGAGGTGATCTGGTCGCCCTGAAGAGCGAAGAGGATCACGATGGTAAACAGCAGCCCGTAGAGCGCCCATGGTCCCAATCGTGGTAGTAGTGTGTTCTCGTACCAGTCGCGGCCCTTGGCGCGCTCGCCCAAACGTCGGGTCAGATAACCCGCCAACAGCGGGATCCCTAGGAAGATCAGTACCGACTTGGCGATCTGCCACGGCGAGGTATCGATAGTGGTTTGCTCAAGCCCGAGCCAGCCCGGCAGGACAGAAAGGTAGAACCAGCCGAGCACAGCGAACATGGCCACCTGGAAGATCGAGTTCAACGCGACCAGCACCGCCGCGGCCTCGCGATCGCCACACGCCAGGTCGTTCCAGATGATCACCATCGCGATGCAACGCGCCAACCCAACGATTATCAGCCCAGTCCGGTACTCCGGAAGGTCCGGCAACAGCAACCACGCCAGCGCGAACATCAGCGCTGGCCCGACGACCCAGTTCAATACGAGTGACCCGACCAGCATCCGACGGTCGCCGGTCACCGAGTCAAGCCGGTCATAGCAAACTTTGGCCAGCACCGGATACATCATGATCAACAGCCCGAGAGCGATCGGCAGCGAGATACCGTCGATCTCCACCTCCGCGAGGCCGTCACCGAGCCCGGGCACCACACGACCGAGTAGCAAACCGGCGACCATCGCCGCACCAATCCACACAGGCAGGAACCTGTCGAGAACGGAAAGTCGTCCGGCAACAACACTATTCATGCCGCTCACTCCGGAGCCTCGCACGACTTCGACTCCCCCACCACCGCGGCAAGGCCACCCAACAACTCCGACAACTGACTCAGCACGCCCGTGTTGACCCGGTAGTACACCCACGTGGCACGCCGCTCACTGGTGACCACACCAGCTTCGCGCAGAACCTTCAAATGGTGCGAGATGGTCGGCTGTGACACCGCAAACGAGCCGGAAATGTCGCACACACACGCCTCACCGCCGGGATGCGCCGCCACTTCGGAGACCAACCGCAATCGAACCGGATCCGCGAGCGCCTTCAGAGCCGCCGCCCACCTCGCGGCATCTTCGGTACTCAGACCTTGGCCAGCGCCGCCTACCGCCAGCACATGTTGTTTCGACACATATCAATATTGACACTGATCTAATCAGTGACGCAAGTCGGTCCACCCCTCACGAGCGGACGATGGATACATGCCCACCAAAGCTCTTGCAGGGGAATATGATCAACTCGATATTGACGGTATCCAGTCAACTACTGCATATTGCATCAGATGAATCACAGGTAATGGCGCAACCTGCGGCTCTACGGCCAAGGTTCAACTACGGGACCTCCGCGATCGCCCGGATGAACCTGTTCCTCCACGGCATCGCCGATGGCGAGATCGCCCACGGCGACGTCCTCGGCAAGCCCGCCTTCCACGACGAGCAAGGCCGGCTCCAGACCTTCGACATCGTGCTCGCCAACCCGCCCTACTCCATCAAGGCGTGGAACCGCGACGCCTTCGCCAAGGACCCATATGGCCGCAGAATGTGGGGCGTCCCGCCCCAAGGCCGCGCCGACTACGCCTTCTTCCAGCACATCGCCAAGAGCCTCGACCCGAAGACCGGCCGGGCGGCGATCCTGTTCCCGCATGGGGTCCTGTTCCGCCGAGACGAGGCCGCCCTCCGGGAAGCACTGGTGAAGTCTGACCTCGTCGAGGCCGTGCTTGGGATGGGTGAAGGACTGTTCTACAACTCACCGATGCCCGCCGCCATTGTCGTCATGCGAACTAGAAAAGATCCTGTGCGCCGCGGAAAGGTGCTCTTCATCGACGCGTCCAAGGAGATGGCGCGCGAGCAGACGCAGTCGTTCCTGCGCGACGAGCACCAGCAACGCATCATGGACGCGTACAACGCGTTTGAGACGGCAGAGGGGTTCGCGGCGGTCGCAACTATCGACCAGATCATTACCAAGGGCAACACGTTGGCGATCACGCAATACGTCGCGCCGGCCGTCGCCGGCGAGTCTCCGGGGCCGAGCGTCAAAACCTCGCTGGCACAGTGGCGGTCGGCCGCAGATGCCTCGGTGGTCGCCATAGCCGACATCATCGCCCTGCTCCGCTCGGAGATCTCGGCATGAGCGTTGATCTCGACAAGTCCGCATGGAAACGAGTCGCGCTTCGGGATGTCGTTCGTCACGTCACCGACCGCGTGGATCGTCCTGGCCGCCACCTGCACGCACAAACCGCGATGAAAGAACTCCGTCGCCTCGGCATCAACCTGCACGGAGCACGCAACAGCGCTCTGGACAACCTCGTCAAACTGGCACCGCCACCGATCGTCGCCGACATGCTCGGCTATAGCTATCAGGTGACCGAACGCCATGCCGCGCTGGCAACCACTACCTACGCCCGCTACGCACAATCGCTGGCCGCGACGATCGCGTCCATGAACTGACCTTGTCTTCAGCAGCAGCCGGTGCTCGCCCCCAACACCGCACACAACGCCTGCAGCGATTCCGGCTGAGCCCGGTAGTACACGTTCATACCCCGCCGCTGCCCCACCACCATCCCCGCCTTGCGCAGCTGCCCCAAATGATGACTAGTCGTCGCCTCCGTCACCCCAACCGCCGCCGCGAGATCACACGTACACACACCCTCACCCGACTCATCGGCGAGCAAGATCGCCACCAACTTGATCCGCACCGGATCAGCAAGCGCCTTGAGCCGCAACGCAATCTCGAGCGCATCATCATCGCCAAGCGGACCCGACGACACCGGAGCACAGCAAATTGGACCACTGATATCAACCACCGGCAACGTCTTCGGCACGACCCAACCATACCTCTTACTTGACATATGTCGAAAAGGTGGGCACCCTGCAGGTGGCCCTAGTTCGATATATGTCTCACAGGTGAAGGTGATGGTCATGTCCCGTATCCAGCTCGCGCTCAATGTTGATGATCTCGATACCGCGATCGACTTCTACTCCAAGCTGTTCAACACCACTCCGGCCAAGCGCAAGCCGGGATACGCCAACTTCGCGGTGGCCGAGCCGCCGCTGAAACTGGTGCTGCTGGAGAATCCTGGCCAAGGCGGCACCATCAACCACCTCGGCGTCGAAGTGGAATCTAGCGAGAAGGTGCACGCCGAGATCGCCCGGTTGGCCGGGGAGGGTCTGTTCACGCAGGAGGAGATCAACTCCACCTGTTGCTTCGCGACCCAAGACAAGGTGTGGGTGACCGGCCCGGCCAACGAGAAGTGGGAGGTCTACACCGTGCTCGCCGACTCCGACACCTTCGGGACCAGCCCGAAACTGTTGGCACAGAACGCCGTCGATAGTGCCGACCAAGGTTCGGTGTGCTGCGGAGGCAGCGCCAGCGATTCTACTGAAGCTCGCCCAGCCTGCTGCTGACAAGCCGCAGCTCGCGCTCTCGCCTACCGCCCAAGCCGGTCGGCGAGAGAGCGGATGCGGTTGGTGATGTCGTCGCGGATCAACCGCATCCGTTCGATGCCCTCGATGCCACGTTCGGAGGGTTCGTCGGTGTTCCACACCTCGAGGGCGACACCTTCGGGCGGGGCAACCTCGGCGGTGCCGATCACCACGACGAGATCTGCGGCCCGCATCAGCTCGTCGGTGAGTTGGCGAGGCTGATGTTCCGCGACGTCGGCGCCGATCTCGGCGAGCACCTGTGCCGACAGGCTATTGACCTGGCCGCCGATGCGGCAGCAGTTCGTCACTGACCATTCGTCTCAGCACGTCGAGCGAGATGCCGGACTGCGCAGACACCTCGGAGAGCTTCAGCAACTCAGCGGTTCGCTCGGACTCACCCATACTCAGCTTCCTCCATGATCGCGGTCACGCACGATCCTTCCAGCGTTCGTTTGCCGATTGCCGGGTCATGCCGGTGGCCGCGCCGATGTCGGCCCAGGACCGGCCCAGTCGGCGGGCCTTGGCCACCGCGGCGTCGAGCTGAGCGTCAGCGTCTCTGCGGGCGGTAACTGCGGCCCTGAGCTCGTCGTCGACGTCGATCGGATCGAGATGCTCGCGCTGCCACACCGCTCGGGCGGCCTCCGCGACCTCGGGCCGCTCGTCGGCATGGACGTCAGTGTCGGGGGCGAACACCCGATGCCCGGCAAGGTCCTCAAGGGACGCTGAGGGCACCCGCGCCCACTGGGCCGGATCGGTCCAGGTCGACACATCGGAGCTGGATCGGCGAGCGCAATCGCAGCGCAGCAACCAGCCGACAATTTCGGCCGACGGCCGACGATGATCCTCGTCCGGGCTCTGGCCGATCTCGACGAGCTCGTAGTCCACGCCGTCGACCATGGTCGACCCGTGGCTCACGGCCCCGTCCTCGAAGAACGCCACCAACGCCGCCTCGTGCAAGTGCGCGTCACTTTCGTGTACCCAACCCATGCCGATAGGGTAGACGCTCGATGTCAGGATAACCAGACGTCAGTGCTACCTCACGTCAGGGTTACCTGACATAAGATCTATTATCGGCGAAACATGTTGCCGCGCTGCATGATTCGTCACCAGTGACGAAACGATGCGCCACAGTTGTTGCCCGAGCGCTCCGGGCAGTTCGTCGGCGTAGGTGGGCGCGCCGTCGATGCTGTCGGAGGCCGCGGCTGCTGCGTCGGCGGGCAGATTGTCGGGAAGGGAGGACTCGATGCTGCTGCGATAGGCCGCTGTTCCGACGCTGCCGAGGACTGCGACCCCGAGCGAGCGGCCCAGGGTTCCTCGCCTCGGGAGGCCTCGGTCCATCCATGGGGTAGAGCTGCTCCCCCTCCGCTCAGCGTCCTCCGGCTCATCTGAACTACTATTTGGAATAGTTTCAAGATGGCTGTTGGAGGTGCGGTGATCGCAAGCGTTGTGGCCCAAGGGGCACTCTTGGGGCTGTTCGGTGCGGTCGTAGCGTGTGGTGTCGCCGCTGCCCGTCGGCCGGGTCGAGGTGGGGAGGCTTGGCGGGCGCTCGTTTCGAGTGCGCTTGCTGTGAGTGCGGCCGGCGGCGTGATGGTGGTTGCTCCCCAGGGCTTTTTCGCGGCGGCGATCGTGTTGGCGCTGCTCTGTGTTGGGGCGTTCATGCTGTTTTCTGCTCGTCTGCACGGCGCGTCGTTGGCGGTGATGGTGGACTCGCTCGTGTGGATGGCCTCGGCGATGTGGGTGTTCATCGTGTTCGCCGCCACGGGCGGGCCGATCGAGGGTGGTGTGGTGCCTGCTGATCCGATTGCCGAACTGGCGTTGAGGGCCGAGCTCAATCGACCCCCGAGGTGGGTCCGTACTGGCAGTGTGATCGCGATTTTCGGTCTGGTGGCCGCGATAGTCTTCCGCCTGGCCCGGCCGGCCTCCTGTGGTGATTGCTTCGAGACCCTCGTTCCCGGCGCCCACGCCCGATGGCCACAAAATACGAAGGTGGTTAGTAGAAGTGGGGTGTGATGCGGGTGTGCGGGGAGGTGGTGAGGCATGACTGACGGTGTCGCGGTGCGGCGTGCGGGTCGGTTCGGCCCGCGCGGTCCTGCCCGTACGATCTCCCGTGCGGTGGGTCTTGCTGTGGTGATGTTTGAGGCGGTGGCCGCGTTCTGGCTGGTGATGCTGCTCCGAACGTCGGATCTCGTGCCATCCGACCCCCGCTCAGGAGTCGGGCGCGGTGATCCGGTTGAGCTGCGGGTGCTGACCGCTGTGGATGTGCACGACTGGGTGTCGGCTCTGAGTGCTGCGGCCTTCGCTGCGGGTGTGGCCGGTGCGCTGGTGGCGCGTCTACTCCCAGCAGTCAAGGGGCGCGCGACCGGTTGAGTAGTCGGGCCTGGGCCTCGCCGGAGTTTCCCTTGTCGGAGGGTTTCTATGGCTTAGGCTTTGGTGCCGCCGCCGCGGGTGTGGCGAGGTTTAAGGGTGAGGTATTCGCTGAGCACTTCACGCTCGGCGGGTGTCACGGTCTGGGCGAAGTGCATCAGTACTGCCGCGGAGTCCCCGCTGGCGTCGAGGACTTGACGCAAGGTGCGTGAGGTGGCCTCTTCACGGGTCTGCATGGGGAAGTACCGGTAGGCGCGGCTGACTTTTTCTCGACCGACGAACCCTTTTTTGTGCAGGTTGGTGACGACGGTGAGCACTGTGGTGTAGGCCGGTTCGCGGTCGTGGAGTTCCTCGACTAGGTCGTGCACCGACATCGCCGCACCGGCTGACCACAGCACGTCCATCACTGCGCGTTCCAGTGAACCCAGCCCAGTCATTTTCACCCACCATCTCTAGATGCGGGTCAATCTTACGACGGACTACCTCAGTTAGTAGCTTGGTCCCGTTGGAGCGCATCGGCAGCGCCGCGACGCGGGCGGTGTTTGAAGGCCACGGAGAATTCGGTTCCAGGGGTGCTGCGGTGGATGTGACGTCGGGTGGTGGTCGGCAACGTGATGGTGAAGGTGGCTCCGTGTCCGGCTCCCAGGCTTTCGGCGAGCAAGGTGCCCCCATGGTCTTCGACGATAGAGCGGGCGATGGTGAGGCCGATTCCGCTGCCGCCGGCGTCTCTGGTGCGTGAGGAGTCGGTGCGGTAGAAGCGGTCGAAGATGTGTGGAAGGTGTTGAGGGGGAATGCCGTCACCGCAGTCGACGACGCTGATGCGCACCGCGTGTGCCGGGGCGGTGTCGGCTTTCACTACGACTCGCTGGCCCGGGGAGCTGTGTCGCAGCGCGTTGGTGAGCAGATTGAGCAGTACTTGGCTCATTCGTTCGGCGTCGACATGGATGTGTACGCGCGCGGCGGTGGTGACGATGCCTAGCGTGACTTTGGCGTCGGTGAACAGGTCGGCGGCTTCTTCGTAGGTCGCGATGAGCAGTTCGTTGACAGTGATCGTCGCCGGGTGGAGGGGCATCTGATGCTCGTCGGCGCTGGATACGGTCGCGATGTCCTCGGCGAGACGCTGCAGGCGGGTGGTGGCGGTGCGCACGACGTCAAAGGTCTGTGAGTCGGGAGCCCGGATTCCGTCTTCGATGGCGTCGGTGATCGCGCCGATGGTGGTCAGTGGGGTGCGCAGTTCGTGGGCAAGGTCTGACAGCATCCGCTTACGGATGTCGTCTTGTGAATCCAGCCGTTGTGCAAGTTGGTTGATAGCTCGGCTGAGCTGGGTGAACTCGGTGCCGAGCTGGCGATCGGGTACGCGCGTGCGGTAGTTGCCGGCGCCAATAGCCACGGCTGAGCGGGCGACACTGGCGACTGACTGTTGTACGCGGCGAGCCAGGAACCAGCTGACGGCCGTGGCCAGGATCGTCGAGGTGATCAATGCGGCAGACATTGAGACGACGATCGAGGAAGTGAACGCGGCTTCGACATGGTCGGCCTGAACTGACCCTGGCTCGAGGCGAGCTTGGCCGAGGTGGTCGTGGAAGGTGTGTGGAGCCACGAATAGTGCCACGATCGCGACGCTGATGCCGCCGCCGGCGATGACGATAGCTTGAGCGAGCATGAGCCGGGAGCCGAAGCTGCCGGGGATACGTAACCGTCGACGTTCATCGTTCATCGCTGGCTCCTCGAGGTTGGCCGTCACCCATCCGGTAGCCCACTCCGCGAACGGTGCGGATGAATCGGCCGGCTACGGCGCTGTCACCGAGTTTGCGGCGCAGACTGGCGACATGGACTTCGACGACGTGGGCATCGCCGACCCAGTCGGGTCCCCAGATTTCGGTGAGCAGTTGCTCTCGACTGAACACAACACCGGGCCGCCGCGTGAGCGCTTCGAGAACGTCGAACTCAGTCCGAGTCAGCTCCACGGGTGTGCTCTGCACCTGGACTTCACGACCCTGGGGGTCGAGGGTGAGCTCCCCTATCGTCCGCGGGTGCGACTCGCCGGTTGGGGTCGGCCGTGGTCGGCGCAGCATGGCGTCGATGCGCGCCATCAGCTCACGAGGGCGAAATGGTTTCGTGAGGTAGTCATCGGCCCCCACCGACAGGCCAACGACTGTGTCGACTTCGTCCGCGCGGGCCGTGACCATCACGATGTAGGCGTTGGTGAAGGTGCGCAACTGTCGACAGACCTCGACGCCATCGAGTGACGGCAAGCCCAGGTCGAGGATGACTACTGCCGGACTCGCCGTGCGTGCGGCGGCGACTCCCTCCTGGCCGTCGGGCGCAACGGTGACCGTGAATCCGCTGCGCTGCAGGTAGTCAGCAACGACTTCGGCAATGTCGGGCTCATCTTCGATCACCAGGGCGTGCAGACCGTGCGGTGGTCGGACCACCGGCATATGGAGGTCGTCGACGACGTTGCGATCTTGGGGCACGCTCCTATGGTGGCGGTGGTCTACACGATCATCCAACCTCGTGGGCATTCTTGAGCAGATCTTGATCCACGCTGCCGATCAGCCTTGAGGTTCGGTGGGCAAGGTGGCGGTGTCGCCGGGTGGAACGTTACGACACAGTTCCCTCTCACACTGATGATCTGATTTCTGCCCGGCGGCGTCCTGTTCAACAACGCAGAGGATGCCCGTGTGACTGTCTCCTACAGCCTCACCACCAGTGATCCATTCGCCAGTACCTTCCCCGCCGAAGCCGCGTCGCCCCGTGCTGGGCTGAGTCGTCAGCTGGTGGGCGGCACCCCGGTGTTGCGCATCGAGGAACCCTTCGCCGAGCACGGGCGCGGCTTCTGGGCCAAGCTGGAAGGCTTCAACCCCGGTGGTATGAAAGACCGGCCTGCGCTGCACATGGTGGAACGCGCCCGCGCCCGTGAAGAGCTGGCCCCGGGGGCGCGGATCATCGAATCAACTAGTGGGACACTGGGATTAGGCCTGGCTTTAGCGGGCATCGTGTTCGGGCATCCGGTGACCTTGGTGACCGATCCAGGACTGGAACCGATCTTGCGGCAGATGCTCGCCGCATACGGCGCCCAGGTCGATGTCGTCAGCGATCCCCATCCGGTCGGGGGTTGGCAACAAGCCCGCCGCGACCGCGTGCGCACCCTGCTCGAGCGCGACGAGGCTGCGTGGTGTCCCGACCAGTATTCCAACCCCGACAACGTGACCGGTTACAGCTCGTTGGGTGTGGAGTTGATCGCGCAGCTGCGACATATCGATGTGCTGGTGTGCTCGGTGGGCACCGGTGGGCACTCAGCCGGTGTGGCTCATACTCTGCGGCAGTTCAACCCTGAGCTGGAGGTTGTGGGCGTAGACACCATTGGCTCGACGATTTTCGGCCAGCCGGCACAGTCACGGATTATGCGGGGACTCGGCTCGAGTATCTACCCCCGTAACGTTGCCTATGACCAGTTCAGTGAGGTGCACTGGGTGGCGCCGGCCGAGGCAGTCTGGGCATGTCGCACCCTGGCCGCCACGCATTACGCCACCGGCGGCTGGAGCGTGGGCGCGGTGGCCCTGGTCTCGGGCTGGCTGGCGCGTACTCGTTCGGCCGATACGCGCATCGCGGCGGTGTTCCCCGATGGCCCCGCTCGCTACTACGGAACCATTTACAACGATGAGTACTGCCGCGCTCACGACCTGATCGGCGCCCCGGCGCCGCCCACTGAACCCCGCACCATCAGCGATCCGCTCACTCAGGTCGCGAGCAGCTGGACGCGGTGCCCTACCATCATCGACCCCACTTGCGTGCCGCACGCCGAGCCCACGAGCTGATCTATGCGACGCCTCTACCGCAGTTTCCGCAGCTTCGATCGCCCCAGCCAAGTGCTGATGGTCAATCAGTTCACCATCAATCTCGGCTTCTACATGCTCATGCCCTACCTCGCCGCCTACCTCGCCGGCCCGCTGGCCCTGGCCGCATGGGCAGTGGGCCTGGTCCTGGGGGTACGCAACTTCTCCCAACAGGGCATGTTCCTGATCGGGGGAACACTCGCTGACCGCTGGGGTTACAAACCGCTCATCATCGCCGGATGCCTGATGAGGGTCATCGGATTCGTCCTACTGGCCCTGGTCAGTTCGCTGCCGGCGATCCTGATCGCCTCGGCGGCAACGGGATTCGCCGGGGCGCTGTTCAACCCCGCCGTACGGGCCTACCTGGCCGCCGACGCCGGTGAGCGCCGCATCGAAGCATTCGCCGTGTTCAACGTCTTCTACCAGGCCGGGATCCTGCTCGGGCCGCTGGTCGGACTAGCCCTGACCGCCCTGGACTTCCGGCTCACCTCTCTCTGTGCGGCAGCAGTTTTCGCGGTCCTGACCCTCGTGCAGATCAAAGCGCTACCCGCAACAACACCGGCGCCGAGCAGCACCTCAATCATCCAGGACTGGCGCAGCGTCGTCCGTAACCGGCGATTCCTGCTGTTCGCTGCGGCGATGGCCAGCTCTTACGTGCTGTCCTTCCAGGTCTACCTCGCCCTGCCCCTACATGCCGACCGCATAGCAGACAACCCCACCCTCGCCACCAGTGTTGTCACCGCAATGTTCGTGGTGACCGGTCTGGTGGCCATCGCCGGCCAGCTACGCATCACCACATGGTTCGGCAACCGCTGGGGCAGCACCGGCAGCCTGAGCGTGGGAATGACGCTGATGGCTGCAGCTTTCCTGCCCCTAGTCGCCAGCACCGCAACGCATCAGCGCAACATCGCCCTCAACATCGCCGCCCTGCTACTCACCGCAGCTCTGCTCGCCGCCGCCACCGCAGCAGTGTTCCCATTCGAAATGGACACGGTGGTGGGACTGGCCCGCGGCACGCTTGTCGCCACCCACTACGGGCTCTACAACACCATCGTCGGGATCGGGATTCTGCTCGGCAACGCCGCGACCGGGTGGCTGTTCAGCGCGGCCACCACCCGCGACATGCCCGAACTGGTGTGGATCGCTCTAGTCCTCACCGGCATGGCGGCGGCGTCTGCCCTGTTGCTGTTGCACCGCCGCGGATGGCTCAGTGTCGCCGCCCCCACCGAAGCTCAGTCGACCACAACCCATTGATTACCCTAGGGGGGTAAGGTATAACGGTGGTGTGGCGAGACGCCACAGCGACAGACCCCCTGAGGGTCGTTGGCACCACTGCTGTACCGAAAGGGCACATCTCATGAGCACATCGACAGTGATCGTCTCCGGAATGACGTGTGGGCACTGCGCGGCGTCGGTGCGTGAAGAAGTCGGCGCACTGGCCGGCGTAACTGACGTCGACGTCGACGTGGCCAGCGGGCGAGTCACCATCTCTAGCTCGGCCCCGATCGAGGCCGACGCGATCCGCGGCGCGATCGAAGAGGCCGGCTACCACCTGGCGCAGTAGCCGACGAAGGGCTGAAGTGTCTGCCCCACTGGCGACTTCAGCCTCTCCCGGGCGGCGTGGGTGTCGCCACCACCGATGACAGGAATCCAGCGATGAATGTTCCAACCAAGCTCGGCGTCTTCGCCGCGGCCCTGCTGATAGTTTTCGCTGCGGCGTACGCCATCGCCGCTGGTGTCGCTCCCGACAGGGCGTCGACCTCCCCGGCTGAGTCCGCCCATGCCGATCACAATGCTGCACCACAGTCGCGAACATCCGCCTCGTCTCCGGGGGCCGATCAGGTTCGCGGAGTTTCGATGGCAGCAGCCGGCTTCATCCTGGGGAATGTGGTGGCACCCCATGCGTCCGGGGTGCAGGCACCGCTGAGCTTTGAGATCCTCGACGCCGCCGGGGCCGCGGTCACCGACTTCGCCACCGAGCACGACAAGCAGCTGCACCTGATCGTCGTCCGCGCGGATGGCACCCACTTCCGACACGTGCACCCCACTCTCTCGCCCGAAGGGCGCTGGACGCTGCCCTGGCAGTGGGCGACGGGAGGCAGCTACCGGATCTACGCCGACTTCGTGCCCGCCGCCACCGGCCAACCCCTCACCCTCACCAGCACCGTCGAAGTCAGAGGTGACTACCAGCCGGCCCCACCCACCGCCGAATCACGACAGTCATCCGTCGACGGGTTCGACATCGGGCTGGCCGGTCATCTGCGCGCGGGCGTCGAGTCCGAACTGACCGTCACCGTGCGCCGAGCAGGACAACCGGTCACCACCCTGCAGCCGTATCTGGGCGCTTTCGGTCACTTGGTGGCCCTGCGTCAGGGTGACCTGGCCTACCTGCATGTTCACCCTGAGGGCGCGGCACCGACTGCCGGTCAACTCGCGGGACCACAGGTCCGCTTCGCCACCACCGCCCCCACCCCGGGCCGCTATCTGCTCTACCTCGACTTCCAGGTCCAGGGCGCTGTGCATACCGCCACCTTCGTTCTCGACGCCCCCACCGGCGCCCCGGCCCCGACACCTGACTCCACGGCCCCATCGGCCGATCCGCACGCCGGACACTAACTCGCTGACCAGCGCCACCCGGGGCACTGCGCCGAGGCATTCACCCAACGAGGAACCCCCCATGACCACCTCAGCTCCGATCCACCCACCTGCGGCCACCGCCGAGCAGACAGGCGCCGTCGATATCGAACTCGCCGTGTCGGGCATGACGTGTGCATCGTGCGCGGCACGCATCGAACGCACACTGAACAAACTCGACGGAGTGAGCGCCTCGGTGAACTACGCCACCGAAAAAGCTCACGTCAGCGCACCCGCCGGTGTCGACCCACACCTGCTGATCGAGACCATCGAACAGGCCGGATACCACGCTGCGCTGCCCGCCACTCCCACCAAAGGTGCCGCCCCCGACGATGACCCTTCGGACGACGACGGGGAGCTCGTGGCCTTGCGTCACCGACTGATCGGTGCGGTGGTTCTCTCGGTACCGGTGATCGCGCTGGCAATGGTCCCGGCGTTGCAGTTCACCTACTGGCAGTGGGCGTCGTTGACGTTGGCCGAGCCAGTGATCGTGTGGGCGGCATGGCCGTTTCATCGCGCCGCGTTGCTCAACCTGCGCCACGGTGCGGCCACCATGGACACCCTCATCTCGGTCGGCACCACCGCGGCGCTGTTGTGGTCGTTGTATGCGTTGTTCTTCGGCACCGCCGGACAACCAGGCATGACCCACGGATTCACCCTGACGGTCAGCGCTTCTGACGGTGCAGGCAACATCTACCTTGAGGTAGCCGCGGGGGTCACGATGTTCGTCCTGGCCGGCCGATACTTCGAGAAGCGGTCCAAACGGCGCGCCGGTGCGGCGTTGCGGGCCTTGTTGGAGCTGGGCGCCAAAGACGTCACAGTGATCAGGGACGGCCACCAGTATCGGATCCCGATCGGCGAGCTCGCCATTGACGACGAGTTCAATGTGCGCCCCGGCGAGAAGATCGCCAGCGACGGTGTGGTGGTGTCCGGCACCTCGGCAGTCGATGCCAGCATGGTCACCGGCGAGTCGATGCCAGTCCAGGTCGCCCCCGCCGACACCGTGACCGGCGGAACGGTCAACGCCGGCGGGCACCTGCGGGTGCGGGCGACCCGCGTGGGAGCGGACACCCAACTCGCGCAAATGGCCGCGATGGTCGAACGCGCCCAGACCGGCAAAGCCCACGCCCAGCGACTGGCCGACCGGATCTCAAGTGTCTTCGTGCCGGTGGTCATCGCCGTCGCCATCGCTGTCCTCGGCGCGTGGATCGGCGCCGGCTATCCCCTGCAAGCGGCGTTCACCGCCGCGGTCGCTGTGCTGATCATCGCCTGCCCCTGCGCTCTGGGACTGGCCACCCCGACCGCACTTCTGGTCGGTACCGGCCGCGGAGCCCAACTCGGCATCGTGATCAAAGGCCCCGAAGTCCTGGAATCCACCCGAACCGTCGACACCGTTGTCCTCGACAAAACCGGCACGGTCACCACGGGACAGATGACACTCGTCCAGGTCACCACTGCTCCCTCCACCACTCGCGAAGACGTGCTCGCCCTCGCGGGGGCGGTGGAGAATGCCTCCGAGCACCCCGTCGCGGCCGCCATCGCTGCTGGTGCAGCCGCCGAAGTCGGGCCGCTCGACGAGGTCGACGACTTCCGCAACTTCGAAGGTCGAGGCGTGCGCGGTCTGGTCCAGGGACGTGTGGTCACCGTCGGGCGTCCGACGCTGCTGGCCGAACACGGCATCGCCGTGGATGACCCTCACCTCAACGAGGCGCAGACCGCCGCCGAAGAAGCCGGACAGACCGCCGTACTCGTCGCCTGGGACGGCCGCGCCCATGCGGTCCTGGCGGTCGCCGATGCGATCAAACCCACCAGCGCACACGCCATCGCCCGGCTCGCCGCACTGGGTATGACGCCCATCCTGTTGACCGGCGACAACCAGACCGTCGCCGATGCCGTGGCCGCTGAGGTCGGTATCGATACCGTCATCGCTAACGTCTTGCCGGCCGACAAAGCCGCCGTCATCACCGACCTGCAATCCGACGGCAAGGTTGTGGCCATGATCGGCGACGGCGTCAACGACGCCGCTGCCCTGGCCCACGCCGATCTCGGGCTGGCGATGGGCACCGGCACCGACGCCGCCATGCATGCCGCTGACATCACCCTGGTCCGCGGCGACCTCAACGCTGCCGCCGACGCGATCGCCTTGGCACGCACCACTCTGAAAACGATCAAAATGAACCTGTTCTGGGCATTCGCCTACAACGTCGCCGCGATACCGCTGGCCGCGCTGGGACTGCTCAACCCCATGCTGGCTGGGGCCGCCATGGCGTTGTCCAGCGTGTTCGTCGTCAGCAACAGCCTGCGGTTGCGCGCCTTCACCAGCCCGCCCCACTCATCGTCCACAGTTCCACCCACCAACCCCTCGACGTATACCCCCCAGGGGTATAAGGTAGCGGCATGAACGAGCACTCTTCCCCTGAGCACGTCGGTCACGACGCCGCCGATGAACGCCACCACGGCCAACTCGCCGCAGCGTCACACAACCACCACGATCACCATGCTGAGCGCGCCCGCGCAGACCATGATCACGCTGGGCATGGGGGGCATGGTGATCACGTCGGGCAGTTCCGGCGGCTGTTCTGGATCATGCTGGCCCTGGCTGTGCCGGTCGTGGCCTTTTCGCCCATGTTCGCGATGCTCATCGGCTATGACCTACCCGATGGTGAAGTGTTGAAGTGGGTCTCACCGGTGCTGGGTACGGTGATGTACTGCTGGGGTGGGCGGCCGTTCCTGGTAGGCGCCTATTCAGAACTGCGGTCGCGTGCACCGGGAATGATGCTGTTGATCGCCTTGGCGATCACGGTGGCCTTCGTGGCGTCCTGGGGTGCGAGCATCGGTGTGTTGCATCACGAACTGGACTTCTGGTGGGAACTGGCGCTGCTCATCGTGATCATGCTGTTGGGGCATTGGATCGAGATGCGGTCGCTGGCCCAGACGACCTCGGCCCTGGACTCGCTGGCCGCGCTGTTGCCCGATGAGGCCGAACGCGTCGATGGCGACCAGATCACCACGGTTGCTCCCAGTGAGCTGCAGGTCGGAGATGTGGTGATCGTGCGCCCGGGGGCCAGCGTGCCGGCCGACGGTCGCGTCGTAGACGGCTCGGCCGAGCTCGATGAATCCATGGTCACCGGAGAATCGCGCACGGTGCGCCGCGGCATCGGCGATCAGGTGGTGGCCGGCACGGTGGCCACCGACTCGGGGCTGCGGGTCCAGATCACCGCCACCGGCGATGACACGGCGCTGGCCGGGATTCAGCGCCTGGTGGCAGACGCGCAGAACTCCACCTCCCGCGCCCAGCGGCTGGCCGATTCCGCTGCAGCGCTGCTGTTCTGGTTCGCGCTCGGCTCAGCGATCATCACCGCCATCGTGTGGACGGTCATCGGCCAACCCGACCAGGCGGTGATTCGAACCATCACCGTGCTGGTCATCGCCTGCCCGCACGCACTCGGCTTGGCTATCCCCCTGGTGGTGGCCATTGCCACCGAACGCGCCGCCCGCGGCGGCGTGCTGGTTAAAGACCGGTTGGCACTTGAGGCCATGCGCACTGTGGATGCGGTGCTGTTCGACAAGACCGGAACCCTGACCAAGGGTGAGCCCACGGTCATCGAGATCGCGGCCGCCGACGGCGTCGATGAGGACACCGTGCTCGCCCTGGCCGCCAGCGCCGAAGCCGACAGTGAGCACCCGTTGGCGCGAGCGATTGTCGCAGCTGCCGGAGACCGCGCGCGGCCGGTGCCGGCGGCCACCGACTTCACCTCGTCACCGGCGGTCGGTGTGACCGCTCGCGTCGAGGGCGCCACAGTGCGGGTGGGCGGGCCCCGCATGCTCGAGGAACAGGGCCATCAGGAACTGGCCATCGCTGATCGCTGGCGCGCCGACGGCGCAATCATCCTGCATGTCACCCGCGACACTGAGCTGATTGGAGCTCTCAAACTTGCTGATGAGGTGCGCGGGGAATCCCGCCAAGCCGTCGAGGTGCTGCACGCCCGCGGGGTCGAGGTTGTGATGATTACCGGCGACGCCGAAGCAGTGGCGCACACCGTCGCTCACGACCTCGGTATCGATCGGGTGTTCGCCGGTGTACGGCCGGAAGACAAAGCCAGCAAGGTGGCCGAACTGCAGCACGAAGGCCGCAAGGTGGCGATGGTGGGCGACGGCGTCAACGACGCCCCCGCCCTGGCCCAGGCCGATGTGGGCATCGCGATCGGGGCCGGCACCGACGTCGCGATCGCCTCGGCCGGGGTCATCCTCGCCAGCGACGACCCCCGCTCGGTGCTGTCGGTCATCGAGCTGTCGGACGCCAGCTACCGAAAAATGAAGCAGAACCTGTGGTGGGCAGCGGGATACAACCTGATCTCTGTACCGCTGGCCGCCGGAATTCTCGCGCCCATCGGGTTCGTCCTGCCGATGTCGGTCGGAGCGATTCTGATGTCAGCCTCGACGGTCGTGGTCGCACTCAACGCGCAACTGTTACGCCGACTCGACCTGCAGCCAGGCGCGAGTACAGTGCGTGGACTGCAGCACAACCGGCCGAGATCCATTGAGAAGGTGAGTCCATGACCGCTGCGTCCGCACCGGGACAATCCTCCACCCCGGAAGAATCCTCTGCCTCGGAACACTCTTCCCACGGTTACATCAGCGATAAGGGCAAATACCTGGCCCGTCTCAAGCGCATCGAGGGGCAATCCCGAGGTATCTATCGGATGGTCGATGAGGAGCAGTACTGCATCGACATCCTGACCCAGATTTCGGCGCTGACCAAGGCGCTGGAGGGGGTCGCGCTGGGTTTGCTCGACGACCATCTCACCCACTGTGTGCTCGATGCCGCCCACGCCGGCGGGGACGAGGCGCAGGAGAAGATCGCTGAAGCCTCGGCGGCCATCGCTCGCCTCGTTCGTTCCTGAGCCACCCACCACGCCGGGTTCGTCACAGGCGTGGTTCGCCGACCCACTGCGGCACCACCGGCCCCGGCGCGCGGGCGTCTGCATCAGCGGCCATCGCCAGAACCACCCCGCGATCGGCCAGCCACTGTGCCGGATCGACGTTGACTCCCGTCGGGTCGAGAACCTCGAAATGCAGATGCGGGCCGGTCGAGACCCCACGGTTGCCCACTGTGGCGATCGATTGGCCCATCCGTACTCGCGCGCCCTGCTCGAGTAGATTCTCGTCGTTGTGGCCGTAGGTGGTGATCGTGCCGTCATCGTGCCGGATCCGCATCCACAACCCGAACCCCTCGGCAGGTCCGGAGGTGATGACCTCCCCGTCAGCTACCGCGACAATGGGCGCGCCCAGATCATTGCCGATATCAATGCCCTGATGGCCCCGTCCGTCACCGAAGGTGGACGTGATCTCGCCCGCAGTCGGCGCCACCGCACCGCCACTACCGGGCAGCAGCGGTGTCGGCGTTCCGGGTTCCTGCGGCTGGGGGCCATGCGGCTCGTTCGGATCGTGCGGCACGATTGCGGCGATCAGGGTGGCTACCAGCCGAGCCAGCGGTAACGCGTCGATGATCCGGAACCCGTCTATCGGATCAATGAGCGAAAACGTGCCGAAGCACTGCAGTGCGGCTGCACTGCCCGCATCGCCGACGCTGCCCGACTGGGCCTGAGCGCCCAGGCAGGACGCCGTCTGCGTGATCGGCTTCCCCAAATTCGCCGCCGCGGCACCACCCAAAGCGGCCTTCACCGAGTCCTGCACGATCGCGATCAGCTCCCCGGCCACATGTCCATCGGTCGAGGCCGCCGCCGGTGCGGTGGCAATCACAGGCGCAACGCCCACGCACACCGCCGCTGCCACCCCCAGCGCTTTGGGGCCCCACTGCTGCCCCGCCTTGACCCGTAGCGATGTCAACACCATCTGCATGCGGTCGGACCTTTCCCGCGGACGTCGTAGACCCACGCACGAGTGCCATGCGTGTACCCGCGAGATCACACCACAAGTCACTTGTGCCCCACCAGTCACACGCGGCTCCACTACGAAGCGAACTAATCAGGCATTAGCGGCTTTGTTTGCGCAGTTCACCGCCCGTTTTGTGGGTGCCGGGCAGGCGACTAACTACTATCGGTGTTAGTAGAATTGTTATCGAAGCGCTGCCGGGCGGTAGCGAAGTATCACTCTTGAGGAGGAGATCGATGAGAGTCACACGAACCGGTGTCGTCGTTGCTGCCGCGGCGGCTGTTCTGACAGTGGTGGCCGCGTGTTCGGACACCTCGACTGAGGATCATTCCTCGATGTCGGGGATGGGTACCAGCACGGTCAGTACCGAATCGTCAGCGGCGGCCTCTGCCGAACACAACAGCGCGGACATCTCGTTCGCCCAGCAGATGATCCCGCACCACACCCAGGCGATCATGATGAGCGACATCCTGTTGGAGAAGGACAACATCAACCCCCAGGTCGTCAGTCTGGCCCAGCAGATCAAAGACGCTCAGCAGCCCGAGATCGAGCAGATGCAGTCGTGGCTGAAGCAATGGGGAGCCCCACTCGAGGGCCAGGGACACAACATGGACATGGGTACGTCGATGGCGCCGGGTTCCTCCCCGATGCCGTCGATGATGGGCATGATGTCGCCAGAACAGATGCAGCAGCTACGCGACGCGCAAGGAGCCGAGGCGTCGCGCCTGTTCCTGACGCAGATGATCGAACACCATCGCGGCGCCATCGCCATGGCCAAGACCGAGATTCAAGACGGCCAATCGCCCGAGGCGATCGCTCTGGCACGTCAGATCGTCACTGATCAGGAGAGCGAAATCGCGAGGATGCAGCAGCTTCTCAACAACCCCTAGCGGTCGGACCTGCCCGGGTCGGTCTCGGCTACACACACATCGCGATCACCATCGCCGAGACGACACCGGACACCGCCAGCGTGGTCGGCACCGCCACCACACCAGCCACCGCCGCGGCAGCACCCACATGATGACGTCGCGACCGGCACCGGTGACCGGAGTCCAAGCGGCTCAACCGAGGCCCCACCGACGACGAATCGCTGATCGACAACACACCCACCGGGCCCGCTACAGGTCCCGAACGGGCCAACGTTCCCAACGCCGAGCAGACCGCCCACGCACCCACCAGCTGGGCCGCGCGGGCATCGGCGGCTTGCTCGACCAAGCCGGCGACCTCACGGCCCGCGCGGCTGAACAACGGAATCAGCGGGAACGCACGCCCGAGAGCGCGGGCCGCCAACACCACGGTGTGATGACGTTGCCGCCGGTGTGCGCGCTCATGAGCAACGACGGCATCGAGTTCCTCACCGGACAACGCCGCCTGCAACCCGGTCGTGGCGGCAATGCCGGCATCCTTGCCCGGCAGACAAAACGCCATCGGCCGCCCGTCGGCGAGCCACCACACATCGGGATAACGCTCACTGCGGGCGCCCACCAACCGCAACGACTGAAGATACTCCTCACGAGCACCACGCATCCGCACCGCCGATCGCACCGCGATCGTCACCGCTCGGACAATCGCTGCCACGGTC
Organism: Gordonia sp. NPDC003422; assembly: GCF_053588675.1. Classification (NCBI taxonomy): domain Bacteria; kingdom Bacillati; phylum Actinomycetota; class Actinomycetes; order Mycobacteriales; family Gordoniaceae; genus Gordonia; species Gordonia sp. NPDC003422. Next base: position 47,693 of record NZ_JBSFQL010000026.1, read on the forward strand.
ACCACCGCCAGCACGCCACCAGAGATCGCTTCCACCCGCGGGGATGCGCCGTGTGACAACACCCGCAGACACGACACCACCTCAGACAACGAATGGATGCCGAAATGACCGGGAACCGCCAGCGTCACAACAGCTCCCACCCACAACAACGCAAACACGACCTGCGCGGCCGGCCAGGCCACCAACACCCAACGAGCATCGATACGGCCCTGCACCCGGACCATCCATCGAGGCCACAGCCAGCCCAGCACACCTGCGGCTACAACTAACACCACCGCTGCACTCATGGATGCTCACCCATCGTTCGCCTCGATCCTCGACGCCCGCCGTCGTGCTCGCTGAGACCCACGCTCAATACACCTTCCCGGCGGTCCGCCACCTGCACCACCAGCCAGTATGCCCCAGGGGCTCGTCCGTGACGCCGCAACTCCAGCACCCACCGCGCCGCCAATTACTAGGCTCTATAGTAGTTAGATGACGCGGGTTGACCCAGCCTGCGCGTACTAGTTCGAGGGATGCGCTGTGACCGAGAACCCGAGGGGGACGCACTCGCCCCCGGACGACCACCGTCGTCAGTATCTGCATGCCATGCGCGACGTCTACCGGGCACCCACGCCATACTCGGCCCACCAGTTCTTCCACCGCGCCCATCACCTCAGCGTCACCTCGAACCGACGCCGCCACCTCGCCGCACACATCGGTCTCGTCCGCCACCTCGCTGCGATCGGCGACCTCGCCGGGGCGCGTCACCACCTCGGTACCGTCCTTGCCTCCCTCGTCCTCCAAAGACATTGCGGCCAACAACCTTCGCAGGCTTCCATCCCCATCCAGAAGTCGTGACCACGACCACGACGCCCCAGAGGGCCAGGGTGGCTCTCTACCGACCCTCTATCCCGGTCTCGCCGCCACACCGAGCACACCATCCAGCGCCGCCACCACCGAACACGGCCCTATCCACACGAAAGTCCTAGCCGCTTGCCTGCCTCGAGCCTGTCCATCCGCACTGTTGCGGTCGTAGTCATCGCCACGCTGACTGTGCTGACCGGTTGTGCCACCCAGGAACAACCCACATCTCTACCACCGCCGGCAATCTCAGCAGAGACAGCCACAACACTGACCCCAGAACTCGACCACCTCCACGCCCTGCACATCCGCGCCGACGGCACCATCCTGGCCGGAACTCACACCGGCGTAGTCGCTCTCACCGCTGACGGAACCACCAGCCGGGTCGGCGCCTCCGACAACGACTTCATGGGACTGACCGGGGTACCCGGCTCTGACCGGCTCTTCGCCTCCGGCCATCCAGGTCCAACGAGCTCGGCACCCAACCCGCTGGGACTCGTCGCCAGCGAAGATGGCGGGCAGACATGGACACCGAGATCGGTGGCCGGCCAAATCGACTTCCACGCGCTCGCCACCAACGGACAACTACTCGTAGGCTTCGACGGAATCAACCGCCTGCTCGTATCGACCGACGACGGGACAAGCTGGACCACCGGCGCGTCCCTGGCCGCAGCAGCACTCACGATCACCGACCACGGCGTCTGGGCGACCACCCCTGCAGGGCTGCAACACAGCACCGACGACGCCCAGACCTTCACAATCGTCCCCGATGCGCCAGCCCTAGCCCTCCTGGCGGCCGCACCCGATGGCACGCTCTGGGGCATTGACACCGCCAACACCGTCTGGCGCAGCCCAGACGGCACACACTGGGAACAACGCAGCACCATCAGCAGTGTCACCGCGCTGGTCGCCAGAGACGCCGAAACTGCATACGCCGCAAATGGGCAATCGCTATACACGCTCAGCTAACGGACTCGTGGGGAGCAACGAAGGAAGGAGGCGACTGAGATCCGGAAGAGCGTTTTAGATCTCACCCACTCCTCGCGACAACCGCTAGGTTGCCCGGGCACCCCCTCTGTCAGATCGCCATGGGCGGGGACGGCCATCGAAGGCCCCGCCATTCGGCTGTCCTGGTAGCCGCAGTGATGACGTAACGTAGTTATCGGCGAAAAATGTTGCGTCGCATGTGATTCGTCACCCTGCTGGCGGATATTCTGCGCTGCCGCGACACCACGCCCTCCCGGACCCGCGTCGCTCCCGCACAATCACCACGTCTGCCACGTGCGTCCGGCGTGCCCGCGCCCCCTGACGAGAGGTCGCCGGCCGCGGTGGGTTGCGGTCTGTCTGCCGGCTCCGCCGTCACCTGATCGGAGCGGGCTACGCCGCACAGTGACGCCCTTCGGGCTGAGTTGGTTTGCGTTGCCCTGACTCATTCTCTTACCTCCAGTCGCGGCCCGCAAGGCGTGAAAAACTAATCCGCCCTGCGGGTTTCAGGGCTGCGCCCCGGATGACTTTTTCACTTTCCTCCTTGTCATAATTACCATTATCGGCACTTGAAAAACGTTGGGGGAGAGTGGTTCTGCTCGGCGTGTGACATAAGCGCTCGCACCGCCGGTTAAGAGTTGGACGGCGGGAAGACTTTCAACGCCGCAAGGCATCGGCCGGCAGTCCGGTCGAGCAGTACTTCCCAATAGCCGCGAGACAGACCGACCGTGGCGTACTCAGCTTCGCCGCCGTGAGATGTCACCGCTAGGTAGTCCTCGTGCCCTAAGGTCTGCCATCCTCGAAAGTCTCGACCAGCCTGTCGCTCGTGCGACTCAGTGAGATCGATTCGTCGCACGGCGTACCGCGGGGCGAGCAGCGACGCGAGTTCGTCGCGAAACTGGGCAAGCGCCGGACTTGAGGTGTTCCCCTCTGCGAGGGCGAGTAGTTCGTCTTTGGTCAGCGTCTCGGGGGGCACATACGAGCGCGAGCCGCCTCGGTACACCCCGTCGCTGTCCGCGGCGTTCTTGAAGTCACCGAGCGAGAGGTTGGCGATGGCGAGGTTGTCAGCTACACCGGCGAGGCTGGCTGGGACGATTCGTAGGGTGTCCCCGGAGCTCGAGATCGCCAGTAGCGACCGTTCGTCGTTGGCCAAGGTTTCGGCGTCGGCTACGAAGGCGTAGTCGTTCTCGCTATCGACGAGGAGATCGAGGAAGTCACCAGTCGAAAGGCCGTCGAGTCGTGGGTCGTCGACGACCTCGAAGTTGGTGTCGCCGGATAGTCTTTCGATCTCCTGCACGAGTCCAGTCCAGGCGTCCTCGGAGTCGGAAGCGACGCGGACGAGGAGGTTCAGACTGTTCGACGGCAGGATCGGCATATGGCGCAATCTACATCTACAGCTCAATCCGGAATGGAGGTTGACCGGCGCTGGCCCACATCCGCGATTGGTTTGTTGGGGTGCTCTGCCCGGTAACCCTCATCTGCCGACGACGAACTCTGCAACCGTGCCAACGTTGTTGCAGGTCATCGGTGGTGTATGAGCTCGGTCACCGCTACCCTGAGCGGCTATGAGACGTGCTGCGTTGCTCGCCTTCGCACTCTTGGCGCTCAGCGCCTGTTCCGAGTCCGCCGACCCGGACGCCGTGCCGCCCTCGACCATCTCGGCCTCGGCCACCACCGGCACCGATCGCAACGAGACGATCCAGGTCGAGGGCACCGTGCCCAACGACGACGGCGCGGCGTATGCCCAGACCTGCAGCCAGCTCGACGCCTACGGCGAGGCGACCGGAATCAGCCCCGGCGCTACGGACGCCCAGGTTGAGCAGTACATGCGCGAGTGGCGCACCGAGGAACCCGAGGACTTCACCTCCAAGCAGATCTCGGAGGCACGCGAGCGCGCGGTCCGCGACTGGGTCAAGGGTGAGTGTTGAGCCCAGATCGGGACACGGCGACACGGCCGGTCGGGAAGTCGGCCATAGTAGCCCTCCGTGCTACCTCTGATGGCGGAGCGGCAGGTGACCATCTACATGAGTTCACAGGACCCGGCCGGTGACTACTTCCCGCGCATCGAGAGCATCACAGACAGCTTCGGCAATACCTTCAACGGCAGCGACCCAAGCAGTCGCAACGCGTTCGTTTCGACTATCCAGACCGGGCTCGGCCTACGTGTCGGTGACACAGTCACCTTCGACTGCGTGGGTACAGACCCTCACGGACGCGAACTCGAATGGGAGCTACATCACTCGAACATGACGCAAACCTCCACAGTCGAACGCGCCCGCGGACAGCAGGCGACACTGGTCTCTGGAAGGTCGAGGACAAGCACGTGCGCATCAACGCGGCGGTCGTGCTCCACCTCATAACAGTCGACGCCACCTACCATCGCTTTAACGGATTCGACGAGCAGGTGGACTGGATATTTGACAGCGTTCTCCCACCAGAGGGAGCCGTATGAAGTGGACGTTATGTCGACGGCGCGCTCGCCAGTCGGGCACTTCGGACGACAGCACCGATTTAACCAGTCTCGTCGACGAGCGGGCAGCGACGACGGCAAAGAATGTGGGCATCTGCCAGCTGTGTAATGAGCGCGCGAGGATCACCCGCGAGCACGTGTTTCCACAGTGGTTTCTCAAGCGGTGGCCGGCCGGCGAGGGTCCGTTCACGACGCATTTCAACCGTGAACCGTTGCGCACCCGGGCGGGCAAGGAACGGAAGACGGACCGTCTCTCACCCATCTTCCTCGACATCTGTGAGACCTGTCATCGAGCGTTGAACGCCCATTATGAGGTCCCGGCCAAGACGCCGGTGCGTGCGCTCCTCGACGACGGCAATGTCCTGTCTCAAGCAGACGTGGATGTGGTCGCGCGGTGGATGATCAAAACGCTTGCGCTCAGCCGTCATCCGAACAGTCGGCACGAAGGAAATCTGGTCCGGCGTATCGTTCCGGGATTGGCCAACTTTGCTCCGATAAATCCCTGGGACCCGTTCCCGCCCAGGCTCGCCGAAGAGATCAGGACTGGGGTTGCGCCGACCGAGGTGTCGTTGTGGATGGCCCGGGCCGCCGATGATCCCGGTGTTTCGGACCCGCCTCTACCGTGGGAGAGCTGGGGCGCTCGGCCGCCACAACATCAGTCCTTCACGATGTTCAGCGCCGACGGTGGCGAGTTCGCGGTGTTCCACCTTGCCTACCACCCAGGGCGCAGCCACCTCGAGCACCCGTTCGTGGCGACCAATCAAGCGGTCCGGCTGTGGCCGAACCCGCCGGCATCGCTGGACCTGACGACACCGGACCCAGTACCTAAGGAGACTCGTATGCATTCTGTGTGGCCGCGATGACGCCGTGGGCGTGGGTGCCGTACGTGATCTCAGCATCAGCCGTACTCGTGTCGCTGGCCTCGGTGACGTACACCAAGCGCGCTGCCGATCACCGCGAGTTCGATCGGTGGCACCGCGACGCGTTGCTGGTGGCGATCAGCGAGTTCGCGGGCCTGTCGTGGCATCGGCAGAACGTGCTCTCGGCAGCCTATGAGAGCAGAATTCGCTCCCCGCATGCCCACAGGTCTGATCCGTTCGACACCGAGGAAACCGGTGGTCCGCACCCAGTGCACTCCGTGGATCAGATGGCGGTCGTGGTTGAGAGAATCCGACTGCTCTCGCCGACGATGGCCGAAACAGCCGAACGGATCACCGACGCCCACCGAAGAGCGGTCGAGGCCGGCGACTACTTTTCCGAACCTAACGACATTGTGGGCCACATCGGCGCGCTGATGGTCGATTCACGCGAACTCGCGGCCCTGCACGCGGACCTCTCAACCGAGTTCGACCGGGCGACCCAAAGCGTCGAGCGTCGAAGGTGGCCGCGACGCGGGCGTCAGGGCGCGGGCCAGGTGTGGGATTTGGATCGCCTGCCAGGCTAGTGATCAGGGCGAACGCCTGCGTTCCGCGCCTCGCGAAATGCACGATCGTAGTTCTGGATGGCGACCCGCTCGAAGACGAACTGCTGAAGGATTGCCGCGGTCGTGGTCTCTCCCTCGAGGGGATGACTCTGCCGCCAGTCGCCGAGCGCAAGTAGGTCGACACCGAGGGCTTGCCGCGGATGTTCGCGCGCTTCGTTGATGTCGTTGCGCACAGCCTCCAGCTCGCGGCCGAGGCGATCCACCAGACGGAGGGCGCGCCGCAGGTGGTGATCGCGTTGCTCTTCGAGAAGCGTCACGCACTGCGCCCAGGTGGGTACGGCGTCGGCGGGGAAGTAGATGTGCCCCGCCCGGCTTCGCTGTGCGTCTTCGCACTGGTCCCGGCCGATGATGCAGCGATCCGGTCGGTGACCGTCGGCGTGAGGTGTTCGGCCATCACAGATTTGCCGCGGTTGCTTACGCACACGAAGAGCACATCGATGGGTTCAGGCATGGCGCACGGGCTCCTGGGTTGAGTTGGTGGTTGCGGTGAACCGTTTCCGCAGCGCGAGGGACACGTAAACGAGACCGACGAGGACGGGATGACCATCGCGATACACCTGGCCAGACCGACGATGATCAGGCCCGTCCGGTACTCCGGCAGATCCGGCAACATCAACCACGCCAGCGCAAACATCAACGCCGGGCCCATGATCCAGTTCAACGCCAGCGAGCTGAGCAGCAGGCGACGATCGGCGGTGACCGCGTCAAGTCGGTCATAGCGCACCTTTGCCAGCACTGGGTACATCATGATCAGCAGCCCGAGAGCGATCGGCAGCGAGATACCGTCGAGTTCTACCGTCGCCAGTGTCTCTCCCAGCCCCGGAACAGCTCGGCCCAAAAGCAAGCCTGCGGCCATCGCGCCGGCGATCCACACAGGCAGGAACCGATCCAGCATCGACAACTTGCCCGCGACCGCAGCACCAGCCCCGCTCATCGACGTTCCTCGCACGAGCCCGGCTCGCCGACCACTGCCGCAAGACGAACGAGTACCTCCGACAACTGCTCGAGCACAACGCTATTCACGCGGTAGTAGATCCACGTGCCCCGGCGTTCACTGGTCACCAGGCCAGCCTCTCGTAACACCTTCAGGTGATGCGAGATCGTCGACTGCGACAACCGGATCGGCCCCGAAATATCACACACACAGGCCTCACCGCCCGGCCGCGACGCCACCTCCGACAACAAGCGCAGGCGCACCGGATCCGCCAACGCCTTCAACTCCGCCGCGACCCGCGCAGCCCGCTTCGCGCTCAACCCGCCGCTCGCAACCACCACGTCTTGATTCGACATATATCAATATTGACACACATCGAATCAGCAGCCAATTCAGCCCCTACCATCTATCGCCACCGCGAGACTGCCGACCTTGAAACCTCTTGCAGGGGAATATGATCAACTCGATATTGACGGTATCCAGTAAGTAGACCACTGCATATCGCACTGTGCCGCAACACTATTAAACCTTGACGTCACGGAACCTTAACCTCGCACCCTAGGCCGGCGCCCTACCGATGCGACGATCAAGCGTGATGAGCGGCGCGTCCGCCAGTTCGGCGACCGCAACGTAGCTGGCTCGTATCCAGACAAATTGCTGCGGAGTTCCCACACTCGCGAACCGAGAAGTTCGTACGGCCACTGCTCGATCGACAAGTCGAGCAGATCGCCATGCGCCTGCACCGCCTGATCGGCACTGACAACTCCGGCCATTTCTTGTCTACGAATGATATTGCTTACTTCAAACATCACCAGTTGCGGTGCGAGCAGGTGCGTGCCCGACAATTGTTCAACCGCCCAGTTGCCGTCCGGTCCGTCGTCGAGCAACAGGGTGACGAGGGCCGAAGACTCACATACGGCGGCCACCGTCACCGTCGGTCGGCATCTCGCGCATCGAGGATCGCTGCGGCATCGACCCGAACTCCAGTTGTGCCGACTCGCGCCCGCGCCCGCGCAATCACATCATCGACCTGCGGACGTGCCGCAGACTCCATCAGCATGCCGCGCAAGTACTCCTGCAATGACTTGCCCGCCCGTGCGGCCCGCCCAGCGAGCTCATCGCGCACCGCGTCCGGAACGTCACGGACTGAATCACCACACTCGTGCAGTCAATGTAACTGCGTTGTCATCATTATGCAGCTGTGCCGTGGTTGGGACTGATCCCTCTTCGCCCGCACCGGCGATCCGCTCTGTCCGATCTCCGCTCCGATCGCGACGCGCAGAGCATATGCAGGATTACCGGCACTCTCCGAGTAGTTCACTCCTATTGCACTGCGCCGCAGCCGGATTCCCCGACCAGCCGGCTCGCGCGTCGAGTGGCATACGCGAGTGCTGCCGACATCCGTAGCGGACGTCTTCGCCGAGGTGGCGTGTGCCCTATCCGCGAGCGGCCACTGCCAGTTTCGCCGACGCAACCAAGTGCTGCGCTGCGCGGATCATCCGCTTTAGCTCTCCGGAGGTTAGGTCCTGATGCGTGTACGCAGCCTTGTTCTTCAGGTTTAACAGCGTGTTCAGGTGTCGCTCAGATCCACTGTCCGCACGCTTCAGGAGGGCTGCAGCCTCGGCGTGGTTGCCGGTGTTGGAATGCACACCGAGGCGAACACAACAGATAACGTCTGAGGCTGCGATGCCAGCGTCGACGTACAAAGTCCCCAGCGGCGTTGGGCATCTCCTCCCCGAGATGGTCAGCGGCATCAAAGAACTCGTTCGCCTTCGACATCCGCCCTGCGATGACCACGGAGTCACAGTCGCGCTGCGACGCCATCAGGACCTCCCCGACGCCGGGCGCAGCTGCGCGTTGAACCAGGACCGAGTACCCGCAACGGTGAGGCCCTGCTTCGCCACGTCACGAAGCAGAGGTTCACCCGCGGCAGCCGCAGCGCGAAATTCGTCCGCAGCGTACTCGACTATGCGGCCGTCGTTGCCAGTCCACGCCGTGATAAGTCGGGCAACCTTTGTCACCCGATGCCCCCACACGTCGTCGCCTTCGTGGCCCCAGTCGCAGGCGCGCACCAAGATCAGGTCAATGTCGCTATCGAGGCGCATGTGCCCGGTCGCCGCCGACCCGAAAACCGCGGCGTACCGCAGCGTCGTGCCCCACTCTCGGAGGTGTTCTTCGAGACGGTTCAGAAACGCCGAGTTCAGACGTGCCAACGCCATGATCGGCTCAGCAGCGAGGTGTTCGGTGTTGAGTCGATAGGTATTCGTCCTACCCACCTGATCGTGCAGCACAACGCCCTGAATGGTGAGTCGGTTGAGGACCTTGCGGATGCCTTCAGCCGACGCCGTGGTGAGAATGCGATGGACCTGGCTGATTGTGAACGTAGCGTCTGCGGACGCCAAAACCGCGAGTACGTCTCCGTCCAGGGTCGGCGTGACCGTGGCCAACGGTTTGTTCAGTTGCACGCCCGACACCTCCCACCATTCCAACTAAAGTTAGAGTAACACAACTATAGTTGAAGTGCAGGAACCGTAACAACGGCGTTTCGATGAGCTAGTCCGGGACTTCTCGGCGCTCCACCTATTTCAGACCCGATGGCACGCTCTTGCCGTTGACGGTCACGGTGACTTCGCCGGTCTCGGTGTTCTCGGTGACCTTGCCGTGCTCGAAGGTCACCTGTTGCACGTCCCCTTCAGTGGTCACGTCGCTGGTCGGAACTCCCAGAGGTCCGGCCGAGCCGTTCTTGCCTGTGACTGACGGGGTGCCGTCCGGGGCGCGCTCGGTGTTCCACGCGTCGCGGATCTTGCCCGATGTGACGATGTACGCCGGGGTACCTGGGGCGTTGTTCTTCGCGATGATCACGCCACCCTGGAATTGCTGGAAGACGACACCGCTTTCGCGGGTTCCCGCGTTGTGGTCACCAGTCAGCGGCTTGCCGAGGGCCTCCTTCTGAGCGTCGGTCGCCGACGAGTACTTGGCCGCGAGGGGGCCAGTCAGCGTCACTTCGACGTCCCGCTCCCCTGTGAGGGTCACCGCTGCGGGTGCAGCCGACTCGGTGGTGGTCGGAGTTGTCGTCTCGGTGGTCGTCTCTTCACTGCTCGCCACGTGTGACTCCGACATCGACGATGCGGCCGGCGAGGAACTCGGTGCGGCGGCGTCAGTGTCGTCTCCTCCGCAACCTGCGGCGATCAAGGCGATCACAGATAGTCCGGCGACGACCATGGCGGGACGGTGAGCGAGTTGCCTCATGTATTCCTCTCGGATCTTCGACACACAACCGGTCCGGCGCGAACCGGACATCAGTTTCGACTGTATCGGCCGAGACGGCTCGGAGTTGGGCGGTCGCCCGCCGGCTGCGTCATCCGATCCACCTTCGCGCTCCGCACGAAATGAAGGCGCACCACCAAGCGCCATTCATCATCGGATTGTGTAAACCAGCCCCAACCCATCGGCGGCGAGGCCGACCATGAACTCTTGTGCTCGACGGAGGTATTCGTTGGTGTAGTCGGCGCTCGAGTACGAGACGATCTCCTTGATCGTGGCGTCGTCGGTCGGTTCCACCAGGACGACGTCTTCGGAGATTTCCTTGACGATGTCCGGACTGAGAACGTGAACGAAGCCGAGGTGCGCGCCGTAGGGGCCGATCGGGGTGACGTTCCCTTTGACCAACTCCAACGAGATACGCGGACGCAGAAACCCGTCGTCGACCGTGAAGATGTGTTGGAGTTCGCGCCAGGCCTTGTCGAGGTAAAGCATCCGAGGGCGATCCCCCTCCGGTCCCCACGCGTCACTCAGCGGATCGTCGGAGATGTACGGATAAGGATCGCGACGCGCGGACGCGACATCCTCGGGTTGAAGTGGATAGGCATAGTAGCGAATTCCCATGAGCCAGAGCATGTCACGGTATTTCGCCGGGGCGCCCGCGACAGATGCGCCTGTGGATAACACGGCTGCATCCCACAAACACTCGGAATAAGCGGCACCTGCTGACGCTCGGCGGGGTTGAGGCGAAGCGTCGTCGACGCAGCGTCACCGTAGCGGCCATACTTGGTCCGGTAGCTCTCGTCCACGTCGGCACGCAGCCCCGGGTCAGCTTCTGCGGCAACGATATCAGTGACCGTCACGTCGGTGGACAAGCCGGGCACACTCACGCGCGCATGTCCCGTGCGGACAGCGTCCCCAAACCACCCGGTGTTGCGTCGGTACCAGGTGCGGACATAGACGGAGGTCCGCACGCACACCACCCACACGGGCACTGCTCGACGCCACGTACCGTCGGGCTTGCGAACCGAAATCAGCAGTTCGCGCGTCGCGCCGAGCAAGTCGAGTTCGTTTTCGGTCCAACCCTCGGAATACGTCACCCTGACTCCTCGATCCGCGGCTTCCGACTGTCAAGCCTACGTCGCAGCACGTCGACGTCTGGGTTCACCACGTGCGGAAGCCTGATCCAGATCGCGACCGTGCCGGCCTGAACCCAGGCATCGGAACAACGGGCTCGAAACGACCTCCCACGGAATGGGACTCAGTGTGAGCTGTCGTTGATCAGTCCGGAGTGGAGTCGCACGAGTCGCTCCGCCCAGTCGTCGCCTACCGCGCCGATCCGCGCGTACTCGGCGATGAGCGACCCGACGATCGAATCGATGAGTGTTTCGATGTCAACGCCGCCGACGAGTGTTCCCTCCTCGACCCCCCTGGTGACCGCGGCCGCGACGGCAGCACGATGCGCAACGAGTACGCCCCGGAAGATTTCGGTGAACGGTGGGTCGGCGTCGGTCATCAAGGCTGCCATCCCACCGAAACCGATACCGTCGACGACGATGGCACTGGAACTGGCAATGACCCACCGCAACCGCTGAGCACCAGACATGGGCTCCGGCGCCGGCCCAGGTAGGCCAATCGCCCGCAACACCTCGGTCAGCATCTCGGCTCGGTCGTTGTACCGCCGATAGATCGTCGTACGCGCCATTCCCGTGTGCTCGGCGACGCGTTCGATCGTCACCGCGGTGGGTCCCTTCGTACGAAGAAGGTCGAGTGCGGCCGCGCGGATCCGCTCGTCGGCGTCGGATCGTGGCACCAGATTTCCTCCCGCGGGAATGGATCAGTCGTCGCTTACGCTACATTAACTGTAGCGCTACACTACATGTAGCGTTTCGTTCTGATTGTGGAGGTAAGTGATGAGCAAGGATTCGTTCTCGTTCCTCGGATATGTGCTGTTGCTGTGCGCGTTCGTTGGTCTCGGTGTGTCGGTGTACGCCGCCGCGTCGCCGTTCGCGATCGGGCAGGTGCTGGTGCTTGCCGGCGTCACCGCAGCGCTCTATGTGGCGTCGGTGACCAGTTTCCGGCTGCAGATCCGGATGACGCATCGTCGTGACGCAATCTACGACGCGCAGCCTGCGGTTCCGACCGAGCAACTCGCCCGCGTCGACCGGTATCTGCACACCTACCGGAGCAATGCAGCCCGGGCGTCGGCCGTGCGTCTCGTTCCTGAGGCCCGGTCGACAACCCCGACGCCGGTCGACGCCACGGACGTACGTCGCGATCCTCGATGGGCGGCCTGAACGATCGCCGATCAACCCTCGGATACCGGCCGCTCGTGGAAAACGGTTGCGATCGCGTCGTCGAACAGCTGCATGGTGTCGCTGACAAACTGTCGCCTGCGCACCCCACAGGCACGCAATGCCGGCCCATGATCGACGGCCACGACGATTGCCACGACGAGTGCGAGTCCACGCCATGCGTGCCGGGCGAGCCGCTTCGCGTATCGGGGCTTGCGGCGGAATTCGACTGCGAGACGGCGGCATTGGAATGGGACGTGGTGACGCTCGTCGTCGAGGATCCGTTCCGACACTCGAGTCAACAGTTCGTCTCCACCGCCGTCGGCGAGGGCGCGGTAGTAGCGCAATGCCACGACCTCGGCAACGGTCAAGACCATCAACTCGAGTCGGAGGCCAAGTAGACGACGCAGACGAACGAAGACGGCGTCGGTCCAGTCGGCGTTGATCGTCGGCGCACCGGCCGCCCGCAGGATCTCGGCGAGCATGCGCGCGTGGTTCTGCTCTTCGGCCACGAACAAACGGATCGCGGTCTCGTAGTCGCGATCCCCGGTGTCCGCTGCCTTCGCGATCAGGTGGGGGCCGTCGCCACTCTCCCCGACTTGAAACTTCTGAACGCTGCGGATCACCGCGGGATCGAGTCGACACACGAGCGTCGGATCCGATGCTGTCGGATCGGCCCCCGTGGGATGGCAGATCTTCGCTTACCGCAACGCCTTCCGTGGGCTTTCGGAGTCGCGATGGTCCGGAACACGATCAGCTATCGCGTGATCGGTCCCTCGCCGTTCGGTGACCGATATCTGGAATGGCGTGGCCGCAAGGCACGCGAAAGAGCCGTCTTTCGCCATTTCGGTTCCGACGCAGCCGAAGTCGGCTCGCTCCCGTTGGGCAGGCATGGCTGAGGGCCGAGAGGGATAGTCCGCAGAGGCCGATCAGTTGCCGAGCCCGATCACCCCGGGAGACCTTCCACCGGCCCGCCGGCCGGGATCCGAGGTGCATGGTGGCCGGTCGCTGTGACGGTCCGGGTGCGGCCCTGACGCGGAGCCGCATCGGGTAGGCGTCGGGACCAAGTAGCGGTACTCGGATGCATATGCTGGGGCATGATCAACCATGCCGGCCGCCGTGGAGATAACGCCCGCCGTCGCTATGGCAACAACAAGAGCGCTGCTCGCTCGGCGCAGTGCGCCTGATCGAGATCGTCTGATCGTCATATGCCCTGTCCCTTCGCGAGATCGGACGATGGCTGACTCAAGCGTCGGAGATGTGCGACGTGGAATCGCGAGTAGCGAACTACCTGTTTCGGTTGAGTACGCTGACGCCCATGCACTTCGAGTCGGTGTTCACCGGTGTTGCCGTAGGTTTCGAGGCGATCGGCGCGTTGGCCATGATCGTCGGATTCGTGATCGCGGTGGTACTGGGTATTCGTTCGCTGCGACGCGGAGAGGGCGGTCAGGTCGCGTTCGGTGTTCTCCGGACCGCGCTCGGATCAGCCATCCTGTTGGGTCTCGAGGTACTCGTGGCCGCCGACCTGATCCGCACGATCACGTCGAAGCCGTCGATCGAGGATGCCCTCATCCTCGGGCTCATCGTGCTCATCCGGACGATCTTGTCGATGTCCATCCAGATCGAGATCGAGGGCGTACTCCCCTGGCGACGGGCATTGCTGGCCAGCGGTGCTCAGCAACTAGGTGCTGCGATCTCACGAGACGCGGCGTCGAGTGCTGCAGGACAAGACCGCGGACCGAAGACCTGATCGGCACCGTCGAACTCAGTCGCGCGGTGCGCTGGGCTCGTAGGTGATCCGGATGGGACGTAGAACCGCACGCGTCGTTGCGTCGGTACCCCGGACCGCTGCCGAGGCGAGAATCAGTCCCGGCACCTTCCGGACTCCGGCGACCACCAACTCGGCCGGTGCCGAACCAAGATGCACTGGACGTACAAACCTGGTGTCGCACCCGGTGATTCGCACACCATTCGCCGCGGCCCAGTGATCGGCGTGGTGCAGCACGATGCCCAGGATCAAGTACCCATGTGCAATCGCCGACGGCAACCCGGCGGCCTTCGCGGCCTCGTCGGACAGGTGGATGGCGTTGGCGTCGCCCGACACCTGCGCGTAGCGACGCACGCGATCACGCGTGACGTATTCGGTTGCCTCCCACAACAGATCGGAGGGCTCGGTCACGACTCGGCGTCCTCGTCGCGAAATGCCATCGTGGCAACCGACTCCGCCAGAGGTAATTCGTCGGCCACCAGAATCTCCCCGCGCACCTGAGTCTGTACCGCGCCCGCGCGGCGGGTCACCGATTCGACGCGAAGCCGGCCGGTGACGACGTCACCGGCCACGGGTGCGCGCCTGATTCGAAGCGATTCGGCGGTCAGGACGATACCGTCACCCGGTACAGCGCCCTCTTCGACCGCTTCCCGGGCGAGGATTGCCATCACTTGATGGATGACCGGTAGACCCGACGCCGACCGTCCCTGGCTGATGACGTCGGAATAGCCGGTCAAGAGCGCATCAGTGACCGCTATCGGTTCCGGTGTCCGGAAGACCATTCCCTCCGCCACTGTGTATGCCATGCCCAAAGGGTATTCCGATGGCCAACGCGAATGACTGCTCATCGTGAAATCGACCGGCGCCACAGATGTCTCGGCATTTCGCGATGGGGAACATCACTGGCGGTTACCGTCGGGGGCGAAGTGTCGGTCGGGAGGAACACAGAATGTCAAGGCTTGCGCCGCAGCGAAGTCCACTGTCCACAGCACGAGTCGCGGCCGGATTGACCGTTGCCCTGGGCATCGTGCTCGCGCTCATCATGGGTCAGCAGCCGATGGCCTCGTCGGCGCCCGGATCCACACACCGCTTCCTGTTGACGGCGGCGACCGGGTCCATGGGCATCAGTGTTCTTCGGGTGTCCGACAGCGGAGGCCTGGCCCCGGTCGCGGGCACTCCCTTTCGTACCGGTTTCGGGGTCCTTTCCTTGACGGTCTCCCCCGACGGCTCAACCGCTTATGTGCCACATATCGTCGAGCCGGCGGTGAGCGGGTATCGCCTCGACAGGTTCGGCAGATTGCATGAAATCCCCGGAGCCCGAGTGAATTTCAGTGGTCTGCCCACCGCAGCACAACTCGCGCCCGACGGAAAGCACCTGTATGTCGTCGTGGGTGGGCTGCCCGGCCGCGTCGAATCGTTCGCGGTCACGGCTTCTGGTGCGCTCCGGCCAACCGGAATGCCGGCGGTGCGGGTGGATGGTCTCAGTGTGGTCGGGCAGGCGGCTGTTGACCCCGACGGCCGCTTCTTGCGCGTGGTGACCTACCTCGGCACCACCTTGTCGAGCTACGCGATCGGTCCGGGCGGACGTCTCACTCCGCGCGGCGTGATGTCGATCGGCCTGGGACCGGTCGCCCCTGCATTCACGCCGGACGGACGCTACCTGTACACGAGCGACGAACTGACGCTGAGCATGTCGGGGTTCCGGGTGCGGCGGGACGGGGGTCTCACGAGACTGCCCGGGTCGCCGTTCGTCACCGGAGGCATTCCGCACGGCGCCATCGTCACGTCCGACGGCCGACGTCTGTATGTGCCAAACGCGATCGGTGTCGGCACGTCGATAGCCGGGTTCGACGTGCACGCAGATGGTCGGCTGACACCGTTGCCGCACTCGCCGTATCCGATGCCACTGGGGAGCCTGCCCGGGTCGCTGGCTCTGAATCCCGACGGCAAACACCTTTACGCCGTCGACGTGGCGACGGTCCGCAGCACGAGCAGCCAGGCGCACACCTACCTGATCGCGGCCGACGGGAGTCTGCGACCGTCGAATCGTCAACCCGTCGACACCGGTGCGCTGATCACCGACGGTCCCGTCGTCGCACTTGCCACGGTGGGCGGTCCGTGACGACGGCTGGTCGCGGGTGGGTCATCGTGTCCAGAATGCGTAGAATCCTATCATGTGGTTCGGTGCGCATCTGCCGCTGATCGACTTCGACGGAACGGGCCCGCCCCCGCTCGGCCGCTACGTCGACGCTGCTCGCGGCGCCGGATTCACCGCGATCGGCGCCAACGACCACCTCGTCTTCGCCAGGCCCTGGCTCGACGGCCTGGTCGCATTGGCGAGCATCGCCGAACGCAGCGACGACATGACCCTCGCGACCACGGTTGCCCTGCCGGTGATCCGTGGCCCGGCGGCAATGGCGAAGGCTGCCGCCGCGTTGCAGACGCTGTCGGGCGGTCGATTCGTGCTGGGCGTCGGTCCCGGCTCGTCGGCGGCCGACTATGCCGCGGCGGGGATCGCCTTCGATGAGCGGTGGCCCCGATTCGACGAATCGTTGCGTGCGCTCACGGCGTCGCTGCACCGCGGCGAGCCGATGGCCGGCCGATTCTATAACTTGCCAGATCTCAAACCGGTTCCAGCACAGACTGTCCCGCTCTGGGTGGGTAGCTGGGGCTCGGCAGCGGGCCTGCGCAGGGGCGCTCGGTATGGGAATGGATGGCTCGCCTCGGCATACAACACGAGCCCGGAAAAGATCACGACGGGGAGCGAACTACTGCACACCGCGCTCGATTCCGTCGGACGCCGAATCGACGCGTTCCCGATCGTCCTCGCGACGATGTGGATGTTCGTGACCCAGAGTTCATCCGTGGCACAAGACCGACTGCACATGCTGGCCCAGCTACTCGGACGCGATCCGTCCGCACTGGCCGATCTGCTGCTCATCGGATCTGCCGAGCGCTGCGCGGCAACCTTGGACCGATATGCCGATGCCGGCGTCGACGGGGTGTTTGTCTGGCCCATCGGCGATCCGATCGAGCAACTGGCGATCTTCGGGTCGTCGGTCGCCAGAAACGTCCGGCTGCATGACGGCCCTGCATTGCGGGATCACCGTGGCAAACCGACGTAGACTCGGCGATGCTGCGACCACGGCCACCCGCCCGAAACGCAGCAGGTCACATCAGTGGTCAGCCGACGGGTGGTTCGAGGAAGGTGGTGTGGGTGTCGCTGTCGGATCGCGTCGACGGCTTTCAGCGCCGCTATCCGGCGAGTGGATTCCCGCTGGGCGTCGCCTACAAGTTCTTCGATGACCAGGGCGGCTACCTCGCCGCGCTCATCACCTACTACGGCTTCATCTCCCTGTTCCCGCTGCTGCTGGTGTTCACCTCGGTGCTGGGCATCGTGCTCGACGACAATCCCGAACTTCAGAAGGAGATCGTCGACTCGGCGCTGAGTCAGATACCGGTGATCGGCGATCAGTTGAGCGAACCCGGACAGCTCTCCGGCAGTACGACGGCGGTGGCGATCGGTATCGTCGGTGCCGTTTACGGCGCCCTCGGCGTATCGGTTGCCATCCAGAATGCGATGAACATCGTGTGGGCGGTCCCCCGCAACGAGCGTCCGAATCCCATCCAGGTGAGGATCAAGGGCGCGATGCTGCTGTCCACGGTCGGACTGGCGATCATCGGCCTCACCGTGCTCAACGGCGTGATCGCGGCAATCAACCTCGGAGCAGATGGTCGGGTTCTCACGATCCTCGGTTCGCTGGTCCTCTACACCGCGGTGTTCATCGTCGGCTTCCGGTTCGGAACGAGCCGCTCGGTGAGCACCCGCGATGTGCTGCCCGGCGCACTGATTGCGTCCGTCGGATGGCAGGCCTTACAGACATTCGGGACCCTGTTCGTCCAGCGCTTCATCGCCAATTCCAGTGCCACCAGTGGTGTTTTCGCGGTCGTCCTCGGCCTTCTCGCGTTCTTGTACATCGCGTCGGTGATGGTGGTGGTGTGCCTCGAGTTCAACGTCGTGCGCGTCGACAACCTCTATCCACGGTCGCTGCTCACCCCGTTCACCGACAACGTGATCCTCACTCCCGGCGACGAGGCCGCCTACTCCGCGCAGGCACGAGCCCAGCGCAGCAAAGGATTCCAGGAAATCGACGTCACCTTCGACAACCCGGCCGGAGACGATCGAGCGGATGCGTCGAGATCCGATCAGCACCCAACCGCCCGAGAAGGGTCCTCTCCCGACGGCTGAGGTGAGTCTCTCGGCTAGCGCCTCGAGCACCACAGGGAGCGGATGGTGGCTGATGTCGTATGTGTAACTCAGGTGGGCTTGCGGGTCAGGCCAGTGGTGTCCCCTCCGCTGCACGCAGTCGCAAAGACTCGGCGACGAGGAATCGGTCGCCGTACCTTTCCTGCAATTGGTCTGCGCGAGCGACGAATCCGGCGATACCGACCCCGTTGCGCGAATCGCTGTACTGGTCGATGTATTGGAGGGCGCCACCGGTCCAGGCCGGGTAGCCGATGCCCATGATGGAGCCGATGTTGGCCTCGGCGACCGATCCGATGACGCCATCGTCGTAGCAGGCGTAGGCCTCCAGTGCCGCGGCCACCAGCATGCGATCCTTGGCGTCGTCGAAGGGGATGTCGGCGTCGGGGTTCCAGTACTCGGCGGCCAGTGTCGGCCACAGCCCGAGTCGCTTGCCCGCTGGTCCGTCGTAGTCGTAGAAGCCGCGGCCTTCGAGTCGGCCGGGACGGTCGAATTCCTCGAGCATACGGTCGACGAGCGGATAGGACGCACTCGTGATGAACGGAATACCACGTTGCTGTGCGTCGGCGATGAAGCCGGCTCGGATCTTGGCAATGGTCTTCATGTTGATCTCGTCGAACAGGGTGAGCGCGCCGGCGGGGAATCCGGCTTGCAGCGAGGCTTGTTCGGCGCTGGCCGGATGCATCCCCTCGGCGACCAGCGACAGGGCTTCGTCGACGAATTTGGCGATGACCCGGTTGGCGTAGAAGCCGTAGACGTCACGCACCACGATCGGCGTCTTGCGGATCTGCTGCACGAAATCCAGTGCTCGAGCCAATGATTCATCGGAAGTGTTCTCCCCGACCACGATCTCCACCAGCGGCATCTTGTCCACCGGCAAGAAGAAGTGCAGGCCGATGACATCCTCCGGGCGGCTGACCGCGCTCGACATCTCCTTGATCGGCAGGGCCGAGGTGTTCGATGCGAGCAGCGCGTCGGCGCTGGAGTAGGTTTCGACCTCGGCGAGGACCTTCTTCTTGAGTTCGACGTCCTCGAACACGGCCTCGACGACGAAGTCGGCGCCCTTGACGTCGGCGATGTCGGCGGTGGCCAGGATGCGGCCGAGAATCTCATCGCGAGCCGTTGCGGTCATGCGCCCCTTGGCGACTGCCTTGTCGAGAAGGCCGCGTGAGTAGTCCTTGCCACGTTCGGCGCCTTCGATCGTGATGTCACGCAAGACGACATCAATACCCGCGCGAGCGGCGACGTAGGCGATGGCCGCGCCCATCATGCCCGCGCCCAGAACGGCGACCTTCTCGGCCGTTCGTGTCGGGATGCCCGACGGCCGCGCGCTGCCCTTGTTGACCGCGTTCAGGTCAAAGAACAGCGCCTTGATCATGTTGGTGGAGATCTGGCCGCAGATCAGGTGGGCGCAGTAGCGGGTTTCGATGGCGAAGGCGGTGTCGATGTCGACTTGAGCGCCCTCGACCGCGGTGGCCAGCACCGAGATCGGGGCCGGCATCGGCGCACCCTTGAGCTGTTTGCGCACGTTCGCCGGAAACGCGGGCAACTGAGCCGCGAGCGCCGGGGATGCCGGAGTGCCACCGGGGATCGTGTAGCCCTTGCGATCCCACGGCTGGGTCGCATCCGGGTTGGCCAAAATCCACGCCTTGGCGCCGGCGATCATCTGTTCCGGTGAGTCGGCGACCGCGTCGATGACACCCACCGACAGCGCCTTGGCCGGCGTCATCCGCTGGCCCTGGCCTACGACGTTGAGCACGGCGCCCACGATGCCGAGCATCCGCACCACCCGGGTGACCCCACCGGCACCCGGGAGCACACCCAACGTCACCTCGGGCAGGCCGAGGAGACTGCCCTTCTTGTCCAGCGCGATCCGATGGTGAGTGGCCAACGCGACCTCGAACCCACCGCCCAGCGCGGTGCCGTTGATCGCCGAGACGACGGGCCGTCCCAAGGTCTCGAGGCGACGGAACGACTCCTTGAAGTGGTCGAGGCCGGCCGAGATCTCGGCGACATCGCCGGGACCGGAGTTCATCAGTTTGTTCAGGTCGCCGCCGGCGAAGAAGGTGTCTTTGCCGGAGGTGACGACGACACCGGTGATGGAGTCCTTCTCGGCTTCCAAACGCTCGACTGTTTCACGCAAAGCAGTCGCCATGGCGTCGGTCATGGTGTTCGTCGGCTGCGACGGATCATCGATGGTGAGGGTGACAATGTCGTCGGCGTCGACAGACCAGCCGATGATGTCAGAAGCAGTGGTGCGCACGGTGTCTCCTCAGACGCGTTCGATGATGGTGGCGACGCCCATGCCGCCGCCGATGCACAGGGTGATCAAAGCGCGGCGCGCGCCGCGGCGTTCGAGTTCGTCGACCATCGTTCCGGTCAGCATCGCCCCGGTCGCCCCGAGTGGATGGCCCATCGCGATGGCACCCCCGTTCACGTTGATGGTCTCGTCGTCGATACCGAAGTGCTTCTGGTAGTTGAGGACCACCGACGCGAAGGCTTCGTTCAACTCGAACAGATCGATGTCGGCGACAGTGAGTCCGGCCTTGGCCAGCACCTTCTCGGTTGCCGGTACCGGACCGGTCAACATGATGGTGGAATCGGCACCGCTGGTGGCCGCCGCCACCACGCGCGCGCGTGGCGTCAGACCCGCTGCCCTACCAGCAGTTTCGCTACCGACGAGCACGAGCGCCGAACCATCGGCGATGCCCGAGGAGTTGCCCGCGTGATGAGCGTGGTCGATGGATTCAACCCAGTGGTACTTCTGCAACGCGACGGCGTCGAACCCGCCCAGGTTGCCCATGTCGGCAAATGACGGCCGCAGACCCGCCAGCGCCTCGGCGGTGGTGTCACCGCGGACGAGCTCGTCGTGATCGAGCACCACCGATCCGTTCAGATCACGCACCGGGACAATCGACTTGGCGAAGAATCCGCCCGAGATCGCGGCGGCAGCACGCTGTTGGGACTGCACCGCATACGCGTCGACATCGTCACGGGTGAACCCGTTGACCGTGGCGATGAGGTCCGCGGCGACACCCTGCGGAATGAAGTAGGTGCCGTAGTTGGTGGCCGGATCCAACGGCCATGCACCGCCGTCGGAGCCCAGTGGGATCCGGGACATCGACTCGACGCCCCCGGCCAGCACCAGATCGTCCCAGCCGGAGGCGACCTTCTGGGCAGCGACGTTGACCGCTTCCAGACCCGATCCGCAGAAGCGGTTGAGCTGCACGCCCCCGACGGAATCGGGCAGCCCAGCCGCCAGTGCGGCGGTTTTCGCGACGTCACCACCCTGGTCACCGATCGGTGACACCACACCGAGGACGACGTCGTCGATCGTGGCGGGGTCGAGTTGCGGGTGCCGCGTACGCAACTCATCGATCAGTCCGACGATCAGATCGATCGGCTTGATGCCGTGCAGGGAACCGGTCTTCTTGCCGCGGCCGCGCGGCGTGCGAATTGCTTCGTAGATGAAGGCGTCAGTCATGGCGATGTCCTCGAGAATGATGGTGGGTATCAGAGCAGCCGGGCGATGAGGTCTTTCATCACCTCGTTGGCACCGGCGTAGATCTTGGCGATGCGGCCGTCGACGAACAGCCGCGCGATCGGGTACTCCTCCATGTATCCGTACCCGCCGTGCAACTGCAGACAACGGTCCACGACCTGCGTCTGCTGTTCGGAACACCACAGCTTGATCATCGCGGCCCGCTTGACATCGAGTTCGCCTCGGAGGTGACGATCCACGGCGTCGGTGACGAACGCTCGCATCACCTCCAGCGTGGTCGCGATCTCGGCGAGTTCGAACCGCGTGTTCTGCAATTTGAACAGCGGCTTCCCAAAGGCCTCGCGTTCGCGAACATAGGCAAGCGTCTGCTCGTAGGCGCTCTCCACCGCACCGAGCGCGGCGCAACCGACGATCAGACGCTCCTGCGGCAACTGCTGCATCAACTGGATGAAGCCCGTGCCTTCGGTGCCGCCCAACAGATTCTCGGCGGGCACGCGTAGACCGTCGAAGAACAGTTCGGTGGTGTCCTGACCCTTCTGCCCGATCTTCTTCAACTTGCGGCCACGCTCGAAACCCGTTGTGTCATCACCGACCTCGGCAACCAACAGCGACAACCCCGACGCGCCCTGGCTGGGATCGGTCTTGGCCGCAATGATGATCAGATCACACGTCGCACCGTTGGAGATGAACGTCTTGGCACCCGAGATCACATACTCGTCGCCGTCACGGATCGCGCGGGTCTTGATCGACTGCAGATCCGAGCCGGTACCAGGTTCGGTCATCGCAATCGCGCCGATCCATTCACCACTGGCCAACTTCGGAATCCACCGACGCTTCTGCGCCTCACCGGCATACGCGAGGAGATAGTGCGGCACGATGCCGGTGTGCACACCCAACTGCATCGAGATCTCACCACCGCGGGCCTGCTCATGAAACAGCACTGCCTCGTGTGCGAAAGTCGCTCCCCCACCGCCGTATTCCTCCGGCACCGACATACACAGCAGGCCCAGCTCTCCTGCCCGCCGATACAGTGCCCGATCGGGCTGGCCGGCGGCCGCGAACTCCTCGTAGCGCGGCGCGACCTCCTTGGTGAAGAACTCACGTGCCAGGCTCGTGAGATCGGCCAGTTCCGCGTCGAGATCAGTGGTCGTCATGGTGGTGTTCTCCCCTGTGGTCACTTGGTGTAGAGCGCGTCGATCTGATCGGCGTACTTCTTCGCGATCGGTGTGCGCTTGAGCTTCATCGTCGGTGTCAGCTCGTCGCCGCCGGGCATCCAATAGGTCGGCAGGACCTGCCAGTTCCGGATGTGTTCCACCCGGGAAAGGCGTGAATTGGCCTGGGCTACTGCTTTTTCGATGGCCGCGGTGACGGCCGGATGTGCCGACAATGCGTCGACGTCGGCACCGTCGAGCCCGTTGGAGGCAGCGAATGCCGTTGCGGCATCGGGGTCGAGTGTGATCAGCGCCGAGACGAACGGTCGGTTGTCGCCGATGGCTGCCACGGTCCCGATCAGCGGGCTCGCCGCTTTCAGCGCGCCCTCGATGTTGCTGGGCGACATGTTCTTTCCGCCGGAATTGATGATCAATTCCTTCTTGCGATCAATGATCGTCAGGTAGCCGTTCTCGAGCGTGCCGATGTCGCCCGTGTGAATCCACCCGTCGGCATCCAGAGTCTGTGTCGTCCGCTGCGGATCGTTGCGATATCCGCGCATGACACCGGCACCGCGTACCAAGATCTCACCATCGTCGGCCAAGCGGAGTTCGGTGCCAGGGATGGGCTTACCGACCGATCCGTACCGAGGCGCGTGGATTGGATTCACCGTGGTGACCGCAGACGTCTCCGACATACCCCACGCTTCCATCACCGGAATACCCAGTGCCAGCATGAAAGTCAGCGCTTCGGTGTCAATGGGCGCGGCACCCGACACCGCGGCGGTGAGCGAATCGAGGCCGAGTTTGGCCCGCAGCTTGCCGAGCACGAGACGATCGGCGACGGTCGCGGCGATCCGATCTACCGGCGACAGGGGCCGGCCGTCGATGATCGCCTGGGCGCGTTGGCGGCCGGCGCCGACCGCCCAGCGCGCGAGCGCTCCCTTGGGGCCTTCCTCGGCGGCCAGAGTCATCTCGATGCTGCCCTTGATCTTGTACCAGAGCATCGGCACCGCGACGAAGAAGGTGGGGCGCACCTGCGCCAACGTGGCGACCAGCGTCTTGGGGTCGGCGACGTCGACGACCTCGCTGCCGAAGTACATCGGCGCGTACTGACAGATCCAGCGATTGATCAGGTGCGCGTCGGGCAGGTAGGACACCACCCGGCCGCGGGCGAGGTCGCCGATCACGTCGACGACAACCCCGAGCTGATACAGGAGGTTGGCGTGCGTGAGTTCGACGCCCTTGGGGTTACCCGTGGTCCCGCTGGTGTAGATGAGGGTCAGCACGTCGTCGGCCTGGACAGCTCGCCACGAGGCGTCGAAGTCGAAATCGGCTGGCGCGCTGAGCTGTTCGATGTCGCCAAGGGTTTGCACGTCGTCCATCGACGCGCCGTCCACGCTGACGATGACAGCGTCTTCGGGTGCCGCATCGCGCACGCGTTGCAGGAACTGCGATTCGGTGACGACGACCTTGGGCTCGGCATTGGTGAACAGGTACTGGATCTGCGGCGTGGCATTGGTGTTGTAGATCGAGAATCCGATCGCCCCAAGATGCATCGCGGCCGCGTCGATCACATGGAACTCGGGCCGGTTGGTGAGCATGATGCCCACCGTGTCGCCGCGGCCTACTCCGAGCGCGGCCAGCCCTGCCGCAACCGTGCGGACGCGGAGTCCGTACTCGCGCCACGTGAGCGCTGTGGTGCCGTCCGCAGTGCGGATCGCAACCTCGGCGCCGAGTTCATCGACCTGCCGCTGGAAATGAGTACAGAGGGTCTCGGACATGGTCTCCCTGGTTTCTCGCCGAACACCCGGGTATGGCCCGGGATGCACTGTTTGCGGGGTTTCTGTTGACGCAACGCCAACAAAGCTAGCATCATTTGGCACGGTGTCAACAATTGTCCGAGGTAGACACGACTGCGCCCACCCGCGGTTACGCGGATGGGCGCAGTCGGTTGATCGGTATCGCTACTTCGCGGGCACGACCTTCCCGTTCACGGTGACCTCGACAGTGTCGGTTGCGGAGGTCCAGGTGATCTTGCCGTTCTCGAAGGTCGACGTCTTCACGCCGTTCTCCTCGGTCTCGTCACTGGTGGCGACGCCGAGCGGTCCTTGTGAACCACCTTTGCCGTCGGCTGCGGGATTGCCGGATTCGTCACGCGGCACATTCCATGCGTCGCGGATCTTGCCCCACGTGACGTACGCCGGCGTTCCCGCGTCACCATTCTTGGCGGTGATCACGCCGCCGGTGAACTGTTGGAACACCACGCCGTTGGAGCCGGTGCCGGACGCGTTGGGCCCGGTCAGGGGCGCACCGAGGTCGGTCTTCTGCTTCTCGGTGGCGGCCTGGTACTTCACCGCGATGGGGCCGGTGAGTGTCACGCTGCTGCCGTCGGCTGCGGTGAGCGCAACCGTCTGTCCCTGTCCGGACATGTCGCCGGACGATGGCGCCCCACTCTGGGTGGTCATCATCGCCGACGATGACGCCGACGCATCACTGCTGTCGTCGTCGCTACATCCCGCGACGACGATAACGGCAATGGCGGCCGCGGCCGCTGCACCGACGATCCTCGTCCCCCGCCTCCGCATTGGCCTGGCTTCTTGAATGGTCTGCTGCATGATTCCCTTTCGGTTTCTCTGAGCACTTGCCACGGGCATGCGCGCCCCCCGTCGCACGAGACCCTTAGCCACCCTAAGCGAAGTTTGTGGACGAGTATTCGATGTTTACCGAATTGTTGGCTTGCGGTCGTGCGGCGGCTCCGAGCCGGCGTCTGCGGCGATAGTCCGAAATGTCCTATTCGCAGGTAGATGCACTGCAGCACACCAAAATCGACCGCTACACTTTCGATTCTCAGACGCGACGGAAGGTGGCCATGTTCCCGAAGTACGGAATCCCCGACGGCGCGAACACTGCATGGCTGTTGGCAGCGTTCGCCCTGGTTCTGCTGATGACGCCGGCTTTGGCGCTCTTCTACGGCGGGATGGTGCGCTCCAAGAGTGTGCTCAACATGATGATGATGTGCCTGTCGGCCATCCCCATCGTGTGGATCATCTGGGTGATCTTCGGTTACTCGCTGGCGTTCGGAACCGACCACGGTGGGTTGATCGGGAGCCTCAGCTCCTTCCCCGGCCTCGAACACACCTACGGACACGACGACGCACATCCCGACGGAATACCGCTTGTCGGAACCATCCCGGCCATCCTTTTCGTCGCGTTCCAGGCCGGATTCGCCATGGTGACCGTCGCCCTCATCGCGGGCGCGGTCGCCGACCGTATGCGATTTGTGGCGTGGGTGATCTTCGCCGCGGTGTGGTCGGTCCTGGTCTACATACCCATCGCGCACTGGGTCTTCAGCGCGCCGGGCCTGACCGAGGCCGACGGCGGCTGGATCGTCTCCGACCTCAAGGCGATCGACTTCGCGGGCGGCACGGCAGTCGAGATCAACTCCGGTGCTTCGGCATTGATTCTTGCACTCCTCCTCGGTCGTCGAAATGGATGGCCCAAGGATCCGATGCGGCCGCACAACCTGCCCTTCGTGATGCTCGGCGCAGGCCTGCTGTGGTTCGGATGGTTCGGGTTCAACGCGGGTTCGGCCCTCGCCGCCGACGGATCGGCCGCGCTCGTCGCGGCCAACACCCTCGGAGCCGGTGCTGCGTCGATGGTCGCCTGGCTGATCGTCGAACAAGTACGTCATGGCCGCCCGACCTCATTCGGTGCCGCATCGGGTGTGGTCGCCGGTCTTGTCGCAATCACCCCGGCCTGCTCGTCGGTGACACCGATCGGGGCGCTGGCAGTGGGCGCGGTGGCGGGCGCGGTGAGCTCGTACGCCATCGAACTGAAGTTCCGCTGGCGCTACGACGATTCGCTCGACGTCGTGGGCGTCCACTTCGTCGGTGGTGTGGTCGGCACACTGATGATCGGTTTGGTGGCATCGAAGAACACACCGGCCGGCGTCGACGGGCTGTTCTATGGCGGCGGTCTGGACCAGTTGTGGCGCCAGGCGGTCGCGGTGATCGCCGTACTCTCCTATGCGGCGATCGTCACCGGGATCATCGGGCTCGCGCTGAAGTACACGATCGGTCTGCGTGCCGATCGCCAACACGAGGTCGACGGAATCGACGACGCCCAGCACGCCGAGTCCGCGTACGACTTCTATAGCGCGGGACGCTGATCCGACGAGGTCTCGCTGACCTGAGCAGATGTCAGCAACACCGCTGGCGTCTGCGCGTAGGCGGATTTGCCTCGGCTCCCGCGCCGGGTTCGTAGGATTGCGTCGACCACGTCGACGGGAGACTGACCGAGATGACCGACAAGCGAATCGTCCTGGAGATCGACGACAACGGCGTCGCAACCGTGACGTTGAACCGCGCCGAGAAGCACAACGCGCTCGACCGCGCGATGTTCGATGCACTCCTCGACGTCACGGCCCGTCTCGCGACGCAGCCCCGGGTTCGCGCGGTCGTCCTGCACGGCGCGGGCAAGAGCTTCTGCTCGGGACTGGATGTTTCGAGTCTCGGAGAGGGCGGTGGCGCGTCGTCGTTGCTGACCCGAGAAGACGGTCACGCGGCCAACGATGCCCAGCGGGTGTCGGTCGATTGGGGCCGTATCCCGGCGCCGGTGATCGCCGCGATCACCGGCAACTGCTTCGGCGGCGGCCTGCAGATGGCTCTTGGCGCCGACATCCGGTACGCCACCCCGGACGCGCGACTGTCGATCATGGAGGTGAAGTGGGGGCTGGTACCGGACATGGGCATCACCCAAACGCTGCCGCGGCTCGTGTCCGCCGACGTCGCCAAGGAGTTGACCTTCACCGGCCGCATTCTCAGCGGCACCGAGGCCCACGAGCTCGGACTGGTCACACGTGTGGTGGAGGATCCGCTCGGAGCGGCACTCGAACTGGCCCGCGAGATCGCGAGCAAGTCTCCGGACGCCGTACGCGCGGCGAAACGACTGTACGACGAGACCTGGAATGGCACGGATCCCGCCAGGGCCCTTCTGTTGGAGAGTGAGCTCCAGGTCGGCCTGATGGGTTCGCCCAATCAACTCGAAGCGGTCCGAGCCGGATTCGATAGTCGCACACCGAACTTCGCCGATCCCGACTGAGCAGAGGCAACAACGCTTTCGGGGCGGACCTCCACTGTCTGCCGATAATGGGGTTGTGGCGAAAATGGGGTTGTGGGTTGTGTGCAGGCCGCGCTAGCGTGTCTGCATGGTTTGATCTCACGTCAACACGGTCCGCATCCCTCCGACATCACCTCCGACGTGAGAGAGCTGTATCCCATTGCGCAAGTTGATCTATTTCGTGGCGTCGACCCTTGACGGCTTCATTGCCGGAACCGATGGCGCCGACCCATCCACGTCCATCTTCGATCCTTCGGGCGCCCACGCCGGCCCACTGATGGCCGAATATCCGGAGATGATTCCGGGACATGTACGGTCCGTCTTGGGCGTCGAGGGCGTACCGAACAAGCACTTCGACACCATTCTGGAAGGCCGTGGATCATACGAGATCGGGACGGCCGCCGGTATCGGCGACGCGTATCCGCATCTACGCCACCTGGTGTTCTCGACAACTCTGGACTCGACGTCGGACCCGGCGGTCGAGTTGGTCGGTTCCGCCGCCGTCGACCGGGTCCGAGCGCTGAAAGACGAGCAGGGCCTGGATATTTGGCTCTGTGGAGGTGGCTGCATGGCGGCGTCGTTGCGCGACGAGATCGACGAGATCCACCTGAAGCTCTACCCTGTGGTACTTGGTGACGGTATCCCCTTGTTCGGACGCGTACCCGGGGGTGAATCGGAGATTGATCGATTCACGTTGAACGGTGCGCGAGTCTTCGACAGTGGCGTCGCCCTGATGACCTACGCCCGGGCATAACCAGCTGAAACCGGGCCGCACGGTCGCCGGGCAGCGTAGCGTTCGACCGTATGAGAGCACAGTCCGGTTCTCGAGGTCTTGTCGCGGCGATGGCTGTAGTGGTGGCAGTCGTCGCGGCAATGGTCGCTTCGTCGACTCTCGTGTTCGCCGCGCCCGCCGCATCCGCCCTGCGTGTCGGAACAGTGCTGCGCACGTCCGCAATTGCGCCAGACCATCTGCCGAGCGGTGCCGCTCGTGGGTATCGGTTGCTGTATGTGACACAGGATCAGAACGGTCGACGGGTCACCAGTACAGGCGCTCTGTATCTGCCGGCGGGCGCTCCCCCGTCGGGCGGCTGGCCGGTCTACTCGTGGGCGCATGGGACGAGTGGCATCGGTGACCGGTGCTCGCCCAGCATCGTCAGGGGCAGCGTCCGGGACCGGCTGGAGCCGGGGATCGCGCATGCGTTGAAGGTCGGCTATGCGGTGACCGCGTCGGACTATCCGGGATTGGGTAGCGGAGGCGTGGCGGAGTATCTGGGCGGCCGGGCAGAGGGTTCGGCGGTCATCGACATGATCCGGGCGTCTCGCGCGACAGTCCCTGCGCTGTCACGGCGATGGGTGTCCAGTGGCCACTCACAGGGTGGGCACGCTGCGCTGTGGGCTGCCTACCTGGCGCCGCGGTACGCGCCCGAACTGGCATTGAAAGGCACCGTGGCGATCGCACCCGCGTCGCAGATCGAAAACGTCATTCCCCTGTTGCTGCCGGGAACGCCAGATCTCGGTCGGTACAACGGATTCGCCGGTCTGGCCCTCTACGTGCTCTCCGGGCTCGAGCACGCACGAGCAGACCTGAACGTCGATGACCGGCTTACTCCGGCCGGCCGCTCGTGGGTGGCGCGAGTCCGCAATCTCTGTGTGGGGCAACTCGCTTCGGCCCTGCGTGAGGTCACCCCGGGAACGCTCGTCGCGAAGCCGTTGACCGACCCGGCCTTCGTCGCAGCACTGCGCGACTACACCACTGTGCCCGCGGGTGGCTACGGCACACCGGTGCTGATCGAGCACGGCGACTCCGACCTGACCATTCCGATGCCGTTCAGTGTGGCACTCACCGCGCAGATGCGCGCCGCAGGCACCGACGTCCGACTCATCACCTACCCGGGGCAGGGCCATCCCGGCGTCACCCGCGCCGGAATGATGGATGCCTTCAGCGCAATCAGCAGGTACTTCGCCGCGCCGTGATCGAATTGACGTCGTGACCCAAGCGCATCCGCACGGCGATGAACTACTGAAGCCACACACTTCGCGCACGACGGCGGCGGGGCATCCATCGCCACTGGGAGCGACGCCCGCTTTCGGCGGGGTGAACTTCGCGCTGTACTCGGCACACGCCACCGCCGTGTTCCTGCTGCTGTACGACGCGGCCGACGAGAACCCCACCGATGTCATTGCACTGGACGGTCCGGCCGAGGGCACCTGGCACGTGCATGTTGACGGCGTGCGACCTGGGCAGCTCTACGCATACCGCGTCGACGGGCCCTACGAACCCGCTGCGGGACTGCGTTTCAATCCGGCCAAAGTGGTGCTCGATCCATACGCCAAGGCGGTCACCGGAAAGTTCCGCAATATCGACAATCTCCTGCTCGCCTACGACCCGGCGGTGGGTCCCGCGGAACTCACTCTCGATCAACGGGATTCGAATTCGGTGGTACCGAAGGCCGTGGTCGTCGACGACGACGCCTTCGACTGGCGCGACGACACCGCACCGGACATTGTGCTGGAAGAACTGATCATCTACGAAGTGCACGCGAAAGGATTCACCGCCACCCATCGTCGGGGGTCGGCGCGCCCGGAACCTATCTCGGATTCGTCGAGAAGATCCCCTACCTCGTCGAGCTGGGCATCAACGCGGTCGAGTTGCTGCCGGTACACGAGTACTACGTCGACGACTTCCTCGTCGACCGAGGGTTGACGAACTACTGGGGTTACAACAGCATCGGGTTCTTCGCGCCCGAGTCCTCGTACGCCACCGGAACGAGTCCGGGATGTCAGGTCGACGAGTTCAAGACGCTGGTGCGCGGACTGCATGCGGCCGGCATCAAGGTGATTCTGGATGTGGTGTTCAATCACTCCGGCGAAGGTAACGAGATGGGGCCGACGATGTCGTTGCGCGGCATCGACAATCCGAGTTACTACCTCCTCACCGGTTCTGACGATGAGCCCGGTCGCTATTACATGAATTTCAGTGGCTGCGGCAACACCCTCGACTTCAGCAGTCCGGCCGTCATCTCCCTGGTGTTGGACTCGTTGCGCTATTGGGTGCAGCAGATGCACGTCGACGGCTTCCGGTTCGATCTGGCCGCCGTACTGGGGCGGGCCGGCGACAATGACGGTTTCGAGGCCCACGCCCCGTTTTTCGAGGCCGTGCGGAGCGATCCTGTGCTCGCCCAGTCGGTTCTGATCGCCGAACCGTGGGACACCGGGACATATCAGGTGGGGAACTTTCCACTCGGTTGGTCGGAGTGGAACGGCCGGTTCCGAGATACCATGCGGCGCTTCGTCAAAGGCGACGACGGACAATTGCCCGATCTGGGACGACGCCTCACGGGTTCTGCCGATCTGTACGCCGACGACGGTCGCACTGCCTACAACAGCATCAACTTCATCACCTGCCACGACGGCTTCACACTGAACGATCTGGTCTCCTTTGACACCAAACACAACGAGGCGAACGGTGAGCAGAACCGGGACGGCTCTGACGACAACAACTCGTGGAACTGCGGAGTCGAGGGCGACACCGACGACCACGAGATCACCTTCCTGCGCCGCCAACTCGTGAAGAACCACCTGTGTCGCCTGCTGTTCTCCGCCGGGACACCCATGCTGCTCGGCGGCGACGAATTTCTACGCACGCAACACGGCAACAACAACGCCTACTGCCAGGACAACGAGATCTCTTGGTTCGATTGGGATCTGGTGGAACGCAACCGCGACATCCTCGAATTCGCCAAACGCGCGATCTCACTGACCCGACGATTCAAGACGCTCCAACATGCCAAATACGTTCTCGGAGCGAACAATGACGCGGGGCTCGTGGATGAGCTGACGTGGTTCGGACCGGACGGTAACCTGCCCGACTGGTCGAACCCGCACGCACACACACTGTGTTTCCAACTCGACACCGCCGACGCGGTGCCACACGCCGGCATCTCGTCGCTGTACCTGATCCTCAACGCCGATCACCAGAACGCCTGGATTGTGTTGCCGCAGTTGACCGACGGACAGAGCTGGTATCGCGTGGTCGACACCAGCCTGCCCGCCGGCGAGGACTTTGCCGATCCTGGTAGCGAAGTGCTGGTGGATCCGGACGACCACTATCTGGCCAGCGCCCGCGCGGCGGTGATTCTGGCCGCGCGAGCGTGAGTCGACAGCAGCCCCATCCGTTCCCTGAGCCTGGATCCGTGAGGGGCCCCTTCCGGTCCCTGAGGTGCGAGCGGAGCGAGCCTCGAAGGGCGCAGGTGCGACGACAACGTCATCTCGCCAGGGCTAATGGGGGTGGATCGGTTCCCGATGGGATGCTGGTCCACTGTGAGCCTGCCCCGCCGGTGACCACTATGACTAGGGCTGAAACCACG
>NZ_JBSFQL010000027.1:0-70292 GCF_053588675.1 Gordonia sp. NPDC003422
TCACGCATCATGGTGGCCACCTTCGGAAACGACGGCTCCAGAGTGTCAGCGACCTGATCCCACTGGGCATCGATGTCGTCGGGTTCGGTGTGAGCGAAGATCGTCTTGACCGCAGCGGTCACCACCGGTGCTTGTTTCGCCGACACCGCACCATGCAGGTTCCGCATGAAATGCACCCGGCACCGCTGCCATGATGCGTTCGTGAACTGCTGTGCCACAGCGGCTTTCAAACCAGCATGAGCATCAGAGGTGACCAGTTGCACCCCTGAGAGGCCACGGGCCTTCAACGAGCCCAAGAACTCCCGCCAGAACTCGAACGACTCCGAGTCACCGACCGCGGTACCCAGCACCTCCCGCGACCCGTCCATCGACACCCCGGTGGCCACCACGAGCGCCTGAGACACCACGTGCGCCCCGACCCGCACCTTGCAGTAGGTCGCATCAGCGAACACGTACGGAAACGTGGTGTGGGCCAATGAGCGCTCCCGGAACCGGGCGATCTCCTTGTCGAGCTCACCACAGATGCGCGACACCTCCGACTTGGAGATCCCGGTATCGACCCCCAACGCCTTGACCAGGTCATCGACCGAGCGGGTGGACACCCCATGCACGTAGGCCTCCATGATCACCGCATGCAGGGCTTTGTCGATGCGGCGGCGACGTTCGAGCAGCACCGGGAAAAACGATCCCGAGCGCAGCTTGGGGATCTTCACCGACACATCGCCGGCCGGGGTGGACACCGTCTTGGCGCGGTGCCCGTTGCCGTGGGTAGCGCGTTCAGCGGAACGCTCGTAGCGGCCGGCGCCGATCTTCTCGGTGGCCTCGGCCTCGATCAACGCCTGCAGGCCGGCGCGTACCAGCTCAGCGAACATCGAACCGGCCTCGGCGGAGGTCAATGCATCAAGCTGAGCGAGCAGGGCAGAATGGTCGTGGGTCATCGCGTCGTGTGTCCTAACTGTGAGTCACTTTGGTCGGTAACTCACTGACCACTACGCGATGGCCCACCCCAAGCCCCCACGACACGCCGGACCAGTCACGACCGGCTCAGCTGACGTCAGGACCGAAACCCCACCACCCCCTGGGACTCTCCCTGGGTTTGCCCCGCAGAGTGTCACAACTTGTCACACGCCACGAAAACTCTGGGCGGCAAGCTGCAACGACTGTGGCTGTGAGTGGACGTACGTGCGCATCGTGAACCCGGCATTTGACGTGCCCAAGCGACGCGGCGATCACTACGATTGGCACGCCCTGCAACTGCATCAGCGTCGCAGGTTGTGGCGAGCGTCGTGCAGACGAATCTATTGCACAGCATCCGCGCTACATGCTCGCGTCCAGCCGCGAGTAAGGCGGTCAGGGAGTACCTGCTGTGAGAGTCACAGCATCAATGTCGATGCTGTGCCACCGCTATCGGGACTGCCGGACTGGTTGACTCCCTGACCTGTGAGGATTCGTCCTTGCTGGAAGGAAGGCGCTACGGACGTCCGACCTCACTCACTGATCGGTGCGAAACAGTCGACTGTCTCAAAACTGGTCGGGCTGGGCAACTCTCTATCCCATTTTGTGGTCGCGCTTGCGAGCTACCTTGAGTGGTCGAATGGCCTGGTAATCTCTGGCAGCGATTCGTGACACTTTTAGCGCAGGCTGAACTGTGATAATTTGCTTGGCTGCATTTATATCCCCTACACGCAGGATGCGCTTTTGTGCAGAAAATGCAATTGGTACTTTGGAGGGAGTATGGAAACTCGGCTGCCTAGTCGTCCAACTCGATGTTTTTGAGATCGTCGCGGTCAACAACGTCGAGCTTCATGCATGCGCGATAGATATGCCCCTCGACAGTGCGAATCGATACTGTCAAGATGTCCGCGATTTCATTTGTGGACTTTCCCGCTTTCACGAGGTCTACAACCTCTCGTTCGCGAGTCGTAAGCGGTAGGGAAGATTGGTCATCGACGACCTTCAACGTACTCAACCATCGTTGTCCCGGGCCCAGCGTGCGAAGGGTGTCGCCCCAGGGGAACTTAACAGCTTCTATTGGTACGTAGGCGGCAATCGCCACGCTATTTGCAGCGTTAAACAATTAGCAGGTTCTGTGGTAGTACGTTATCGATCTTTGATCGGCGCGTGTGGCAGGTGTGATTGGTGTGCATTACTGAGGTGAAAATCCGGCAGTGAAATGTCAATTGTAACCTTTGTATTGGCTATATCGAGTCTGTGCTAACAAGAGGTGGTGAGCGCTGTGCACAGGTGTCACGGCGGTGTCACAAGCCCCGTGACACGGTGTGACCGCTGTTGACCCCGCCGCAGGTCAGGGATGTGTGCGAGAGCGCTAACAGTGGTCGTGTACTGGATTTAGGTTCCAGTACTACGGAGGTTCAAGTAGCCCTCTCGCGCACCACTGCATCTGGGGACTGGCTCCGCGACCTCAGACCTCGCCCACAGCGTGCTCGTCCACCGGATTGATGCGACGCACGATCAGCGGGTCCTGGTTGGTGAACGGAAAGTCCGGCAGATCGTCGATGTGGGTGTCGAACGTCGCGGCCAGCACTTCGCGGGAGTAGGCGCTGATCGACGCCCGGTATCCGATGTCGCCCGGCGTGGGTTGGTCGAAGAAGATCAGGAAGTGGAGGTCGGGTGCGTCGACCACCTCGATGTGGTGGGGATAGGCGCGTGGGACGAAGTAGACGTCGCCGCGCTGGAGATACCAGGTGTCGAGGGTGCCGTCGGGATTCATGATCGTCATGCGTGCGGAGCCGGAGTGGACGTAGCCCATCTCGGCGGTGACCGGATGCCAGTGCGGCTCGCGCATGCCATCCTCGCGGATGCGCAGTGAGTACATCGACAGATCCGTGAGGGCCGGCCAGAACTGTTTGCGTGCGGTGTGTGCCGAGCCGAATCCGGCGTCGACGGCTGCGCCGAGGCCTTCCAGGTCCAGCTTGTGCGGATCGTTGAATCCGGCGTTCGACGGAATGACCGGATCACCCACGCGCGCAGCGAGTTTGCGGTCGACGGTGCTGCGTCGAATCTTTGCGAAGTCGCTTGCGGGGAGATCGTAGGTGTTGCCGAGTACCGCGTCGGTCATCGCGCCGAACGCGGCACCCAACCCAAAGTCTTCGGGCCGCTCGCTACGGAATGCGAGCACGAACTCGGCCGGCTCGTCGCCGATGTTCTCGATGTGATGCAGTGCGCCGGAATCGATGTGGAACATCTCGCCCGCGGTCACGGTGAAACTGGAGAACGAACTGTGGTCGTCGAGAACCGACACGAGTGAGGTACCCGAGACGCAGTAGGTGAGTTCGTTGCAGTTCGCATGCCAGTGTGGAGTACGCATCGCGCCGGGATTGATGACGATGCGCTTGATCGACAGCCCGCGCAGGATGGGGAACTCGTCGGCGGTGATGCGTCGGATCGAACCGAAATCGGACTCTTCGACGAGGTCGCCGTCGAGCAGCGACGTCGCGTGGGTGCCGTGCCGGGTGGGTGCTGCCATGATCGGCTCCGATTCTGCGAGAGGGGTTGGGCCACACAGTAGATCAATCGGTCACGGTGGGAGCGCGGATCGGCGTCCGTCGAACGGGAGAACCCTGTGCGAAGCAGCGCTGCATGTCCGGCGCACGTGTGACGATTCCGACGGAAGTCCACCCGCAAAGTTCAACAGACACGACAGGAGCCGACATGGGTTGGAACAGATGGGCAAGCAGAGCGGCGTTTCGAGCCGGAGTTGGAGCGTTACTACTGGGGGCGGGGATCGGGACCGCGCTCGTGGCACCGGGGCAGGCGACGGCGGCGCCTCGACCGGTCGACGAGGGTTCTGTCTCGGCAGGGATTCTCAGCCATGTGCCGGGTCGGCAGGACGTTGCCTCGCCGTACGTTGGCACCTGGGGTGGGCACGGCCGCGGTATCAACATCTACGCCAACGGTTTCGCGAAGGTCTCGGTCGCGTCGGGCGCCTCCAACTATGAGAAGTGGGATGCCCGCTGGCGACCCGCCGGCCGCGGCATCGTCGTGACGTTCGTCCGACGCACCGAGAGCGCCGGCGATGTGGGGGCGGGTATCCACCGAGGCACCAAGTGGTACGGCTCGCTCAAGCGGGTCCGGGGCTACACAGTGCTCGAGTTCGACCGACTGCCGGGTGTGTACTGGTGCACTCGGGCAGGTAACAACGCGGGACTCTGCGGGGCGTGATCCGTATGAAGTTGGGGCCGGAAGTCGGCCCCAACTTCAAACGGATGGGCGAGCTTCGAAGCACCTGGTGAGAGGACATTGTCGTCTCGCCAGGCCCTTCGAGGCTCGTCGCTTGCGCTCCTCGCACCTCAGGGAGCGGATAGGAGGCTCCTCGCACCTCAGGGAGCGGATAGGAGGCTCCTCGCACCTCAGGGAGCGGATAGGAGGCTCCTCGCATCTCAGGGAGCGGGTGGAGACTTTCGGGTCAGCGCGCCGGGACGGTCAGGCCAGGGATCTGCGGAAGCAACGGCGCGGGGGTGCGACGTTCCGCGGAACGCCGCGGCGCGGGCGCACGCGATGGGCGCGGACTCGGCGTCGACGCGATGGTCGGGCTGGGCAGGGTGGCGCGATCGCGATTGGCCTCGGCGCCACGACCGGTTCCGGTGGCGTCGTCCTCGCGCAGACACATCGACCGCACGACGTTGTGATAGTTCACCAGGCCGTAGGTGAGGGGGAGTCCGGCGAAGACGGCGATGACCTTGGTGGGCGACAGAAAGCCGACCGTCGGGGTGCCCAAGACTTGACCCTCGACGAGCCCGCCCACCGTGCTGAACAGCCACAACGACAGGTAGTAGCTGTAGTACGCCGCGGTGAGTGACTTCGTGACGGTCAGATCCGCCAGGGGCACGGTCGCGGCGAGATTGTCACCCTGCGCAATGTTGTGATTGAGGCCGATGACGACTTCGAGCGGTGCACCACCGATGTAGGGCACCAGGGCGCCGATATAGTCGACGATCACCTCGGCGGCGCTGAAGTCGGCCGGATCGGCGGGAATGATGTTGAGCGGGATCTGCGTCGTTCGCATCGTCGCCATGATGCGGTTGCCGGCCGATCGGATCGCGCTGCGCTCCGCATCGGTGCGGACCATGCGCTGTGCGTAATCGGTGGTGCGCGCAAGGATTCGGCTCAACGTGAGATCGCTGATGGGGTGGCAGGTCTCTTCGTCGGTGAGGGCGAGCTGATTGGCGGTCTCTTGGATGATCGGTGCGATCGGAACGTCGAAGCGGAGGTTCTTGCTGGGTCGTCCCGCCTGGTCCCGCTGCTCGGCGGTCACCCGCGCGACGCACTGATTGACGAGGGAACTCGAGATCGCCTGATAGAGCCGGAGCGCTCCGAGCTGACCGCCCAGCGTGACGATGCTGATGAGGGTGTTGTAGGTGATGTAGCCCGCGAACGACTCGAGCGCAGTGCCCGTCAGTGGGCTGCCCAGGAACGGCACCAAACCCGCGCCGACGCGGGCGGGAGCGATCACCGTCGCGAACAGGTAGATGAAGGCCGTCTCCACGGCCTGGCTCACGGTGATGTCGCCGAGTTCGATCGCCTCGCCCTGCCGGCCGTCGCGGATCTTCAGCAGGTTCGAGATGATCAACTGCGAGATGGGTGCCCGGTATTTGAGCGCCTTGTCGTCCCGGTCGGCACCGAGCGACTGCGGATCCTCGGACACGGCGAGCGTCGACACCCCGATCCGCTTCATGTCCCGATGTGCCTGGGCGCGCTGCGCGTTGGCCGCGGCCTTGAGCTGAGGCGGGAGGGTGGGGTAGATCGACTCGAACAGCGAGTCGTAGACGACCGCCAGCGTGGTGAACTCGCCGCTGACGCAGACGGTGGCCTTGCCCTCGTTCTCGGTCAGCGGCTTCAACAGCGACCGATTGGACTCCGCGATCCGGTCCTGACGCTCCTGGTAGGTTTCCGCCTTGCGCTGGGCCGGAGTCTTCTCGGCGCGCGCGACGGTGCTGGTCAGCCCCGAGTACGGCGTCCCGGTGACCACCGCGGCCGACCCGTTGGCCGTGGCAGTCGCCATACAGAATGCGCACAGTGTTGCTGTTGCCGTGACTCGGACGAACCACCTCCGCCGCCGCCCGACCGCCTGGCGTTCCACCTGCACTCTGTGTACCCCGCGCTCTCACTCACCCTGTCAGACGAGCAGCCCCGAAATTCGGACTTAGCATAGCCTGAGTGAGTCCCGCGTCAGTGTGCAGTGGGTCACCCGCCGCGGTACTTGTTCACGTACTCGTTCATCGTGGCGAGCTGGTACCTCGACACCTCGTGAGCGCTCTCGTTCTCGGCGAACACGCTCGAGACCATCACCGAGTCGTCGCGCTCATAGAAGCCGATCTCGCCGAGCGTCGAGAAGAACTCGTCCCAGTCGACGTCGCCGTCGCCGATCTTCAGATGCTGATGCACGCGCACAGCATTTCCCGGCGGATTGGTGATGTACCGAAGCCCATGTGACGCATGGTGATCCATGGTGTCGGCGACGTGGACCAGGCGCAGCATGTCACCAGCAGCGGTCATGATCTCGCGCATGTTCCCGCCGGCACTCGATTGGCCCGCTCGCTCCGCTCCCGGCGCCATATGAAAGCTGTGGCAGGCCACGAAGACCATCCCGATATTGCGTGAGTTGACCCCGCGGATCACCCGGATCGCCGCCAATCCGTCTTCGACGAAGTCGTCCGGGTGCGGATCGATGCGAACGTCGATGCCTTCGCGCTCGATGATCGGCAACAGCTCCTCCATCGACCGGTAGAAGGCGCGCTCGGACTCCTCGGCCTTCTCCGGGCGGCCGGAGAACTCGGTGTTCATCACGTTCACCCCGAGGTCGACGGTGATCTGGATGGCCCGCTTCCAATACCGCACGGCCGCCTCGCGGGCGTCCTCGTCGGGTCCCGACCACCGCAACACCGGCAGCACCGACGCGATGCCGACGCCGGCGTCGTCGCACGCTCTCCGAAACTTGGCCACCAGGGCGTCGTCGGCCTTGGGGTGATTGAAGAACGGGATCATGTCGACGTGCGGCGTCAACTGCAGGTATTCATATCCCAATTCGGCGACGACGCCGGGCAGTTCCAGCAGCGAGTAGTCGTGGTGGAAGGGGGTCGGATCGAGTGCGACCTTCATGATTGCTCCTTCAGCTGAATCGGACCGCGGGAATGCCACAGCCGCCCAGATACTTTCGGGTTCGCTGGGCGATCGGCAGAGGTGCGTCGACCGAGCACGGATACATGTCCTGTTCGACGATCGCGAAGATGTCGATGTCGAGTCCGGCCACCGCGTCGAGCAGCGGTGGCATCTCGGGGATGCCGCGCGGTGGTTCGGTCATCGCGCCCAGCTTGACGGCCTCGCCGAAGGGCAGGTCGTCGGCGGCGACCTTGGCGCGCACCTCCTCGTCGACCTGCTTGAGGTGCAGGTACCCGATGCGGTCCGGGTGCTTGGTGATGATGGCGAGATTGTCTCCGCCGCAGTAGCTCACATGCCCGGTGTCGAGGCAGAGATTCACGAACTCGCTGTCGGTGTTCTCCAGGAAGCGGTAGATGTTCTCCTCGGTGTCGACGTGGCTGTCCGCGTGCGGGTGGTATTGCGCACGGACTCCGTACTTCTCGAACATCGCACGGCCGAGTTCGTTCATGCCCTCGGTCTTCTTGCGCCACTGCTCGTCGGTGAGCACGCGATCCTCGAGAACCGCTCCGGACGCGGGATCGCGCCACATCTCCGGGATCACCACGACGTGCTTGCCGCCGACCGCAGCGGTCAGCTTGGCGACGTCCTCGATCTGCGTCCACACCGCATCCCACGAGTCGTCCTGGTGTAGGTGCTCGAAAACCGTTCCCGCCGAGAGCTTCAGGCCGCGGGTGCCGAGCTCGTCGAGCAACTTCTGCGGATCGGTGGGGAGGTAGCCGTACGGGCCGAGTTCGATCCACTCGTAGCCCGACGACGACACCTCGTCGAGGAATCGCGTGTACGGGGTCTGCTGTGGGTCATCGGGAAACCAGACTCCCCAGGAGTCGGGGGCGGAGCCGACGATGATGCTGCTCATGATGTGTGCCTTTCGTGTTCTCAGGACGCAGGGGTGAGGGTGGGGTAGACGATGGTCTCGGCGTTGCCGGTGGACAGCGAGCGAGTCGCCGCTTCGGCGATCGCCTGTGCTTTCAGGGCTTCCGAAAGTGTTGGGCCGATGGGTGTTCCGGTGGCCAGGGCCGCGACGAAATGATCCAGGGCGCTGCGGTAGGTGGGCGCGACGCGTTCGAACCACCCCGGGTGCAGTCCGTCGAGGGTCACACCGCCACGGCCGTAGCGGGTCACCGCGCCGGTCCGCTGCCGGTCGGACTCGGCCATACCGTCGGAGCCGAGCACCTCGATGCGTTCGTCGTAGCCGTAGCCGGTACGGCGGACGCTGTCGATCTGGACCAGCGTGCCGCTGGGCATGCGCAGGGTGACCACCGACGTGTCGACGTCGCCCAGGTCGCTCATCCGGGGATCGGTGAACACCGAACCCGCGGCGTACACCGACTCCGGGTCTTCGCCGGTGATCCAGCGTGCGAGATCGAAGAAGTGCACGGTCTGATCGCGCATCTGTCCGCCCGACACCGCGATGTACTCGAGCGGCGGCAGGGCCGGACCGCGGGTCGTCATCCCGACGAGTTCGACGGTGCCGAGTTCGCCCGAGGTGGCCAGTCGCTGCAGTTCGGCGTAGTCGCGGTCGAAGCGCCGGTTGAAGTCGACCATCATCGGGCGCTCACTACCGACCGCAGCGACGACCTCGGCGGCGTGCGCGAGATCCAGGTCGATCGGCTTCTCGCACAGGCAGGCCAGCCCGGCGGCGGCGGCGGTGCGCAGATGCTGCGCGTGCGTGTCGGTCGACGACGCGATCAGCACCGCGTCGAGGTTGGCCGGGTTCATGGCGCCGGCAAGGTCGAGGACCCGGGTTGCGTGCCGGTCGGCCAGCGCTCGGGCGCGGTCGGCGTCGAGGTCGGCGACACCCACGAACTCGACGCCCGGGTGGGCGGCGAGGTTGGTGGCGTGGACGGCGCCGATGAAGCCGGCGCCGACGAGAGCCATGCGAATCATGCGGGTACTCCTGTGAGTTTGGTGGTGGCGACGGGTGCCCCGTCTTTGGCGTGTGAATCAAGCACGGCAGCAACGAATTCGACGCCGATGAGGCCGTCGTGTCCGGTGGGGAAGGACAATTCGCGCACCGGTGTGTCGAGTCCGTCACGGTGGGCGGCCAGCGCATCGGCGAGGTCGGCATAGAAGTTGGCGAAGGCCTCCAGGAAGCCTTCCGGGTGGCCGAGTCCGGCTCGGGTGAGGCGCCCGGCTTCGATCGACAGCCGCGGTGACCCCTGGTTCAGCACGGTCTCGACGCCATCGTGGTCACGAATGCGCAGGCGCGTCGGATCGTGGTGATCCCACTCGAGCGCTGCTCGTGATCCGAACACCCGGATACGTAGTCCGTGCGGATTCCCGGTCGCGGCCATGCTTGCCCACAGCGATGCCCGCACATCACCGGTCATGGCCACGCGCATGGTGGCGTTGTCGAAGACGGCCCGATCCGGGACAAGGGTGTCCAGCTGAGCCGACACCGCAGTGGGTTCCTGCCCGGTGACGAAACGAAGGAGATGCAGCGCGTGAGTGCCGAGGTCGGCGACGACACTGGCCGACCCGCCGATGTCCGGATCGGTGCGCCAGCGCGCCTGCCGGTGTTCGCCCTGCTCGAGGGGACGTGCCGCCCAGCCCGACGCGTGTTCGACCGACACGAACCGGATGTCACCGAGTTCACCGCCGCGTACCCGGTGAGCGGCCTCGCGCACCATCGCGTAGGCCGAGTAGCAGTGTGGAACAGCCAGTATCGCGTCGTTGTCGGCAGCGATACGGACCAGTTCGCGGGCGTCGTCGGCGTGGAGGGTGAGCGGCTTCTCGCAGACCACCGAGATGCCGCGGGACAGAAATGCCCGCGCAACGTCGAAGTGGCTGTCGTTGGGGGTCACCACCACGGCCACGTCGATGCCGTCGGACCGAGAGGACTCGCCCGCGGCCATGTCCTCGTGATCGCGGTAGATGCGGTCGGCCGGTACGCCGAGATCGGCACCCATGCGTGACGACGCAGTGTGGTCGCGACCGAAGACGCCGGCCGCCAGCGTGTAGCGACCGTCGAGGTTCATGCCCGCCCGGTGCGTCTTGCCGATGTCGGCGCCTTCACCGCCGCCGACCATGCCGGCCCGCAGGCGTGGGCCCGGTGCCTCGGTCATCTGTTTCTGCCTTTCGTGTCCCGAATGTGACGTGGTGTGCGGTCTCATGTGGGACAGTGGTTTGGGACGAGATTGGGACCGGTCCCAATCATCGTACGTGGTACGGGTCACAAGAGCAATAGGATGGTCGATCGTGGCGGAAAGTGAACTCACCGACAGCGCCGGCGAGGTACGTCGGGCGGCGACCATCAGAGACGTCGCTGTGCATGCCGGGGTGTCGAAATCGCTGGTGTCGCGCGTCCTGCGCGACGAGCCCAACGTGAGCGACGAGCGTCGCGCCCGCGTGCGCGAGGCGATGGCCGAACTCGGGTATCGGCCCAACTCGATCGCTCGCGGACTCTCGCAGTCACGGAGCGGGACGGTGGGCGTCATCATCAACGATCTGCGCAACCCGTGGTACGTCAGCCTGCTCGAAGGTCTCGCGACCTCATTCGACGCG
The DNA here is from genome assembly GCF_053588675.1 of Gordonia sp. NPDC003422. Taxonomy (NCBI): domain Bacteria; kingdom Bacillati; phylum Actinomycetota; class Actinomycetes; order Mycobacteriales; family Gordoniaceae; genus Gordonia; species Gordonia sp. NPDC003422. Next base: position 10,684 of record NZ_JBSFQL010000027.1, read on the forward strand.
GTCGACATCGCACCGCTGTTGGTCGACGCGCGACTGGACCATCGGGTTGGCCGCGACACCGTCGAAACCCTGCTGTCCCGGCAGGTCGACGGGCTCGTGGTGGTCGGAACCACCGATGCCCGGGTCGCGGTGGAGCGGGCCGCCGAGTCGGTCCCGGTGGTCCTGGCCGGCACCCTCGAGCCGGACCTGCCCACCGTCGATATCGCCGTCGACGATGACCTGGCCGGTTCGCGACTGGCCACGACGCATCTGCTCGAACTGGGTCACCGGCGATTGGCCCACCTGCAGGGTCCGGCCAAGGTCGGCACCTTGCGTCGTACGGGCTTCGAGAACGCGATCGTCGAGTTCGGGACCGCCCACGACGCGTCGGTCGACCAGGTCGTCGAGTTTGCGGGCATGACCGAGGAGGGCGGCCATTCGGCCACTGCGCGACTACTGGATTCACCAACGCCGCCGACCGCGATCTTCGCCTTCAACGACATGACCGCGCTTGGTGCCTTGTCGGCGGCCGACGAGCGGGGGCTGTCCGTGCCCGGTGACTTGTCGCTCATCGGATACGACGACACCCAACTCGCCCGACTGCGGCACATCTCGCTGACGTCGGTCGACAACGGCAACTTCACGGTTGGTGCCCAGGCCGCGAAGTTCCTCATCCAACGGATGGAGCGCCCAACCGCGCCGCAACGGATATATCGACACGCCCCGGGACTCATGGTGCGCCGCACCACCGCGGCACCGCGATAACACTCGATACGCTGTCACGGTGCCACCCACCGACCTGCCACTGTCCGACACCGCCGTCATCGACCGGCTCGGCGCCGACCTCAGGTCGGCCGGATACACCACCGACGGTGTCGCGGATCTGCTGGGTGAGGAGGCAAACGCTGCGCTGGGCCGGGGAGTGTGGTGGCCCGCATTGCGTGCGGCCGATGGCGCACCACCGGCGCAGGCTCGTCTCGCGACCATCGTCCGGTTGTTCATCCTCGGTGCCGATGAGACCGAAGAGTCCGTGGCGCAGGCATTTCCGTCAAACGGCTGGCATGCGTTGTGGGTCAACAGGGTGATCGACCGAACGGCGACCGGGCGGCTGCGGGCGGCTCTCGACATCCGCCCGCACGGCGACGAGGCCCACGAGTTCCTGGTGATCTCCGATCAGGACGCGGCCATTCGCGCCGCACCGGTCTCCCACGACCACGTGCTCGGCATCGGTGGCGCGTCGATCTCGTTGGCGCGTGCGATCATTCGTGAACCCGTTGCTCGAGCCCTGGACATCGGCACGGGATGCGGAATCCAGGCGCTGCATCTGAATGCGCACTGCGACGAGATCGTTGCCACAGACACCAATCCGCGCGCCCTCGCGCTCGCGGCGGCCACCGCTGCGATCAACGGCATGCGTTGGGATCTGCGTGCGGGCAGTCTGTTCGAGCCGGTTGCGGGCGAACGCTTCGATCTCATCGTGTCGAATCCGCCGTTCGTGGTCGGCGCCGGCGGTCGCGACTACATCTATCGCGATTCCGGGATGGCGGGAGACGCGCTGTGCGAGAGTCTCATCCGCGAGATCCCCGATCACCTCGAACCCGGTGGCACGGCGCAGTTGTTGGCGAACTGGATGATTGCCGACGGCTCCGACTGGCGTGAGCGGGTAGGTGGCTGGGTCCGCGACACCGGACTCGACGCGTGGGTGGTGCAACGTGAGGCCGCCGACCCGGTGGACTACATCTCGCTGTGGCTGTCGGACGCGGGGGAGCGGCCGCAGGAGGCTGCCCGACGCGGAGCGGACTGGCTGGAGTGGTTCACCGAGTCGGGTATCTCGGCGATCGGCATGGGAGTGATCACCTTGCGCGCGCCCGCGGCGGGTGAACGCCGCGATGCCGACGTCGTCGTCGAGGAGATCACGGGTGCAGGTGAAGAGGTGACCGGCCCGGAGGCGCAGGCATTTCTCGCGCGTCGTACTTATCTGCGCACCAGCACCGACGAGGAGTTGTTGCGGCGACGTCTGTCGACTGCGCCCGTCTTCCTCGAAGAGCAGTCGCTGCCGGGCGAGAAAGGCTGGCAACAGGTTTCGGCGACGGTGCGCCGACCCGGCGGTCCGGGTGCGGTCCTCGGCGTCGACGAGGTGTCGCGCGCGCTGCTCGCCGGCTGTCGGGGCGAGGTTCCGCTGGGTGTACTGGTCGAGTTGCTCGCCGACTTCCACGACGTCGACGCCGACGCACTGGCCGCTGCTGCGCTCCCGGTTGTGCGAGAGGCGATTGGTCGGGGGATTCTGTTCGAGGTCTCCAACGCTGCACCTGCCGCTGGCTAGGTGCGAACCCTCGCTGGTCGAGCCGACTCCGAGCCGCCAGGCGAGGCGTCGTGTCGAGACCCCTGGTGAGACAACAATGTCGTCTCACCAGGGGCTTCGAGGCTCGCAGGCTCGCACCTCAGCCATCGGGAGAAGGGCGCCCTCACGGCGCGGTGGTGGGCCACCGAGCGGGTGGTGGGGCAACCGAGCGGAGGTCGCGTCAGCCGAACGTCGCGTCGAGCGCGGAGGTGAGATCGGTCGCGAGGTCGTCGGCGTCTTCGAGTCCCACCGAGAATCGCAGGTGTCCCCAGCGGCGGAAGTCTTCCGGGTAGGCGGCGACCCGCGGACCGTCGGGGCCGACGTGGACGATCAGGGATTCGTCGTGACCGAGCGACACCGCCGACGTGATGATCTTCAGGGACGAGACGAAGCGGTTCTGGGTGGCCGCGTCGCCGCGCACGGCGAACGCCATCATCGCGCCGAACCCCCGACCGTCGAATTGCTTTGCCGCAAGCGCGTGTTGGGGATGCGACGGCAGCCCGGGGTAGGCGACGAAGGCGACCCTCGGATCGTCGTGCAGAACCTGCGCCAAGTGAGCGGCGGTGCGCTGGTGCTGTTGCAGGCGCAGTGGCAACGTGATCGCACCCCGCGCGATCAGCCACGCGTTGAACGGCGAGATGACGCCACCGACGTCGACCATCGCCTCCGCACGAATGCGATCGATGAGGTCAGACCTGCCGAGCACCGCTCCGCCCATCGCGTCACCGTGGCCGTTGATGTACTTCGTGAGCGAATGCACCACCAGGTCGGCGCCCGCGTCCAACGGCCGATACATCGGCGGGGGAGTAAATGTGGAGTCGATGAGCAGCAGTGCATCGGCGTCATGCGCCAATGCCGCCAACGCAGCGATGTCGGCGACCTTGGTCGTCGGATTGGCGATCGTCTCGGCGACCAGCATCCGGGTCCGCGGTGTGAACGCAGCGGCCACCGCGTCGGCGTCGGCGATGTCGACAAAGGTCGCCTCGATGCCGTGCTTCTGCGGCAGCAGGTGCGACCACAACTTCCAGGTCGCCTCGTAGGTCGTGTCGGATACGACGACGTGGTCGCCGGTCCGTAGGAAGGTGAAGAACACCGCGTGCAATGCCGCCACCCCGGAGGCCAGTGTGACGGCGTCCTCGGCGTGTTCCATGGTCGCCAGTTTTGTTTGCAGCGCAATCTGATTCGCGCCGGTGTTACGGGTGTAGAACAGCTGGTCGGTGCCCGACCAATCCAGCGACGCGGGGTCGTCGGGCAAGCGATACGAGTTGGCCATGGTGATCGGCGTGCGGATCGCCGGGCCGCTCGTGTCGTTGCCGCTGTGCACGCTGACGGTCATGTCGCCGGTCATGTCGGTGCCCCTACTTTCTCGGATCGTCGGTCGGGTTGCTGCGAAAGCAGGATCATCGGAGCGCGGTGCAGCTTGTCGATGCGTGCTGAGCTACGGAACTCCGCCCACCCCCAACAGACCCCGAAGACGAGCAACGCAGCCGAGCAGGTGGTGATCGAGGCCCACGGGCGATGAGCGATGTGGATGGGCACCACGACAAGCGCAATCGCCTGGATGACATAGGAATCCAGGCTTCGCGAACCCGTCATCACCAGCGGACGCAGCCAGTCGCGATGCCACCACCGCAGCAGCAGCCGAAAGAACCCGTAGACCGCGGGAATGGCGATCCACGCGCAGATCGCGCGGGCCGGCCCGAAGTCTCGTTTGTCGGCGAGCGGTGGGTCGGGGAGCGTCCACGGGTCGTAGCCGACGATGAGGTGAATGGCCACCGCCAGCGCGACCGCCCCGACGAGAAGCGGGAACAGGAACTGGTCGATCCTCTCGGCGACACGCCAGCGATCCCAGTTCCAGCCGACGACGACGGCGGGCACGAAGAGTATCTGCCACCCGGCCCAGTTCTCGGTACGCGGCGACGGCATGTAGGACGTGACGTAGAACGGGTCGGGACTCGCGACTTGTGAAAGGGCGTACAGCGCAATGGAACCGAGAAGGATCCACATCCACCACCCGCGCATGAGCATCGGGAACAGCGCGAATGCCGACGCCATCAGCACCATGTACAGCAGCAGGATGTTGCCGCCGGCGGGCAAGTACTGCATGGTGACCGCGAGCCAGATGCCCTGCGCCCAGCTGTCGATCGGCAGCAGCCACGTGAGCCAGCGGTGCCCGGCCATCGCCGCGCCGACAGCGACGAGGGCGATCGTCAGCTGGCAGAGGTAGAGCACTGCCAGCCGTTTGGCCAGACGCACGTAGGCGTAGCGCAGCGTGTGGCGGTCGATCCAGCGTTGGTAGACGATGCCCAGGACGATCCCGGACAACAGCACGAACGCCGACATGCCATCGACGTAGGGGAAGGCGTGCGTCGGCTCGGCAATCGGGGTGGCCCCCGCGAAATGGGCCGCGATCATGCTCCAGATCGCGAGCCCGCGCGTGGCGTCGATCGCCAGGTCCCGTTTCATCGCCCCGCAGCATATGGCATTTCGCCCGGAGAATGCGGACGGCCCCGTACCCCACGGGGATACGGGGCCGACTGATTCTTGTCAGCTGTACAGGTCCGCGATGGCGGTCTTGTAGGTGTCGTGAATCACATTGCGCTTCAGCTTCATCGTCGGGGTCAGTTCACCCGACTCGATGGTGAAGTCGGTATCGAGGATGGTGAACTTCTTGATCGCCTCGGCGTTGGAGACCTTGGCGTTGGCGTCCTTGACGGCCGTGTCGATCTCGGCACGGAGATCGGCGTTGTCCACGAGGTCCGAGATCGGCGTGTCGGCGGGTAGGTTGTGCCGCTCCAGCCACCCGGGGACGGCCTCGGGGTCGATGGTGATCAGCGCACCGATGAACGGCTTGTTGTCGCCGACAACGAGGCATTGGCTGATCATCGGGTGTGCGCGGATCGTGTCCTCGAGTTGCGCGGGTGAGACGTTCTTGCCGCCTGCGGTGACGATCAGTTCCTTCTTGCGACCGGTGATGTAGAGGAAGCCGTCCTCCAACTTGCCGATGTCGCCGGTGTGGAACCAGCCGTCCTTGATGGAGTCGGCCGTCGCCTCGGCATTCTGCCAATAGCCGCCGAACACCACCGGTCCCTTGAGCAGGACCTCGCCGTCGTCGGAGATCGCGACGGTGACGCCGGGAACTGGACGTCCAACCGATCCGACGCGCTGATGGTCCTCGTTGTTGGCGGTCACCGCTGCGGTGGTCTCCGAGAGGCCGTAGCCCTCGTACACCGGAATGCCGACGCCGCGGAAGAAGTGGCCGAGGCGGGCGCCGAGAGGTGCGCCGCCGGAGATGGCGCCCTCGCAGTTGCCGCCGAGAGCCGCACGCAGCTTGCCGTAGACCAGCCGATCGAACAGTGCGTGGCGCAGTTTGAGGCCGAGCCCGATGCTGCCCGCCTCCATGGCCTTGCTGTACTCGATCGCGGTGTCGGCAGCCTTGTCGAAGATCTTGCCCTTGCCGCCGTCGTAGGCCTTCTGCTTCGCGGAGTTGTACACCTTCTCGAACACGCGCGGCACCGACAGCACGTAGTTCGGCTTGAACGTTCCGAGGTCGTCGATGAGATTCGGGATGTCGTTGGTGTGCCCCAGGATCACGCCGTTCTCGACGCAGCCGACGGCGACCACGCGCGCGAACACGTGGGCCAGCGGCAGGAACAGCAGTGTCGATTTACCCTCGGCGAGCCCGGCACCCACCGCATCGCGGGTGGCCGCGCACTCGGCAATGAAGTTGGCGTGGGTGAGGACGACACCCTTGGGGCGGCCGGTGGTGCCCGAGGTGTAGATGAGTGTCGCGGCGTCCGAGGACAGGGCATTGGCGTGCCGGTTGTCGAGTTCCTCGTCGCCGAGTTTCGCACCGCGCTTGGTGATGGTCGCGAGTGCGTGATCGTCGATCACGAGGGTCTCGCCGAGGGCGGGCGCCTCGTCGATCACCCGGATGTGCCGGGTGTACTGCGGATGATTCTCGACGAACAGCAGTTTGGTCGCGGAGTCCTCGAGGATCCACTGGACCTGGTCGGGCGCGGAGGTCTCGTAGATCGCGACAGTGGTCGCGCCCGCACGCCAGATGGCGTAATCCAGCACGGTCCACTCGTAGCGGGTGGACGACAGGATGGCGACGCGATCGCCCGGCTCCACACCCGAGGCGATGAGGCCCTTGGCGACGGCGTCGACCTCGTCGGTGAAGTGCTTGGCCGTCACGGTGATCCACTGGCCGTTGGAACGCCGCTTGAACAACGGCATCGTCGGCCGTTCGGCCCGATACCGGAGGATGGCGTCGACGGTCGTCGCCTTGTCGTCGACGGTGAGATCCGACGGGGTGGCGTATTGCTGCTGCATGGCGCTCCTGAGACGGGAAACCTGGACAAAACGGACACCGCGCGACCCGCATCGGCGGCCGCCTCGGCGTGTGAGTGGAACCGACAGTACCAGTATCCGTGTGGTTGATCACACTGTGGTCGGAATGACCGAATCCGCTGATCACGGCGGCAATCTGTGCCAATCGCGGGACACATTGCGCGCGATGCCACCTCTCGGGGTCGCGCCGATTAGAGTTGACGTGATGAACGAGACCACCAGCGCATGAGTACCTCGCCAGACAACGCTGCGTCCTCCGACGGCACCCCACCCCGACCCGCCGTCGGAACCTTTGACGACCTGGACATCGATTCGCGGGTTCGGTCGGCCATCACCGACGTCGGTTACGAGACCCCGTCGCCCATCCAGGCCGCGACCATCCCGCCACTCATGGCCGGCCGTGACGTCGTCGGACTCGCCCAGACCGGCACCGGCAAGACTGCCGCATTCGCGATACCGATTCTGTCCCGGCTCGAGGGTGCCGGCGACGGGTCGGGCCCGCGTAAGCCGCAGGCACTGGTCCTGGCTCCGACGCGCGAACTCGCGCTGCAGGTGGCGGAGGCCTTCGGCCGGTATTCGGCACACATGCCCGAGGTGCGGGTGCTGCCCATCTACGGCGGCCAGAGTTACGGCGTTCAGTTGTCCGGACTCCGCCGTGGCGCGCAGGTCATCGTCGGTACGCCGGGCCGGGTGATCGATCACCTCGACCGCGGCACCCTCGACATCTCCGAGCTTCGCTTCCTGGTGCTCGACGAGGCCGACGAGATGCTCACGATGGGTTTCGCCGAGGACGTCGAACGCATCCTCGCCGAAACGCCGGACGACAAGCAGGTTGCGTTGTTCTCGGCGACCATGCCCAGTGCGATCCGCCGGCTCGCGCAGCGATATCTGCACGATCCGCAGGAGATCACGGTCAAGGCCAAGACCGCGACCGCGCAGAACATCAACCAGCGGTACTTGCAGGTGTCTCATCAGCGCAAGCTCGATGCGCTCACCAGGTTCCTCGAGGTCGAGACCTTCGACGCCATGATCGTGTTCGTGCGCACCAAGCAGGGCACCGAGGAGCTTGCGGAAAAACTGCGCTCGCGCGGATTCTCTGCGGTCGCGATCAACGGCGACATGGCGCAAGCGCAACGTGAACGCACGATCAACCAGCTCAAGAGCGGCGGCATCGACATCCTCGTCGCCACCGACGTCGCCGCGCGTGGACTCGACGTGGACCGCATCTCCCACGTGGTCAACTTCGACATCCCGCACGACACCGAGTCCTACGTGCATCGCATCGGCCGCACCGGCCGGGCGGGGCGGTCGGGCAACGCGTTGCTGTTCGTCTCACCGCGTGAACGGCACCTGCTGCGCTCGATCGAGCGGGCCACCCGCCAGACGCTCACCGAGATCGGCTTGCCCAGCGTCGAAGACGTGAACGCGCAGCGCGTCGCGAGGTTCGCCGACTCGATCACCGAGAACCTGGCGTCGGACAATCTCGACATGTTCCGCAAGCTCATCGAGAACTATGCGCAGGACAACGACGTGGCGATGGCCGACATCGCAGCTGCGCTGGCACTCGAGACCCGCGACGGCGGTTTCCTGATGGCACCGGATCCGCCCGAAGGTGAGCGTCCGGCGCGCAAGGAACGTGCGCCGCGACGATCGGGCGGGAGTTTCGCCACCTACCGGATCGCCGTCGGCCGCAAGCACAAGGTGTCGCCGGGCGCCATCGTCGGCGCCATCGCCAACGAAGGCGGACTCACTCGGGGTGATTTCGGCAACATCAGCATCCGCGACGATTTCAGCCTCGTCGAGCTGCCTGACGACCTCGACAACGAGACGCTGTCGGCGCTGCGCGACACCCGCATCGGCAAGAACCCGATCGATCTGCGCAAGGACTTTGGTCCCCCGCGGACGCGAGGTGGTGCCAAACGTGGTGCTCAGGGGCCTCGCGGCGGCGGACGTGACGGTCATGGAAAACGCGGCGACAGCTGGGGCAAGCGGGGCAATCCACGTGTCGCGGGTCGACGCAACGGCTGAGCGTGGTCCTCACTTCGCCGTGTGGTGACGTGTGAGCCCTTCTGGTCGCGTGGGACGGAACTTGTCAGATCGAGATATTTCCGTAACCTTTTGGGGTGGGGGAACGACATACCCCCTGAACGCTGTAATCCCCAGCGCGACAACACACACGAGTTACAGGAATGGTGAGTCACCAGTGTCAGTGGTGAATTCGATCTCAGCAGAAGACGCAATCGATCACAGCAGTCACGGCGAGGCCGTGATGGTGGACGCCCGCCCGCAGGTCATGCGGCATCAGGGCAGTCTCCCCGGCGCAGTGGTCGTCGACCCGGTCGATGTGTCGGCACGCTTCACGCCGACGCCGTCGGGAACCTTCCCGGTGGTGCGCAACCCCGACACCGAGATCGCCGTGGTCTCCGTCCGTTCGCAGGCTCCGCGCATCGCCGAGCAGATCGCCGACCTGGGCTACACCAACGTCCGCTACGTCGACGGCGGCTATTCCGCCCTGCGTTCGACGCCTGGCTCCTGACGGCTCGTTCTCTTGAGCGTTCGGCGTCTGACCAGCGGCTTGGTAGCGTAGCCGGGCAGACGCAGGAGGACGACGCATGGAGGACGGCACGAGCGAGCCGCTTCGCGACCAGGTCACGCGCTTGGTGGGGTTCCTCCGTGAGCTGGTTCGATCACGATCGGAGTCGATCTCCGATGTCGAAGCCGCCCCTGGCGTCGTCTGGATCGGGGCCGGAACGGGTGTCGGCGTTCGAGCCTCTGCCGGTCCGGGGCAGGTGGTTGTGCAGGTCGCACCCGGTGAGTCGGGTTACGACGAGTTGGCCAGAGTCACCGGGGAACTCCGCGAGAATCCGGAGACCCTTGAGTTGGTGCTGGCCAATGCGCTGCTCACGGTGGTCGAGAACGAGAACGACACCACGCCGCTGATCCGCGAGCACCTGCTCACCCAGGAGGTCCTCGCAGAGCGGGATGACGACGACACGATCCGCGTCACGCTGGGTGCCGGTTCTGCCCCGATGGTGCACGACACCCACTTCCTGGCCGCGATCGACGGCATCGATCTGTCCGCCGCAGTCAAGGCGCGCCGCGCACTGACCGAGCAGCCCACCGTGGTGGGTAACAAGGTCACCGATCTCGTCGCCGATTGGATGAGCCGGATCGACGTCGACACCGAGAAGGTGTCGGTGGCGCTCGACATGCGGCCCGCCATCGTGCTGCGTCAACGGGGTACCGGTGCGGCACTCGCCTTCTACGACGCAATCCTGACCGACCTCCGAAACCCCGACATCCCGGTGCCGATGGGCCTGACCCAACTGGTGCGGCCGATCGAGGCCGACGAACGGTTGAGCGCCCTCGTCGAGTCGGGTGCGATGAGCGCCGACGAATTGGTGCGCGGCGCATTGTTCGGCCTGCCGTCCAACGTCGAACAGCGCGACGTTCTCGGTCGGCTCGGCGTCGACAGTGGCGTTGTGGTCGAAGGACCGCCCGGCACCGGCAAGACGCACACAATCGCGAACGTGATGTCGGCACTGCTGGCCAAAGGGCAGCGTGTCCTCGTGGTCAGCGAGAAGTCGCACGCGCTGCACGTGCTGCGCGACATGCTGCCCGACGAGATCCGCGACCTCACGGTCTCGATCGCCGATGTCAGCAAGGACGGTTTCGACGCTGTCGTGCGCGGCGTCGAGGCCTTGGCCGAACGCAAGTCGGCCTATTCGGCCCCGGTTGCCGACGCCGAGATCGAAGACCTCGTCGCGCGTCGCGAGCACGTGATGTCCCGCCGCGAGACCACGCTGCGCGAGCTGTGGGAACTGCGTGCCGCGGAAACCGTCGTGCACGACTGGGTGGCCGGTGACTATCGGGGCACGGCAGCCGACGTGGTTCGGCAGGTCCTCGCCGACGCCGATCGATTCGAGTGGTTGCCCGGACCCATCGACGGTGGCGTACCGCCGCTCGATACCGACGAGTTCGGGCGGTTTGTCGACTTGCTTCGTGCCACCGGCGGCTCGACTGCGCGTCTCGCGCAGCGTTTCCCGGACCTCGCCGACCATCTGCCCGACCCGGCGGTGATGGACCGGATCTGCGCACGCATTGCCTCGCGGCCGCACGAACCGATGACCGGGACCGGGTCGCTGCTGTCGGTACTCGACGGCGTCGACAGTGACCGCCTGATCCGTATCAAGGAACTCTGCGAACACCTCGCGATTGCCTCCACCGAAGTGCAGACCTTCCCGGCGCCCATCGTCGACATGGCCGACCGGCTGCTCGCCGGGCAGGCGTCACATCTGTGGTCGCGCGTGACCACCCTGTCGCCGATCATCGCCGACGCCGCGCGGCGTGATCGCGAACTCGGCGCGCATGTCGTCGTCGTGGACGGTGCCGGGCCGGGGAGCGCCACCCTCTTCGACACGGCGGCCGATCACCTGAGGGGCGGCGGTCATTGGCGTGGCAGGCTGCGGCGATCCGCCGAGCAACGGGCGGTCGAAGAGTCGTCGGTGCGGGCCACGGTCGACGGCCAGGTGCCCTCCGACGAGCGGTCGTTGCGGCTGGTCGCCGACCACCTGTCGGTGGTGGAGGCCGTGCATCAGGCACACCGGCTCCTCGCAGACCTCCACGTGCCGGTCGACACCTCGGGGTCGCGGTCGTCGCAGCTCAATCAGCTTGTGCGGCTGGATAATCAGCTGGCCTGGATCTCCGACCTGGTGACCGGACGGGATCGGCTCGTCCGTGAACTCGAGGCGATCAGTCCGGGCGGTCCGCGGCCGCGCAGCGTTGCCGAGGTGGCCGCGGTCGCGCGGCAGGCACGACTGATCGCGGCCACCAACGACGCGGTGCTCGCCGAACACGAGCTCGCGGACTGCGCCTACGCCTTGTCGGCCGAGATCGAACGTGGACCGTCGGCCGAGGGTGACGATCTGGTGTCGGCGCTGGCGAATGCCGACGCGGAGTCGATTCGCTCCGCGCGACGGGCTTTCGTGGCAGCTCGCGCCGAACGCGACGATCAGATCGCGCTCGACCTGCTCACCCTGAGGCTGCGCGGCAAGGCGCCTGCGCTGTACGCGGAGGTGGCCGCAACCGCCGACGACCCACAGTGGGACGAGCGGGTTCGCGATCTCGCGCCGGCGTGGTCGTGGCGCCGAGCACACACGTGGGTGTCGGAGAACAACGATCCGGGACGGCAGGAGCGTCTGCAGGCCGAACTCGACGGCATCGAGGTCGACCTCGCCCAGGTGACCACCCGTCTGGCGGCCGCACGAGCGTGGCGGTACTCCATCGAGCGGACGACGGTGGCACAGACGCAGGCGCTGCAGTCCTACCGTGACCACATGATCAACCTGGGCAAGGGATCGGGCAAGCACGCCAACCGTTTTCGTATCGCGGCGCGCGCCGCGATGGCCGAGGCGGCCGCCGCCGTGCCCGCGTGGATCATGTCGACAAGTCAAGTCGCCCAAACACTTCCACCGAAAGCCAATTCGTTCGATGTCGTGATCGTCGACGAGGCGAGTCAGGCCGACATCACCAGCGTCTTCCTGTTGTGGCTGGCGCCGCGCGTCATCGTCGTCGGCGACGATCGGCAGTGCGCGCCCACAGGTCTCACCGGCACCACGCTCGACGACGCATTTGCCAAACTCGACGCCGAACTACCCGACCTGCCCGGATATCTGCGAGATGGTTTGACGCCGCGATCGAGCCTGTTCTCGTTGCTGCGCAGCAGATTTGGTCACCTGGTGACACTTCGCGAGCACTTCCGGTGTATGCCCGAGATCATCGAATACTCCTCGCAGCAGTTCTACCAGGGAACACCGCTCATCCCGGTCCGCCAGTTCGGCGCCAACCGGCTCGACCCGCTGCGCTCGGTGCGGGTGGACGCGACAGCCTCCGGGCAGGGGGCAGCATTGGTCAACGAGGCCGAGGCGCAGGCCATTGCCGACACGGTCGCCGCATGTCTCGCCGATTCCGCCTACGACGGAGCCGATTTCGGCATCATCGCGCTGCAGGGCACCAAGCAGGTCGACGTCCTCGAGCGTGCGCTTCGCGATACCATTGACCCTGAGCACTGGCGAGATCGTCGCATCCGGGTGGGATCCCCACCGGATTTCCAGGGCGACGAACGTTCCGTCATCTTGCTGTCGATGGTCGTCTCGGACCCGGCCGCGATCACCGCGCTCACCCGGGCCGAGTCGCAGCGTCGCTTCAACGTCGCGGCGTCTCGCGCGATGGATCAGCTGTGGCTGTTCCACTCGGTCGATCTGGACGAGTTGCGCCGCAACGATCTTCGCTACTCGCTGCTCGGCTACCTCGAGGCCAACGCGGGACCGACGATCTCGCCGATGCCCGACGATGTTCCTGATGACAAGCGTGTGGAGCCCTTCGACAATCTGCTCGAGCAGCGGGTGTTCAACCGGCTGGCGTCGCTCGGCTATCACGTCACGCCCAAGGTGGTCGTGAACAACCGGGTCATCGATCTCGTGGTGATGGGCGCCGACGCGCGGATGGCCGTCGAATGCGACGGCGCGCAATTCCGCACCACGGGTCGTCAGGCCCGGTCGGACCTGGAGCGAGAACGCGAACTGCGTCGCTGCGGTTGGGAGTTCGCCCGCGTGCGGGAATCGGAGTTCGAACTCGACCCGGACGGTGTGATCGCGCGCGTCACCGCGGCACTCGACGCACGGGGCTGCAAGCCGGGGTCGGTGTCCTCGATCGCGGTCGCGGGGCAAGCGGATGCCTGGGAGCCCATCGACCTGACCGCGGGGGACTGACGTCCTATCGCCTCTGATCCGAAGAGCTAGGTGACCGCCCCGCTGACCTGGGAAAATACGTCGGAGTCGTGCTCGCAAAATCTCGGGGAAGAGTTTCTTCCCCGAGGTTCGTAGTCGTCCGCGAGAATTTTCTGGGGGAGGACTCCAAGGGGCGGGGAAGAAGTTTCTTCCCCGACGTTTTGTGGCGGATCGCGCCTCCGCTCGACGACGACACTCTGTGTCCTGTTGGAGAATTTGTGTGCTGCAGCACACGGTTGATCCGACTCGGCACAGGGTGTGGTCTGAGGCCACCCATGGCACATCACCCCAGGGCGGCCTCGGCTTCGGTCTGGCCATGTCCCGCGTCGTCCTGCGAGAACTCGAGTTGAGTTGGAGAACACGAGTGCTGCAGCACTCGCGTTCTCCAATTCGGCTCCGGTTGTCGCGGGTGCCGGCCGTGCGGAGGCTCCGGGCCGCATGGCGGCTCCGCTCTTCCGGGCCCACGATCGCCGACGACGTCGGCGTGTCGCGGGTTTCAGAAACCGCGTGTCTGGTCGGAACCCGAGGCGCGTCGGCGGTTTCTGGCCACATCTGCGGTTCTGGCGACGAGTGCGGTTTCTGCGACGAGTCCGCGCTCGGGCGACCGCGGATCTCAGCCTGCGGGAGGGTCACCGTCGCCGAGGGCACGCACCAGCTCGGGCAGTCCCGTGGCCGCGGTCACGGGCACGCGGTGGCGGGCGATGCTGCTGAGCGCGGACGGTTCGGGATTGAACTCGATGACCGGAACCCCGGCGCGAGCGGCGTGTTCGGGAAGACTCGCCGCGGGGTAGACGATCCCGCTGGTGCCGATCACCAGTACCAGGTCGCTGCCGCGTATCGCCTGCTCGGCCCGTTCCCACTGTTCGGTGGGCAGTGCCTCGCCGAACCAGACGATGCCGGGCCGGACGTCGCCTCCGCAGTAGGGGCACACAGGCGGCGTCACCCGTCCGTCGAGGGTGTCGCTGTCGAGATCGGTATCGCCGGGATACGGGCGTCCGCACCGAGAGCAGCGCGGAGCGAACAGGCTGCCGTGCAGATGGCTGACGACCTGGCTGCCGGCGCGCTCGTGCAGGTCGTCGACGTTCTGGGTGACGATCATGACGACGCGGTCGCGGGCCAGGTCGGCCAGTGCCTGATGGCCCGCATTGGGTTCGGCGGCCCGGACCTGGCGAGCCCGCCACGAGTACCAGCCCCAAACCAATGCGGGGTCGTCGGCCCAGGCCTCCGGAGTGGCGAGTGTCGCGGGGTCAAAACGCTCCCATAGTCCGGTGTCGGCGTCGCGGAACGTGGCGATGCCACTCTCGGCCGACATGCCGGCGCCGGTGAAGACGGTGATCCATTCCGCGTCGCGCACCAGGTCGACGACGGCTTGGGGGATGGGTTCCGGCGGATTCGCAGTCGGTTCGGACTCGGTCACCGCGTCGACCTCACGCCGACTTCAGCGCGGTGCGCAAGGCCGACGCGGTGTCGTCCGGGGCGGGGTCGCGACGGATCACGAGGCCCTTGGCGAAACTGAGTTTGTCGCCGTTGTGGCGCGGGACGACGTGCAGGTGCGTGTGGAAGACGGTCTGGAACGCGGCGCGTCCGTCGTTGAGCGCGATGTTCACGCCGTCGGCGGCGATGGTTCCCGACCGCATCGCAGCGGCGACCCGCTGGCCCGCGTGGAAGAGCGCGGCACCCCGGTCCGGATCGAGATCGGCCAGCCCGACGGAATGCACTCGGGGGACCAGCAGAGTGTGGCCTCGGGTGACCGGCCGGATGTCGAGAAAGCCCACCACGTCGTCGTCGGAGTAGACGATTCGGGCTGGTGAGGTACCCGCGACGATGTCGCAGAAGATGCAGCTGCTCATGGCCAAACCCTACTGTGACGCGCGCGGTGCTTCAGATCACATCACGATTTTGTAACGACGCACCGAGCGGGCGCTCGGCCTGCGGATTTGCCGAAAAAACGGGGGCTGATCAGTGTGGATTCTGGGTGCCTGTGACCCACCGTCGACGTGCCGCCAAGTTACCCGCGCGGTTACTGGCGGGTATACCGCAGGGTCAGTTCCAAACATGAGGAATCCCTCACTTTCGTGTGTCATCATTGGTTCCACGTTCACGCCGACGAGGGCTCGATGCCGAGCCGTCATGAGTCAATGTTGTTGCACAACAGGCGTGTTCGGACTTTCGTGCCCAGAGTTGGGCGCGTTTGCCCACATAGTCCACCAACCAGCAACTCCCACTGCCCAGGCGCAGCTACGGCCCGTGGCATGCCCGAAACCGGGTGGGTCGGTCCAGCCGGGGAAACCCCTCGACCACCCCCACACCGACCCCCGACCGCATCACCGCCGACCACAGAGGAGACCTCGTGACCGTCGACCAATTCCGCACCGGCACCAAAGGCGCAGCTTCCGCAGAGCGCCCTTCGACCACCCTCATCGACCGGCTGTCCGCCGGTGAGCCGTACGCCATCAGCTTCGGTGGTCAGGGAGGTCCGTGGCTGCCGACACTTGCCGAACTGGTTGTCGACGCCGACCTCGAGCATCGGGTCGCCAAGATCGTCGAGGCGGCAGAACGTCTCGTCGAGCCGGTGGCCGACCAGATCACCGTCGCGCGTTCCGAGGGCTTCCACCCGTTGACCTGGGTGCGCGCGCTCGACGCGGGTGAGGCCACACCGTCGGAGGTGGCGCTTGCGGACTTCACCCTGTCCGGTCCGGGCGTGCTGCTGACCCAGATCGCGGCGATCGAGGCACTGAAGAAGCAGGGTCTGGACACCGCGGCCATCGCGCCGCGTTCCGTCGTCGGACACTCGCAGGGTTCCATCGCGGTCGACGCGGTCGCCATGAACGGTCGCGGAGCCGAATCCGGTGAGGGTCTGCTGCTGGCCGTCGCGCAGCTCATCGGTGCTGCGGGCTCGCTGATCGCTCGACGCCGCGGCCTCGGCGTTGCCACCGAGGGCACCCCGATGCTCGCGATCACCAACATCTCGCCGGCCCGGATCGAAGAGATCCTGGTCGAGTATCGCGCCGGACTGGCTGCGCCCGAGCAGTCCACGGCGCCCGTCGTCTCGATTCGCAACAGCCGCAGCGCGGTGGTGCTGTCCGGTGCGCCGCGGCACCTCGCCGCGTTCACCGCGCTGTGTGAGCGCATCGCCGCGCAGGAAGCCGACGAGCGCAAGCGCAAGGTGACCGGCGGCGAACCGTTTGCGCCGAAGTTCGATCACCTTCAGGTGTCGGTGGCCTTCCACCATCCGGGGATGGCCGACGCCGTTGAGCTGGTGGGCGACTGGGCGGTCGAATGCGGCATCGACCGCGACCTCGCGACCCGGCATGCCGCGAGCATTCTCGTCGAGCCGGTGGACTGGGTGTCGACCGTCGACGGTGTGGTGGCCGACGGTGCCGCCTGGATTCTCGACTTCGGTCCCAGTGACCTCGCGACTCGGTTGACCTCCGCGCTGGTGCGCGGGCAGGGCGTCGGCCTGGTGCCGGCCGCGCTGCGCGTCGGCCAGCGCAACCTGTTCAGCCCCGGCGGTGTTCCCGAGGTCGCCGCGCCCTGGACCTCCTTCGCGCCGACCCTCGCCGAGCTGCCCGACGGCCGCAAGGTGGTCGAGACCGCATTCACCCGACTCACCGGCCGTTCGCCGATGCTGCTGGCGGGCATGACGCCGACCACGGTCGACCCGGCAATCGTCGCCGCAGCGGCCAATGCCGGCCACTGGGCCGAACTCGCCGGTGGTGGCCAGGTCACCGAGGACATCTTCAGCCGCAACATCGCCAAGCTGACCGATCTCCTCGAGCCCGGCCGCGAAGCACAGTTCAACGCGCTGTTCCTCGACCCGTACCTGTGGAAACTGCAGCTCGGCGGCAAGCGTCTGGTGCAGAAGGCCCGCGCGCAGGGCGCACCGATCGACGGTGTGATCGTCTCTGCCGGTATCCCCGAACTCGAGGACGCCGTGGCGCTCGTCGACGAATTCGTCGAGGCGGGACTGCGTTTCGTGGCGTTCAAGCCCGGCACCGTCGAGCAGATCCGCTCGGTCGTGCGGATCGCCGCCGAAGTTCCGCACCACCCGGTCATCGTGCAGATCGAGGGTGGACGCGCGGGCGGCCACCACTCGTGGGAGGACCTCGACGACCTGCTGCTCGCCACTTACGGCGAACTTCGTGCGCGCCCCAACGTCGTCGTCTGTGTCGGCGGCGGTATCGGAACCCCGGAGCGGGCCAGCGAATACCTGACCGGTGAGTGGTCGAAGGCCTACGGGTATCCGACGATGCCGATGGACGGCATCCTGATCGGAACCGCGGCCATGGCGACGCTCGAGGCGACCACCACGCCCGAGGTCAAGCAGCTGCTCGTCGACACCGAGGGCTGCGACGCCTGGATCGGTGCCGGCCGCGCGAACGCTGGAATGGCTTCGGGCCGTTCGCAACTCGGTGCCGACATCCACGAGGTCGACAACACGGCCTCGCAGTGCGGCCGGCTGCTCGACGAGGTCGCCGGGGACGCCGATGCGGTCGCGCAGCGACGTGACGAGATCATCGCCGCGATGGTCGACACCGCCAAGCCCTACTTCGGCGACGTGCCCGACATGACCTACCGCGCATGGCTCGACCGCTACGCCCAACTCGCCGTCGGCGACGCGTCTGCCGACCGTCTGCCCTGGGCCGACATCACCTGGCAGCAGCGGTTCATCGACATGCTGCAGCGCACCGAGGCGCGGATGAATCCGCAAGACACCGGCGAGATCCCGACGATGTTCGCCGAGCCTTCCTCCTCCGACGATCCGCATGCAGCGATCGACGCGCTGGGCAGTGTGTACCCGTCGATCGACACCGACATCCTGCACCCGGCCGACGTGGCGTTCTTCCTCGAACTGTGCCGCACCCCCGGCAAGCCGGTGAACTTCGTTCCCGTCATCGACAAGGACGTTCGTCGTTGGTGGCGCAGCGACTCCCTGTGGCAGGCACACGATCCCCGCTACGGCGCCGACGCCGTCTGCATCATCCCCGGCCCGGTCGCGGTGGCCGGTATCACCCGGGTCGACGAGCCGGTCGGCGAACTGCTCGACCGCTTCGAGGCGCAGGTCGTGGCCGATTTGAGTGCCATCGGCGTATCGCCGGTCGGCGTGGATGCGCGCAAGCGCGCCGGACTCGTGGAGTCCGCCGGTTCCCTGAGCGCCGTCATCGAGGCCGACGACGTCGACTGGGCCGGTCGAATCGTGCCGAACCCTGTTGTGCTGCTGGGGGATCGCGACAGCTGGTCGGTGGTGAGCGGTGATCGTGCCGAGCACGCACCCTCCGGTTCGGTCCTCGAGCGAGTCGACGAGAACCGATTCGACTTGGTGGTGCCGATCTCGCAGGCATCCGTCCGCATCCCGCTCCATGTCTCGCCGGCACTGCTCGACGGCGGCAACCCGCTCGTCGGACTGGACGAGGCGTCCGGTGCGATGCGCGAGATCCTCACCGTCGCCGCGGGTGGCGGCCTCGCCGACGTCGCCGATGGCGCGTCGGTGACCACCGTTGCCTGGCAGCCGGATTCGGTCGCCGACCACGCGGCTGTCACCGGCTTCTCGCTGCCGGCGAACCTCCGCCCGACCACCCCCACCGAGCCCGGCGGCTTCGCTGTGCCCGACACCCTGGTCGGCGCCTCCTGGCCCAGCGTCTTCAGTGTGATCGGTGCCGCGCGTACCGAATCCGGCGACCCCGTCGTCGAGGGGCTGCTCGACCTGGTGCACCTCGACCACGCCGTTGCGCTCATCGGAGCAATCCCGGCCGAACCGGCCGAACTGACGATCACCGCGCGTACCGGCGCCGTGCACGACACCGAGGTCGGCCGCGTTGTCGAGGTGTCGGTGAATGTCGCGGGCCCGGCCGGTCCGATCGCGACCCTCGAGGAGCGCTTCGCCATCCGCGGACGCCTGGGCGCTGACGAACTGACCGATCCCGCGCGTGCCGGCGGTGCCCTCTCCGACGAGCAGTCGGCGACGCGGAAGCTGTTGCGGCAGGCCAAGATCACCGCACCTGCCCGGATGCACGGCTTTGCCGTGGTGTCGGGCGACCGTAACCCGATCCACACCGACGCCTCGGCCGCCAAGCTGGCCGGCCTCGGCGAGCCGATCGTGCACGGCATGTGGCTGTCGGCGGCTGCACAGCAGGTCGTCACCGCGACCGACGCCAAGAATCCGATCCCGTCGCCGCGGCCGCTGATCGGCTGGACTGCGCGCTACCTGGGCATGGTCCGCACCGGTGACGTCATCACCGTCCGGGTCGATCGCGTCGGCCTCGACCATGGCCGCGAGGTCGTGGAGGTCAGCTGCAAGGTGGGCGACGACCTGGTCATGAGTGCGACCGGTCTGCTGGCCGCGCCGACGACCGTGTACGCCTTCCCGGGTCAGGGCATCCAGAGCAAGGGGATGGGCCTCGACGCCCGGTCCCGCTCGAAGGCGGCCCGCAAGATCTGGGACCGCGCCGACAAGCACACCCGCCAGGCACTCGGGTTCTCGATCCTCGCGGTGGTCCGCGACAACCCGACCACCCTGGTGGCCAATGGAACCACCTACAACCACCCCGACGGCGTGCTCTACCTGACCCAGTTCACGCAGGTCGCGATGGCGACCCTGGGTGTCGCACAGATCGCCGAACTCAAGGAGGCCGGTGGCTTCGTCGAGGGTGCGATCACCTGCGGCCACTCGGTGGGCGAGTACAACGCGCTGGCGGCATGTGCCGGCGTGCTCCCGCTGGAGGCCGTCCTGGAGGTCGTGTTCCAGCGTGGCGAGGCGATGCACCATCTGGTTCCGCGAGATGAGCTGGGACGCAGCGACTATCGGATGGCGGCGATCCGCCCGAGCCAGTTCGGTCTGGCCGACGACGAGGTCACCGACTTCGTCGCGGGCATCGGCGCCGAGATCGGCGAATTCCTCGAGGTCGTGAACCTGAATCTGCTGGGCTCGCAGTACGCGATCGCCGGCACGGTCCGTGGTCTCGAACATCTCGAGGCCGAGATCGACCGTCGCCGTGCCGAATTCGGCGGCAAGCGCTCGTTCATCCTGGTGCCCGGCATCGACGTCCCGTTCCACTCGACGGTGCTGCGTGCGGGTGTGCCGGAGTTCCGTTCGAAGCTCGAGGGTCTCCTGCCCGAGCACATCGATCCCGACATCCTGGTCGGTCGCTACATCCCGAACCTGGTTCCGCGCCTGTTCAATCTGGATCGCTCCTACATCGAGGAGATCGCCGCCCTGGTTCCCTCGGATCCGCTCGACGCGGTTCTCGCCGACTGGGACAGCTGGGCCGACAAGCCGAGTCAGCTTGTCCGCGTGGTGTTGATCGAGCTCCTGGCCTGGCAGTTCGCCAGCCCGGTGCGGTGGATCGAAACCCAGGAACTGCTGTTCGCCGGTCCCGAGCGCAGCGGCCTCGCGGTGCAGCGCTTTGTCGAGATCGGTCTCAAGGGCGCCCCGACGCTGGCCGGCCTGGCGTCGAACACGCTCAAGCTCGACGACTATGCCGCGGCAACCACCGAGGTGGTCAACGTCGAACGCGACAGCGACGTCATCCTGGCCAAGGACGCCGGGTCGGAGCCCGACGACGAGGACGACGCCGACGAGGCGCCTGCAGCCGAGGCGAGCGCCCCGGTCGAGTCGGCCCCCGCGGCTCCGGCCGCACCCGCCGCTCCGGCCGCACCCGCCGGCGGACCTCGCCCCGACGACATCACCTTCGGCCCCGCCGACGCGGTGAAGTCGGTGATCGCGCTGTGGACCAAGATGCGCGTCGACCAGATCGGTTCGGCCGACACCATCGAGGCGCTGTGTGACGGAGTGTCGTCGCGCCGCAACCAGTTGCTGCTCGACATCGGTGGCGAACTCGGACTCGGTGCCATCGACGGCGCTGCCGAGGCCGACATGGTCGCGCTCTCGTCCACGGTGTCGACGCTGGCCCGCGGCTACCGCCCGCTGGGTTCGGTGCTGACCGATGCTGTCTCCGACCAGGTCCGCAAGGTGCTCGGGCCAGTGGGCAAGCGGCAGAACTACATCACCGATCGCGTCACCAACACCTGGCAGCTCGGGCCCGGTTGGGCCTTGCACACCACCGTCGCACTCGCGCTGGGCACCCGTGACGGTGCCAGCGTGCGCGGCGAGGACCTGGGCAACCTGCTCGACGGTCCGCTGACGAGCCCGGATGCACTGGACGGTCTGATCGACCGGGCGGTTGCCGCGGTCGGTGCCACCAAGGGCATCTCGGTCAGCCTGCCCGCCGCCGAAAGCGGTGGCGGTGCAACGGTCGACGCGGCCGCGCTCGGTGAGTTCACCGAGCAGATCACCGGCCGTTCGGGGGCTCTCGCGTCGGCCGCCTACACGGTGCTCGAGAAGTTGGGGCTGGCCGAGGTGACCGATACCGCCGAGGCGGTCGAGGACGAGAACGCGGTGGTCGCGCAGCGCGTCAGCGCAGAGCTCGGCTCGGATTGGGCGCGCACCGTCGCGCCGGCCTTCGACGAGGCGAAAGTTGTTCTCGTCGACGATCGTTGGGCCACCAGCCGAGAGGATCTGGTTCGGATCTGGCTCACCGACGAGCTGGACCTCGACGTCGATTTCGAGCGAGTCGTCAATCGGTTCGAAGGCGCGGGCCACACGGTCGCGCAGCATGCCACCTGGTGGCAGGGCAAGGCGCTGGCCAACGGCAACGGCGTGCACGCACGGACCTTCGAGGCGATCGCCACGGCCGCCGAGAGCTCGGGCGTCGGAGCCTTCGCGGGTGAACTCGCGGTGGTGACCGGTGCGTCCAAGAACTCGATCGCGGCCGGTGTGGTCGCGGGTCTGCTCGCCGGTGGTGCGACGGTGATCGCCACCACCTCGCGGCTGGACTCTGACCGGCTCGGCTTCTACAAGAAGCTCTACCGGGAGAACGCTCGCTGTGGCGCGGCGCTGTGGGTCGCCCCGGCGAACATGGCGTCCTACACCGACGTCGACGACCTCGTCGAGTGGATCGGTGCCGAGCAGACCGAGAACCTCGGCGGCACAACGGCAGTGGTGAAGCCGGCGATGAAGCCGACGCTGCTCTTCCCGTTCGCGGCACCTCGGGTCGCCGGTGATCTGACCGACGCCGGTGGCCGGGCCGAACTGGAGATGAAGGTCCTGCTCTGGTCGGTCGAGCGGATGATCGCCGGACTGAGCGATCTGCACTCCGACCACGACATCGCCGCCCGACTGCACGTCGTGCTCCCGGGTTCGCCCAACCGCGGCATGTTCGGCGGTGACGGCGCGTACGGCGAGTCCAAGGCCGCGCTCGACGCTCTGGTGCAGCGCTGGTCGGCCGAAGAGTCGTGGGGCGCCAAGACCACGCTCGCGCACGCCCTCATCGGGTGGGTGCGCGGCACCGGTCTGATGGGACACAACGACGGGATGGTCACCGCAGTCGAAGCAGCAGGTGTGCGCACCTGGAGCACCGAGGAGATGGCCGGCGAGTTGCTCGGCCTGTGCACTCCGGAGAAGAAGGAGCAGGCGCGGTCGGCTGCGATCCTGGCCGACTTCACCGGCGGCCTGGACCCGGCGACGATCGATCTCAAGGCGCTGGCCGCGGTCGCGGCCGACGCCGCGGACACCGACGAGGAGGCCGACGCCGACGAGGTCGTGACCGTGGCTGCGCTACCGGCACCCGCACGTGCGCCAGAGGGTATGCGGCCGCAGTGGCCGACGCTGGATGCGCGACCGGAGGATCTGGTTGTCATCGTCGGTGCGGGTGAGCTCGGACCGTACGGTTCGGCACGCACCCGCTTCGAGATGGAGGTCGACGAGAAGCTCTCGGCGGCAGGCGTTCTCGAGCTCGCCTGGAACACCGGGCTGGTGCACTGGGACACCGCACCCAAGCCGGGTTGGTACGACACCGAGTCGGGTGACCCGGTGCCGGAGAGCGAGATCGCCGAGCGCTACCACGACGAGGTCGTCGCCCGTTGCGGCATCCGTCGCTACGCCGACGAGGGCGCGATGGTCGACAACACCTCGCCGCTGCTGACCTCGGTGTTCCTCGACGAGGACCTGACCTTCACGGTGAACTCGGAGGCCGAGGCGCGTGCGTTCGCGTCGGCGAATCCCGAGAAGACGCGAGTGGCGCAGAACGCCGACTCGGGCGACTGGCAGGTCACCCGCCTGGCCGGCACCGAGATCCGCGTTCCCCGTCAGTTCGCGCTCAGCCGCACGGTCGGCGGTCAGATCCCGACCGGCTTCGACCCCACCCGCTGGGGCGTGACGCCGGACATGGCGGAATCCATCGACCGGGTCGCGCTGTGGAATCTGGTGGCGACGGTCGACGCCTTCCTGTCGTCGGGCTTCACGCCGAGTGAACTGATGCGCTGGGTGCACCCCGGTCTCGTGGCCAACACGCAGGGCACCGGCATGGGCGGCATGACCTCCATGCGCGAGCTGTACATCAACACCTTGCTCGGTGAGGCGAAGGCCAACGACATCCTGCAGGAAGCCCTG
Source organism: Gordonia sp. NPDC003422 (assembly GCF_053588675.1). NCBI lineage: Bacteria > Bacillati > Actinomycetota > Actinomycetes > Mycobacteriales > Gordoniaceae > Gordonia > Gordonia sp. NPDC003422. Next base: position 34,592 of record NZ_JBSFQL010000027.1, read on the forward strand.
CCGAATATCGTTGCGGCGCATGTCGTCCAGTCGTATGTCGGTAGCTACGGCGCGATGATCCACCCGGTCGCCGCTTGTGCGACCGCGGCGGTGTCGGTCGAGGAGGGCACCGACAAGATCCGTCTGGGCAAGGCGCTGTTCGCGGTCGCCGGTGGCTTCGACGATCTCGGCATCGAGGGGATCGTCGGATTCGGCGACATGTCCGCAACCGCGGAGTCGGCCAAGATGTCGGCGCGCGGGATCGACGATCGCCGGTTCTCCCGGGCCAACGATCGCCGACGCGGCGGCTTCGTCGAATCCGCCGGTGGCGGAACGATTCTGCTGGCTCGTGGCGACGTGGCCGCACAGATGGGCCTGCCGGTCCTCGGTGTGGTGGCCTGGGCCCAGAGCTTCGGCGACGGTGTCCACACCTCCATCCCGGCACCGGGTCTCGGTGCGCTGGGTGCCGCTCGTGGCGCGCAGAGCTCGCCCTTGGCCAACGCGCTGAATTCGCTGGGCGTCAGCGCCGACGACGTCGCGGTGGTGTCCAAGCACGACACATCCACGCGGGCAAACGATCCCAACGAGTCCGAGCTGCACGAGCGGCTGGCCGAGGCGATCGGTCGGGGTGATGGGGCACCGCTGTTCGTGGTGTCGCAGAAGTCGCTGACCGGTCACGCCAAGGGCGGCGCCGCGGCCTTCCAGCTGATCGGCCTGTGCCAGGTGCTCCGCGACGGCGTCATCCCGCCGAACCGCAGCCTCGATTGCGTCGACGACAAGATGCAGGAGTACCCGCACCTGGTGTGGGCGCGTGAGACGCTGCACCTCGGTGAGCGGTTCCCGCTCAAGGCCGGTCTGCTGACCAGCCTCGGCTTCGGTCACGTGTCGGGTCTCATCGCCGTCGTGCATCCGGAGGCGTTTGTCGCCACCCTCGACGAGGCCGACCGCGACGAGTACCGCCGCCGTGCCGCCGACCGGCTCCGCCTGGGCAACCAGCGCTTCCTGGAGTCGATGTGTGGGGGAGAGCCGGCTTATCGTCGGCCTGCCAACCGCCGGTTCGACGAGGCTGTCGACGAGCACGACGCCGAGGCCGGCCTGCTGCTCGATCCGGCAGTCCGCCTCGACGCGGCCGACACCTACGGCAACGTCCGGTGAGCGTGTTGGGAGTCGGGATCGACATCGTGTCGATCCCGGAGTTCGGCGAGCAACTGAAACAGCCCGGCACGACGTTCGCCGACCGGTTCACGGTCGGTGAGCGTCGGGACTCCTCCGCCGGAACCGGTGACGATGCACGCCATCTCGCGGCCCGGTGGGCGGCCAAGGAGGCCGTCGTGAAGGCGTGGTCGGTGAGCCGCTTCTCGCGCTCGCCGCTGTTGCCGCTCATCCGGCACAGCGACATCGAGGTGGTCACCGACAACTGGGGACGGCCGGCGATCCGCCTCGGCGGCGAGATCGGCGAACTGTTGGCCGAAGCCACTGTGCACGTGTCGTTGACCCACGACGGCGACACCGCCGCCGCGGTGGCGATCCTCGAGGGCAACTGATCCGAAGAGTTCGGTGGCTAGCGCTCTGACCTGCGCGTAAGCGTGCACCACCCCACCGCTCTCTGAGGTGCCCGAGGCGCCGGCCGAGGGATGCCTCGAAGGGCAGGCGAACGGGCCACGTCAGCGAGGCGCCGGACCACTGAAAGTAGGGGAAGGTTCTTCCCCTACTTTCTGCCCCTGCTTGTTGAGTCGTCCGCGAGAAAATTCGCGGGGAGGACTCCAGGGGTAGGGGACGAGTTTCTTCCCCCATTTTTCGTGGATCATCGTCGCCGCGTCGCGCTCCATAGCCCTCTTCCCGCCTCCACGATCGCCGCCGCAGGCGGCGGGTGCGTCGCTGACTCGAAGAGTTAGGTGACCGCCGCGCTGAACTGGGGAATGCAGCATGCAGCGGAGGCGCTCCGGGACACTCTGTGTCCTGTTGGAGAATCTGTGTGCTGCAGCACACAGGTGAGCCGATTCGGCACAGGGTGTGGCCTGAGGGCACCCAGGGCGCATCACCGAGCGGGTCGGGTGCGGCTTGGGCTTGTGTCTGGTCACGCCCCTGGTCGAGCGGCGAGAACTCGAGTTGAGTTGGAGAACGCGAGTGCTGCAGCACTCGCGTTCTCCAACTCGGCACCGGTTGTCGCGGTGTTGGCACGCGGAAGCTCCCAGCCGCATGGGTGGCCACGTTCTTCCCGCTTCCATGAGCGCCGCCGCGGGCGACGGGTGGATCGCTGATCCGACAAACTGGGTGACCACCGCGGCGACCTGCGGAAATCTGTACCTGGGAGGCTGGCCACGTGCACAGTGCACGTGGTCGGGTTGAGGCGTAGAGATATCCGACGGGGTTACTTCGCGTCGAACATCAAGCGTCGCTGGTGGATTCCTCGAGTAAGAGGTAGCCGGCGAGCATGCGCTTGAGTTCGGCGACCGTCTCGTCGTGGTCGTGACCGTCTTGGACCGAGAAGCTGAGCAGCGAATAGGCGGTGTGCACCAGAACCTGCGACATCATTTCGCGGCGTTCGCGCTGCGACGGGGTGAGTGGGGCGATGATGCGTGCCACTTGCTCGGCGAGGACACGTTCGTTCAGCGAGGCGGTTGCCCGGGTGGCCGGAGTGGATTGCACGGCGAGCCACACGGCGCGACGCGACGGATCGGTCCGCCAGAGGGCGGCGAGGTGGTCGAGGAACTTCTCCAGCAGACTCGGCCACTCGAGTGAGGGCACTTCGGTGGAGAAGGCGGTCAGCTCCTCACGCACGTCGACGGTGTCCTGCCGGTCGAGCTCGCACACGATCACGTACTTGTTCGCGAAGTACTGATAGAGAGTGCCGATCGGAACCTCGGCGCGCGTCGCGATCTCCTCGCAGGTGAGCGATTCGAAACCCACGTCGATGAGCAGATCTCGGGCGGCCACCAGCATCGCCTCGAACTTGCGTTTGCTGCGTTCCTGCGTGGGCCGCTTGCGGGGCGTTAGTGGCTGCGGAATTTCCCTGAGTCCGGACTCTCGGTGAACAGACCTCTTGCGAGAGACCTTGGAGGCGGACAACTCGGACATGTCGGGGCCGTCTACACCGACAGATCGCGCCGGAGTTTTGCGACGTGGCCGGTTGCCCGAACGTTGTACTGGGCCAGCGCGATGATGCCGTCCTCGTCGACCAGGAAGGTCGAACGGATCACACCGGTGACTGTCTTGCCGTACATCTTCTTCTCGCCGAACGCGCCCCACTCGGCGAGGACCTTCTTGTCCGGGTCGCTCAGCAACGGGAAGGTCAGACCCTCGGCGTCGACGAATTTCTGCAGTTTCGTTGGCTTGTCGGGGGAGATGCCGATGACGGCGATGCCGGAACCCTCCAGTTCGGCGAGGTTGTCGCGAAAATCACACGCCTGCTTGGTGCACCCCGGCGTCGACGCGGCGGGATAGAAGTACACGATGACCTTGCGACCGGCGTAGTCGGAGAGGGAGACCGGCGACTCTTGCGCGTCGGGCAAGGTGAATGCCGGTGCCTTGTCGCCCACGGCCAGCCGGTTGTTCCCCGTTTGGGTGCTAGCAGACATGAGGCCAGGCTAGTCGATGACCAGCGCCACACGGGGCGAGCGTAGCGACGGGGGATTGCACGGGGCGAGCGTAGCGACGGGGGATTGCACGGGGCGAGCGTAGCGACGGGGGGATTGCACGGGGCGAGCGTAGTGACGGGGGATTGCACGGGGCGAGCGTAGCGACGGGGGATTGCACGGGGCGAGCGTAGCGACGGGGAATTGCACGGCACGGGCGAGCGCAACGCGTCGATCGATGCCGTAGCATCTAAGCGTTGTCGTTCGTGCGGCCGGTTTTCCGGCGCCGACGGCCACAGTCATGGACGTCGAGACACTGCCGGGAGGGCCGCGTGGCCGGGGATACCGAACGTATCGAGCAGGAAATCGCGAAGGCTCGCGAGGACCTGGCCAGCACCCTGGACGCGCTGGCCGAGCGGACCAGTCCTCAGCGGCTGGCCGACGACGCCAAGACCACCGCCTTGGCCACTCTCAATCGTCCCGCGGTCAAGTACACGCTCGCCGGTGTCGGCGCACTGGTTCTCGTCCTCGTGATCCGCAAGGTAGTCGTCAGTTGAGCGCCGGTCGTCGCCGCTCTGTCCGCGGCGCGACCGCCGCAGTCTCCATCATCGCTCTGGTGTCCGTATTGTCTGGATGCTCAAGCGATCCCACGTATTCCGACGCGATCACCGATGCGCCGGCCGCGTCCACTCTGGGCCACCCCACCATTTCGGTCACCGGTTGGGGGCAGCGTCCGATGAAGGACGAAGCGGTCGGCGTGATGCCGGGAGCGCGAATCACGGTCACGCCGCACTTCGGCAATCTGACCTCTGTGGTGGTTTCCGGGCCCAACGGCAAGGTCGGGGGCCGCATCGCGCCCAACGGCGTCGACTGGGTCACCGATGAGGCCCTGGACTACGGCGCTCGGTACACGCTGACCGCAGCTGCCAGGGGCGTTGAAGGCGATGGCGCCCGGCAGGTGAAATTCAGCACCGCGTCGGCCGATTCCTTCGCATCGGTGTCCACGATCACCGGCGACGGTGAGAACGTCGGCGTCGGCCAGCCGGTGGTGATCAACTTCGATACCCCGGTGACCAACAAACTCAACGCGCAGCGTGCCATCTCGGTGACCACCAACCCACCTGTCGACGGTGCGTTCTACTGGGTCAACGACAGCATGCTGCGGTGGCGGCCGGAGCATTTCTGGGCGCCCGGAACCAAGGTGCGGGTCTCGGCACGGCTCAAGGGAATCGACCTGGGCGGCGGTGTGTTCGGCAGCAACGACCTCAACACCTCGTTCAAGGTAGGCCGGCGCTTTGTGGCGATCGCCGACGACAAGACCAAGATCATCACGGTGTACGTCAACAACAAGGTCGTCAAGACGATGCCGACCTCGATGGGCAAGGACTCGACGCCCACCAACAACGGCATCTACATCGTCGCCGAACGGGACCCGAGCGTGATCATGGACTCCTCGACCTACGGTGTCCCGGTCAGTTCGCCGGGTGGCTACCGTGAGGTGGTCTACGACGCGACCCGTATCTCCTTCAGCGGCATCTACGTTCACTCGGCGCCGTGGTCGCTCGGTGACCAGGGCAACTCGGACGTCAGCAACGGATGCCTCAACGTCAGTCCCGACAACGCCGAATGGTTCCTGAACCACGCGCTCCGGGGTGACATCGTGATCGCGAAAAACACTGTCGGGCCGCCGCTTCCGGGCGACGACGGACTCGGTGACTGGAACGTCCCGTGGTCGGTGTGGAAACGCGGGAACGCGAGCTGACCGGTCGTAGCAGGCGATTTCACTTCTGCGACGCGGGCATGTAAGGTTCCTTCTCGCAACGGCACGCGCCATTAGCTCAATTGGCAGAGCAGCTGACTCTTAATCAGCGGGTTCGGGGTTCGAGTCCCTGATGGCGCACTCCATGACAAGACGCCCCAAGATTTCGGGGCGTCTTGTCGCGTCTGTGCCGTACCCCACACGGCGCATCGGACGAATGGCCGACTCGGACAATTCGGATGTCCGGGGTTTCTCGTACAATCGGTGCGAGAGCGGCGCTGGTGGCCGTTTTTGTCAGTTGGCAGGGCGACTCCGGGTGGGCACCGGGTCGGTAGAGACAGGTTGGTAAACGATGGGGATCGGTCGAAGCCGGCGGACGTCGCTGGTGGTCAGTGGAGTGCTGCTCGCAGTGGTGGCCCTGTTGACGTCATGCACAACCAAGGACCCCTCATACTCCGACGACGTGTCGAGCTCGAGTCTGCTCGGGGACATGCTCGTACCCGGGCTGGCATTCAGCGGGATTGCCGACAAGCCGCTCGGTGACAAGTCCGTGGGCATCCAGCCGGGCGCACCGATCACCGTTCGCTCCAGCGAGGGCACGCTGACGAATGTGGTCATCAAGAAGTCCAACGGCCAGCCGGTGCGTGGCGAGTTCAGTGCGGATCGCACCGAGTGGGTCAGTGGCGAGGTGCTCGGCTTCAACCGGACCTACACCCTGCAGGCCAACGCGACCGGCGTGGGCGGCGCCAGCACCAAGCAGGTGTCCTTCACGACCAGCGCACCGAGCAACCTGACGCAGGCATACGTGACGCCGACCGCAGAGGATCGGGTGGTCGGCATCGGTCAGCCGGTCTCCGTGAAGTTCGACGAGCCGATCCCGGACCGGATGGCCGCGCAGCGTGCCATCAAGGTCACCGCAAATCCGCCCGTCGACGGCGCGTTCTACTGGATCAGCGACACCGAGGTTCGCTGGCGTCCGCAGCACTTCTGGAAGCCGGGCACCAAGGTGACGGTCGCGGTGAACACCGAGGGCATCGACCTCGGCAACGGACTGTTCGGGCAGCAGAACGTCAAGCGTCAGTTCACCATCGGCCGGTCGATGATCATCACCGCCGACGACAACAACAAGCAGGTCGTCGTCAGGCGCGACGGTCGGGTCGTCAAGACGATGCCCACCTCGATGGGTAAGCCCGGCGACGAGACCGACAACGGCTGGTATCTGGTCGCCGACAAGCACGACAACATCATCATGGATTCGTCCACCTACGGTGTGCCGGTGAACTCGTCGAACGGCTATCGCACGCCCGTGGACTACGCGACCCGGATGTCCTACAGCGGCATCTTCTTCCACTCGGCTCCGTGGTCGGTGTGGGCGCAGGGCAATACCAACACCAGCCACGGCTGCCTCAATCTGAGCCCCGACAACGCACTGTGGATCATGAACAACACCCTCAAGGGTGATCCGGTGCTGGTGAAGAACACCACCGGCGGCACCCTGCCCGGGACGGATGGCCTGGGTGACTGGAACATCAAGTGGGCCGAATGGAAGGCCGGTAACGCCAACGGCTGATTTCTCCACACAGAGACCTCACTTCTGGTCAGAGACCGTCGGGATTGCCGACGGTCCGTGACTCCAGGTGAGGTCTCTGTCGTCGGCGGGTGGGTCGGCCCGCTCCCGGCGCCCGGTGCAACTCTGCCACTCATCACTGTTACGATCGCGGCTGACAATAACGCCGACGATGAGGGTGTACAACCATGGCTGATCGCTCTTCCTGGGAAACCGACGACCTGACTGCTCTGCGTGATCTTGCCCGCAGCTTCTGCGAGAAGGAGATCAAGCCGAACATCGAGAAGTTCATCGAGCAGCATCACGTCGACCGGGACCTGTGGAACAAGGCAGGCGAACTCGGGCTGCTCTGTATGTCGATCCCCGAGGAGTACGGCGGTGGCGGCGGGACCTTCGCGCACGAGGCGGTGTTGATCGAGGAGCAGGCCCGGATCGTCGATTCATCGTGGGGCGGAAGCCTGCACAACGGGATCATCGCGCACTACCTGCTCGCATACGGCACCGAAGAGCAGAAGAAGACCTGGCTGCCGAAGATGGCCAGCGGCGAGGTGGTCGGTGCGATTGCGATGACCGAGCCCGGCACCGGGTCGGACCTGCAGAACGTCAAGACCAAGGCGATCCGTCAGGGCGACGAGTACGTGATCGACGGCTCCAAGACGTTCATCACCAACGGGGGACAGGCCGACCTCATCATCGTCGTGGCCAAGACCGACACCGCCGAGGGCGCGAAGGGGATCTCGCTGGTCCTCGTCGAAGCCGACCGTGAGGGATTCCGGCGTGGCCGCGTGCTCGACAAGGTGGGGCAGCGCGGGCAGGACACCTCGGAACTCTTCTTCGACGGTGTGCGGGTGCCGGTGTCGAACCTGTTGTCCGCCGATGGGCAGGAGGGCCAGGGATTCGTCCAGCTGATGCAGCAACTCCCGCAGGAACGGCTCATCATCGCGGTCGCCTCCGTCGCCGGCATGGAAACCGCAGTTGCCCAGACGATCACCTACACCAAGGAGCGCACCGCGTTCGGTCGCCCCATCTTCGGGTTCCAGAACACCAAGTTCAAACTTGCCGAGGCAGCTACCGAGACCCGCATTGCACGTGTGTTCGTCGACGACTGCATCACCAAGCACCTCGAGGGCAAGCTCGACATCCCGACCGTCGCGATGGCGAAGTGGTGGACCAGCGACCGGGCGATGGTGGTGGCCGACGAGTGTCTTCAGCTGTTCGGTGGATACGGCTACATGAACGAATACCCGATCTCTCGCATGTGGGCCGACGGCCGCGTGCAGAAGATCTACGCCGGTACCAACGAGATCATGAAGGAGATCATCGCTCGCACGCTCTGAGCGGCTGCGATGATAGATTCCTCGTGATCGCGTGCGGTGCGCGATCACGAGGAGGGGACCGATGGCCGGCGATTGGGTGTACCGCGGTCTTGCGCCGATCTGCGCCGCGATGCTGGTCGCGGGTACGGCGTCGGTGGTCGGTGCAAGCCAGGCGTCGGGCGCACCCGAACGGCAACTACCGAGCTCCGGATGTGAGAACGATCTGCCGCCCAAGCCCAAGGGTGGTCCGTTCGATCCGCGCAGCCTCATCCCCAAACTGCCCGACCGCATCGGTATACCGCTTCCGTACCCGCGGATTCTCCCGGTCCCGGAGCCGGCGCCGCAGGTGAAGCCGGTGCGGATTCCCTCGCAGCTGCCGCCGCACGATCCGTGTTCGGATCCGTGCCCTGACATCACCGATCCGAAGAAGCCCAAGCCCAATGGGCCGGCGCTGAGTATCGAGTTCCCGAAGATCACGCTCGACCCGCGCCCGATCAACATCCCGATTCCCGTACCCAACCCGAATCCGCCGACCTTCCCGCCACCACCACCGGCCAAGGCGCCCGGATTCGAAGCCGGACCGGTGGCCCCGAAACCGACCCCGCCGCGGGTGACACGGGTGAATTTCGTCTCCACGCTCACCGGCAAGGGCTCGACGAGTCGCACGGACAAGCGCTGGCAGATCCAGGGCACCGATCTCGGCATCATGTGGGAGTCCAAGCCGGGGCAGGTCGCGATCGTGTTCGGCGACACGTTCGGCAAGGGCTTCAAGCCGCCGGGCGCGAACGGCGGAGACTGGCGGAGCAACGTGCTCGGATTCTCCTCCGACACCCATCTCGCCGACGGTATGTCGATCGACACGATGGTGCAGGACAGCCGATGCCATGCCGTACAGGTGCTCGATTCGCGCCACATCAACTACTACGAGATGACGACGATCCCCACGTCCGGGTTCGCCATCGGTGACCGCCAGTACATGAGTTACATGTCGGTGCGGTGGTGGGCACCGCTTCCCGGGGTGTGGCTCACCAACTACGGCGGGCTGGCCTACTCCGACGATGGCGGGTCCACCTGGGTCAAGGATCGATATGCGCGGTGGGACAACATCTTCGGGACAAGCCAGTTCCAGGTCTCCTCGATGGTCCCGCACGGCGACTACGTCTACATGTTCGGCACGCCCAACTCGCGGATCGGATCGGTCGGTCTCGCGCGGGTGCTCAAGTCGGACGTTCTGAACAAGACCGCATACCAGTATTGGCGCGACGGCCGCTGGGTGCCCGCCCGCAACGGGAACGTCGCGTCGGTGCTGTTCTTCGGTGTCGCCGGTGAGTTGTCGGCACGCTTCGACGACGAGACCCAGCGGTGGCAGCTGAGCTACCTCGACGCGCTTCGCGGCTCCATCGTCCTGCGCAAGGCGCGTGCGCCGCAGGGGCTGTGGTCGGAGCCGACAGAGCTGGTGCATTCCCAGCGCTACGCCCAGCTCTACGGCGGATTCCTGCACCCGTGGTCGCGCGGCAACGATCTGTACTTCACCATGTCGACATGGGTGCAGTACAACGTGTCGCTCATGCGGGCGCGCGTGTACTGATCTCCACCTCGTTGACCGTGCGTCGAAATTCGTTGACCGTGCGTCGAAATGCCCAGTCAACGATTTGGGACGCACGCTCAACGGGATGCGGTGGTCAGCCGACGCGGAACTCTCTTGACACGCCACTGAATTCGTGGATCTTTCCCTGCGCGTCTTTGCTGTTTCCGAAGTAGCGCACGCGGTAGGTTCCCGAAACCTCGGCCGGGCTCTTCCAGGTGATACGCACCTTGGAGGTGTCCGACGAGCCCGCCGGCCTCGACCAATGGAATTCGGTGGACCAGTCGTTGTCGTCGGCGACGACCTGCCAGCGCAGACCGTCGCGCCGTTGGATCTCGAGATATGTTCGGCCATGCCGGAAATCGTTGTTGGGATGAGCTCCGACGAACTCGGCCGACACCAATTGGCCTGGCCGGTATCGATTTCGGGGCTGCGTGAGAACGTCGCCGTAGCGGTGTCCGGGAATCGGACGATCCGGCGGTACCGCAGGCAGAAGGTCGGGCTGCAGTCCCGCCTTGTCCAGCGGCGCGGGTCCGCGGCCCAGGGTGCGGCCGGACGCCATGGCCGCGGCGAGACGGGCGAACTCTTGCATGTAGGCCGACAGGGTCCACCGGCCGTACTGGGTTTCGCCGCCCTCGTACTGCTGGGCGTCGTACTCCTCCGGCGTGGTCACGTACTGGGTGTAGGCATTCGAATAGCCTTGGATCAGAACGTCATCGATGTCCACGTGCAGAGCGTCGGCGACGACTCGTCGTAGTCGCAGACCGGCGACGATGGTCACCTCGGCGGGAATCGCGACCAGGACGAGTTCACCGATGCGCATGATCTGCAGCGGCACCACGTGTGGAATCCACGGAGACGGCGGAAGCAGACCGAGGGGGAACAGCGTCAGCTTGGGTGCCTGCATGTCGCGCATCCACGGGGCGATCGGTGGGTGCTTGTCACCGCCGAAAGCTGTCACGAGCGGATTGGTGACACCCTCTTTCAGAAATCCCAGCTGCGAGTAGTAGTTGTCCTCGGTGCTTGTCGCGGCAGCGGCGGCGCCCATCATCGCCGGCGTGGTGCGTGCCGGCCGCCCTTCCGGGGTGAATGCCGGATTGATGCTGACTGCCGACATGTCGACGTAGCGCACCGCCGAATCGACGCCGCCGCGTCGCATACCCTGCGCTCCGGCGAACGCGACACGGCCCGCTTGATACTGGCGTTCGCCGATGATCGCGCAGTTGAGGCGGTTGTCGTCGGTGGGCCCGCTCGGACGCATCTTTCTCAGTTTGAGGTTGGGCGTCATGTCGCCCGAGTTGGTCTGTGGGAACGCTGCGACGATGCCGGGTTCGTCGCGCTCCCAGCGATAACTGGCATACCCCTTGTTGTCGCCGGCGATCAAGTGATTCTTGTCGGTCAGTGACGTGCCGTGGGTGGAGAACCAGGTGATCGCTCCGACGTCCTTGGCGCCCTGGCGGAATCGCAGGACCGTGACGGCGGGGTCGATGGCATGCGGGAAGTGGCGACGGTCGGCGCGGGGATTGAGGTCGAAGGCGACCTTGGACCGGTTGGCGCTCGCGTTGTGCAGTTCGGACCGACCGAGGCCGATGGAGCCGGGCGCGAGGTTCTCGTGCGCGCGCACGATCGCGTTGAACAGTCCGTCGAGTTCGGCTTGGTAGGAGTTCTTCTTGAACCCGTAGGCGGCCAGCGAGTAGGCGTAGTCCCAGGCCGTCCCGCCACAGGACGCATGGGTGTGCGTCGCATTGAGGTTGACGTTTCGTTCGGTGTACAGCGCGCCGAATCGCTTGCGCAACTTGGGCATCAGGCCCATGTGATGGGACTGGAACAGGCACGCGATGTCGGCGGTGAGGAAGACGATGCGTTCGCCGGTGGACTGGTCGACGACGATGTAGGCCCGGGCCCAACAGCGTTGGAGCAGCCCCTCGGCGACCTGATTGGCGTCGGAATAGCCCATCATTCCCTGACCGGCGATGGCGCCGGTCATGTCGGCGATTCCGCACCCGACCAGATAGTTCGTGCTGTCCTCGCGAGCGGGTGTGGCCCCGCTCGGTGTCGCGCTGACTGTGGTTCCCACGGCCAGCGCGACACCGCCCCCGACTGCGGACGCAGCTGTGGTCTGAAGTAGTTTTCTACGGCTGATGTCCATGTAGATCTCCCCCTGAGTCGACCTCGTCGACGATGTGTGTCATCAACAGTGATGTGGTCGCCATTGCGATCGTGTCGCAGACCGAACGGTCGCGAATGTTGAGGTAGGCGAGCGTGATTCCGTCCGTGGCGGCAACCACCAGTGGGGAGAGCTCGCGTACCGGACGGTCCCACGTCACGCCCGCCATTGCTGCGGCCGCCGCGAGGCCGTTCGCGATGGCGTCGTAGTACGAGTGATACATCTGGGCCCCGAACGCACGAAGGCCGTCGGTCTGGCGCGCGTACTGATTGAGCGCGATCATCGCCTGCTCGCGATCGGGATCGGCTTCCACACCGTCGATATAGGCCGTTAGCGCGCCACTCAACATCAGCCCGACGCCGCGTCGCCCACGCGACCCGACGGTTGCGCCCTGCCCGAGTGCAGATGCCATCGCCTCGAGTTCCATCTCGATGCCGCGGTGCACGAGCGCGGCGAGCAATGCCTCGCGCGAGTCGAAGACGTAGTGGAAGGTGGAGAGCGTGACACCCGCTTCGGCGCAGATTGCACGCGTCGTTGCGCCGTCGACGCCGTTACGAGCGATGACGTGAAAGGCAGAGTCCAGCAACAGTTCTCGTCGGGTCTCGACGGGCATTCTCATTGCTGGTGTCCTCCGGTCACAGGGCCCCGAGAACTTCGCGGGCCGCGCGCTTGCCGGAACGAACGGCACCGTCCATGTATCCGGTCCAATAGTCGGCGGTCTCGGTCCCTGCCCAGTGGATGGGGCCCACCGGAGCGCGCAGCGCCGGCCCGAATCGGGTGAGGGTACCCGGTGAACTCACCGCGACCGGACCACCACGAGACCAGGGCTCGAGATCCCATTTGAAGATGCCGTAGTCGATGAAGTCGCGTGCCTCCGGACCGAAGTAGTCGACGAAGTTCCCGATGCACTCGCGTACGATCTGGTGCGCGGGTGCACGGTCGAGGCGACGCATCGCATCCGCGGAGATGAACCCCATGAGGATGTGCCGGTCCTCGGCATAGCTCTCGAACGTGACGTCGATCGGTCGGCCGTCGCCATATACCTGGCCGGACAGGCCCTTCTCGCGCCAGAACGGTCGCCGATACAGCGCCGCGAACTTGCTCACCGCACCCATGTGGTAGCCGCGTGTCAATCCCACGCGGGACGCGGGAAGACCTGGGCGGTAATCGATCTGGTCGCTGATGGCCGGCGACATCGCGACGATGACCTTCCGTCCGCGGAAGGTGCCCGCGTCGCTGGTGACGGTCGCGATGCCGCCCGAGGTCGCGATCGTGCGGACCGGTGCGTTGTAGACCATGCGACGACCGAGTGCCTTGGCCATGCGCAACGGGATGAGCGCGGCACCACCCTCGAAGAGTTTCTCCTGCGCGCCGCCATCGGTGCTCAGGAGGCGAATCAGGGTGCCGGGATTGTTCTCGTCGCCGGAGGCCGCGATGTAGTTGAGGAAGTACAGAGCCGAGACCTCGTCGGGACGGACGGACAGCGGCGCCGACATCGCGACCTGCATCAGGTCGCGAGCGGTCTGCGTGCTGACCATCTGGTCGGTGTACTGCTTCCAGGTGAGCGAATCGAGGTGGCGGGCGTTCGGGTGTTTCCACGGTTCGCCGACCGGGAATCCGGCCAGGGCATCGGCCGACGCCCGCGCGAGTGCCGGCCCTGCCTCCCCGATGTCCGGAACGAGGGGAAGCGGCACCGCTGCGGACATGCGTTGTGCGCGTCCGTCATTGAAGAAGATGCTGTCGCCGACGTTGTAGGTGCGCAGGGTGCGGACGTCGTACTCGCGCGCGAGGGCGGCGATGTGGTTCTGCGTCGGTCCGATGAATTCCGCACCTGCGTCGAGCGTGGCGCCGAGTCGAGGCGACTTGATGTTGTGGACGCGGCCGCCCGGCCGATCGCGTGCCTCCAGGACGACGACCGACGCGCCGCCCTCGCTGAGTGTCTTGGCTGCGGCCAGGCCCGAGAGGCCGGCACCGACGACGATCGCGTCGACCACGCCGTCGCGGGGTGCCGCGTTGGCCGGGTGATGCCCGAGCGCGAGCACTCCCGCCGTGGTCCCCGCTACCGCAGCGCTGCCGGCAAGGAACTGGCGGCGCGACACATTGCTACTCATGAAACCCCCGTTCGTCGACGCACCCCTGCGTCGTGATCACGAAACGAAACTACCGGCGACATGTTTAGGTCATTTGACCTGAAGTTACGCCAAGGTAACGAGATGGCGGGGCGAATTGGCCGAAAACGGGGAAGACCAGAGCCGCACAGTCGGGCAGGATGACGGTGGCGGCGGGTATCTGATCGAGTGAAACGGAGCGAGCATGCAGCAGACGGCGATCATCACCGGGGGAACCGGCGGCATGGGATTGGCGACCGCAAGGATCATCGGCGTCGATCACCGGATCGTGCTCGCCGACGTCGACGGCGGCCGACTCGATCGCGCCGTGGACGAGTTGACCGCTGCCGGTATCGAGGCGTCGGGCACAGTGTGCGACATCACCGACCGTGCCTCGGTCGATGCGCTGATCGACGATGCCGAGCGGGGTGGTCACGTCCGCGCATTGATCCACACCGCGGGGGTGAGTCCACAGATGGGCGACGCCAGGTTCATCGCGCGAATCAACGCGGTGGGTACGGTCAACGTCGTCGAGTCCTATCTTCGGGTCGCGGGCGAAGGCGACGCGATCGTGAACGTCGCGTCGATCGCCGGCCATATGAGTCCGCGGCTTCTCCAGCCCACCCGCGCATTCCGGTTGGCACGCAAGGACGTTGGCGCGATGGAACGCAAGTTGGTGGGTAGCACCCGAGTCTTGCCTGCCTCCGCGCGCGCTGGTGCCGCGTACAGCACCAGCAAGGCCTTCGTGATCTGGTACACCCGCGAGATGGCCGCCGACTTCGGTGCGAAAGGTGCACGCATCGTGTCGGTGTCGCCGGGCAGCTTCGACACCGCGATGGGCAGGCTGGAAGAGAAGAGCGGGTCGGCCAAGCTCCTCGACTACGCGGCGCTCAAGCGATTCGGTAAACCCGACGAGGTCGCGGAGATCCTCGCCTTCGTGGCGAGCACGAAACCCGGGTATCTCACCGGCACCGACATCCTGGTGGATGGCGGCACCAAGGCGGGCCTCGACCTGAAGGGCATGATCGCGATGGCGCGCGGCAACTGACTCAGCGCACGTTGATCGCGAAGGCGGCCAGCCGCGTCGACACCTGTTCCGGGCGGCCGTTGTTCTGGCGCGCGGCAGCGGTCAGGACGTCGATGTGGTTGTAGCCGGGCAAGCGGACGACGATGCCACGCGGATTGGCCGCCGGGGTGGGTTGCACACCGCCCGCGGCGATGAACGTCACCATCGGTGCGCGATTGGCGGCGCCGGGATAGAACCGGTGACGAGCCGCCGCGCCGCCGTTGCGGTTCGACAGTTCGGCAGGCAGCGCGGTGGGGAAGTACCACTCGGTGAAGTCGAGCGGCGGTTCGGACAGGTTACGCGCGAGTTCGTGGATCGAGGTGACCTCGTTGCTGGGCGTCGTGTATCGGTACAGGGATGGATCGATCTGGTCGTAGTCGCGCCAGGTATAGACGATGTCGGGCGCGAACCCGCTCGGTGCATACTTCGGTGCGTCGCCGAAAGAAGTGAGCGACAGGGGAATCCGCTTCGCCACGGCGTCCGGCAAGGGGAATGACTTCGGGACGACCGGACCGGAGCCGATGAACCCGACACTGGTCTGCAGGAAGCCGAAGGGTTGTGAGTTGTCGTCGAGGATGGCGCCGAGGACAGCGGTGTTGGTGGCGTGCAGGGTGTGGATGTCGGGTTGGCCGGTGAGGAACATCGGGTAGTCCTTGGCCAGCAGCGTGCGCAGCGTCATGTCGACGTTGAGGTTCTTGGGCAAGTGGGTGATGACGTCGTCGACGCCGTCGGGGTCGAGTCGGGCGGCGAGGCCGGTGAGGGCGAGCAGGTTCATCGTCTCCGGATTGATGACCGCGGGCAGCGCCAGCACCGGCAGTGCGGTGTCGACGATTCCGAGTGCGGCGTCGAGCACGGTGCCCACCGGTGCGGGGATGTCCGGAATGCGAACGCTGGTAGGAAGATTCAGCCCACCGGTGAGTGCGGTGAGGTCGGAGGTGATACCGGTGTCGAGCGCGACGTATCCCGCGCACTGATTGAACCCGGCGTCCTGCGTGGTCCGTCGATCGCCGTCGAAGTCCCACTCGGCGAAGAACCCGGTGATGAAGCCGCCGAGCGAATGGCCGCCGCAGATCACCTTCTGCTTGCGGAGTCGCTGGTCGGGAAGCTCAGCGCGGAGAAGGTCGTATTCGTCGCGGAGGGTCTGCTCGACACCCTGGTGCCGCAACCAGGCGTACTGCGGGCCGTTCGCCGGGAAGTCGGGGAATCCAGCGAATCGGCGACCATTGACGGTCTTCCCGGACACGTAGTAACCGGCTGCGGTCTCGAAGGAGCCAGACTTCAGCGCGGCGTCGATGCCGGTGTGGTCTTCCATGCAGTTGGACCGACGGTCGAGGGCCCAGAACTCGATCGACGACCCGGCCCGCGCAGCGGCGGCCACCGTGTTGCGCGCAACGCTTTCGAATGCGCCTGCGCCCTCGAAGATCCCCGGTTGAGCCACCACGATGCGATCGGCGTCGGCCGACCGTACTGGGCCGGCGGAGGATCGGAAACGCAAGTACGACAACCAGTCACACGCCTCGGGGTGTCTTCCGGCGGTCGGCGGCAACGGTATGCGTACCCGAACGACGGTCGCGACGACCCACGACACCGCGGACGTGGAGGCGTAGGTGGTCTCCGATCGAGCGGGCGCGGCCTCCGACGTCGGTGCGCCGGTCCACGTCAGCGCCAACGCTGTCGACAACACCATGGCCACCACGACACTTCTCCGACGCGCCACCATCGCATGACCCCCCAAGTTGTGACCGACGACACTTTCGCCAGAGGCTACTCGTCCGGGAGATCCACGATGCGCGGTTCGGCGTCATGCGCAAGCGCTGCCGCGGTGCGGCATCATCGGACGATGAGTTCGTGGTGTGGTGACGTGCGATGATCGCGCGGCTCGTCTTCTTTCATGGCCCGATGGGTGCGGGCAAGTCGACCTTTGCCCTGCAGACGCACTTCAACCAGAGTCGGCAGGGGCGCCGTGGCGTTCTGGTCAGCACTCTGGACCGGTCGGGTGCGCCAATGGTGACGAGCCGGATCGGTCTGACTGCCACCGCGGTCATCGTCGGGCCGGGCGATGACGTGTTCGCCGCTGCCATGGACGACGGATCGGCAGGCGAACTCGACTACGTGGTGTGCGACGAGGCGCAGTTCCTGACGCCGTCACAGGTGGAGGCCCTGGTGCGTCTCGTCGACGAGGCGGGGGTGGATGTGCTCGCGTTCGGTCTGCTCACGGACTTTCAGGCGCGGCTGTTCCCGGGGTCGGCACGGCTCATCGAAGTCGCCGACGAGGTGCACCGCATGCAGGCGATCGTGCTGTGCTGGTGTGGTCGCCCGGCCACGCACAATGCCCGCGTGGCCGACGGTGTGGTGGTGCGCTCGGGTGATCGCGTGGCCGTCGGGGATGTGGTTGTGGGGGAGATTGCTTCAGGCGATACACAGGTCCACTACCAGGCACTATGTCGGCTTCACCATCGGCAGGGCCGGCTCGGGTGATTGGATCGGAGCATGATCGATCGGATCGTGAGTGCGCAACGTGTCATCCATGCACCCGCGGCGGTGATTTTCGAGTTGATCGCCGATCCGGCGCGGCAACCCGAATGGGACGGCAATGACAATCTCGCCACGGCGGCTCCTGAACAACGGGTGCGCGCGGTGGGTGACGTGTTCGCGATGACCCTCACCACGGGTGCCGTCCGGGAGAATCACGTCGAGGAATTCGACGAGGGCCGTCTGATTGCGTGGCGTCCGTCGGAGCCGGGCGGTCCGCCTCCCGGACATCTGTGGCGATGGGAACTCGAACCCGCCAACGATCAGGTGCTGGTGACCCACACCTACGACTGGACAAGGCTCACCGATGAGAAGAGGCTTCCGCGTGCACGGGCGACCACGTCGGAGAAGTTGAGCGCGTCTTTGGACCGCTTGGCCGCGGTCGCGGAAGCATCTGTGTAACAGTCAGTTTCGGCTGCGGAGATCAGCTGTCGAGGCCGCGGGCGAGTTCTGCGACGTGGTCGAACGGTATTGGGTGCACGAGAGCGTCTGCGTGGCGGTGGATGATCTGCCAGCCGTCGGCGTGACGTCGGAACACCAGCGTGAGGCGCAGCGACCAGTCTTGCGGTTCTCGACCGTCGATCACTCCGCTTTGGCGTTCCACACCGACCAGCACGACCATGTCGCCCGACACATACGTGGCCTCCGTGACCCAGGTCGCTTCGCCAGGGCCGGCGAAGAAGGCGCTGACCGCGTCGATCGCCTCGTCGGTTCCTTCGGATCCGTGGATTGTTGGCCCTCCGCCCGGCGGCATCAACGTGTAGTCGTCGGAGTGCTCGAGCAGGGCCAGATATGTGCGGGCATCACCTCGAATGAAGGCGGCCGCGGCCTCGTCCACGCGGGCGATGAGCTCCGCGAGGTCGGCGTCGGTGATCGGGTCATTCTGGCCGGTGGCCATGGTGTGAATATACGCCCGCGGCGACGGTCGGCCCAGGTCGTGATTGGTGGGCGAAAGCAGAAGGTCGGAGGGCGAAACGCCCTCCGACCTGCTAGGGGTGGATGACGGGACTCGAACCCGCGACAGCCAGGATCACAACCAGACCCCCGCAGGGGGTCATATTCTGTTGTCTACCAGCCCGAACAGTGGTCTGCCTGCCTGGTGATCTGCACTCTACACGCGGACATATCACCACGCAATTACCTGCAAACGTACACCTGAGACGTGCGATAAGGTTGCAGCGTGGCCAGCACACGCCGATCGTGGGGCACCGTTCGCGGCATGAGGAACGGTGCATACCAGGCGTCGTACGTCGCCCGTGACGGCGTTCGCTACTACGGGCCGCACACCTACCGTGCAAAAGCGGATGCTGAGGGTTGGCTGTCCTCTGAGCGGAAGCTGATCGAGCTGGGGGAGTGGAAACCGCCGGCCGAGCGGGCCGCCGAGCAGGCCGCGAGCATGATCGTGTTCCGTGACTTCGCGACCCGATGGCTGGCCGAGCGGGATCTCTCACCGAAAACCCGATGGATGTATCAGACGTTGCTCGACAGTCGGATTCTTCCGGCGTTCGGTGATGAAGCGGTCCGCGACATCACGCCCGCGCTCGTGCGTACATGGTGGGCAGGACTCGGCAAAGCGACGCCGACACGATCCGCTCACGCGTATCAGCTACTCAAAACGATCTTCAACACCGCGGTTGGAGACAAGCTTGTACCCGAGAATCCGTGCCAGGTCGCCGGTGCCGGCAAGCCGCCGAAGCGCCGCGAGGTCGAGTTGCTGACACCGACCGAGCTGGTGGACGTCACTGCCAAGATGCCGGAACAGTATCGGGTGGCCGTGCCCGTGGCCGCGTGGTGCGGACTGCGGTTTGGCGAGCTGATCGAGCTGCGACGCAAGGACATAGCGCGGTCGGATGGTCGCATGGTGTTGCGCATTCGGCGATCGGCAACGCGTGTCGATGGGAAGCTCGTTGTCGGCCCGCCGAAGTCGGATGCCGGCATTCGAGACGTTCACGTACCGCCGCACGTCGCGGACATGCTCACCGAGCACATGAAGGCACACACCGGCCGCGGACCAGAGTCGTTTGTGTTCACCACAACTCGCGGCCTCCGGCTATCGCAGACGGCGTTCACAAAACCATTCAAGGCAGCGTTGCCGAAGGGCAAAGGGCATGTGCGCGTGCACGACCTACGACACGTCGGAGCAGTCCTCGCCGCGCAGGCGGGCGCGACCACCAAAGAGCTGATGGCGCGGTTAGGGCACACCACCCCAGAAATGGCGATGCGCTACCAGCACGCTGCCGCCGATCGCGATGCCGCGATAGCGCGGAAGTTGTCGGAACTGGCCGAGCAGTAGGCGACACGCCCGAAGATGTGAGAAATCTGGGGGCACTTTCTCGTACCCCGCCATCCACCGTCTGCTACCGCTGGCCACCCGCAGCTACCTGGCGAAGGGAACACTTTCTGCTAGCGCAGAGCGCACGCAGAGCGTACGCAGAGCGTCCAAAAAGCTGCCCCGCAACATGTTTCGGGCAGGTGCAGTAAAGGGGCGTGAGTCCCCTTACCCCCTGGGGCACGAAACTCACCGTTAACTCCACAGGATTCCCCAACACCCCAAACAGTGGATTCACCCACCTAGGCTTGGTTATAGCGGACACAAGTCAGCACGAGAAGTCGGTGGCGGGCGCGCGATCTTGGCGGACACGGCGCCCACCACCGACCTGAACAGAAACCACGAAAGGTGGTCCCCAATGCCCCACGATAGGCGCTCGCCCCTGCCCGCCCAACCTGAGTCCACAACGCCCAGGCGATACAACCGATCGGCCGCGCAGATCGCCGACGAATTCGGCGTGCATCCACGCACGGTGCGGCGATGGCTCGCCGAGGGACGGATCACCGGCCGGCGCGTCGGCCCGCGCGTAATCCGTTTCGACGCGGAAGAAGTCGCCGGCCAACTCATCGGTGGCGTCGGTGGTGCGGCATGAGCGGCCCCAACTACGAGTGGCTCGACCACCTCGACGACCTCGGCATCACCGACGATGACGGTCAGATCGGCGGTGACGTGGGATGACCCGAGCAAAACGAAACCCCGGCGCTGGCGGGCGGACCGGGGCTCGAGAATCCACGTGGGTGCGGGATCACGACAAGTCTAACGCAGATGCCCGCATTTCCTCGCCAACCGCCGATCAGATCTACGAACACGCGGTGATCGAGGCCGCGACCGCGCTCGGATACACGGTCAGCGTTCCGTGCGAGGTGTGCGGTCATCCGCTGACACACCCGAAATCGGTTGGCGCGCATATCGGTCCGAAGTGCGCGGTGAAGGGTGGCCGCGATGACTGACCCTTACATCGAAACCCGCTCGTTCGTTCAACGTCTCGTCGGCATCCACGGTGGGCCAGCTCCCGCCGCGGGATCGCCCGCATGGTGCGCGTTGGGAGACGCAGACCCGGCGAAGCTGCTGGCCGTCCTGCACGCCGGTAGTGCCCACGTGCTCAACCAGTGCCACGAGGCGATCGACGACCGGCGCTTGGCCATTCGTGAGGCGTCCGTGGCGATCTCCCAGGCGAAGGACTGGGCTGCGGTGGCGAAGCGTATCCGCGATCGCGACGAGTTCCACCGATCGAATCCGTGGGCGAAGCGGGTGACCAAATGAGCCAGAACCACCCCGGAACCAGTACCGGAACCGGTTCCGTACCAGTTGACCAGCACAAACACGCACGGCACAACGGGTTTGACGATCAGGTGGTACTGGTACCGAACCCCGGTACCGGAACCACGGAACCACCCCAGTCCGCACCCTATTTCGACATCGCAGCGCTACTCGCCGGCGAGCTGCCCGACCCGCCGAAACCGACCGTCATGCGACGCGACGACGGTCTCGGGATCTTCTACACCGGTCAGCTCAACCTGGTGTTCGGTGACCCGGAATGCGGAAAAACGTGGATCGTGCTGTGCGCCATCGCGCAACTGCTACTCGACGGTGGCCGCGCACTGTTCATCGACCTCGACCACAACGGGGCGATACCCACGGCCACCCGGCTACTCAATCTCGGTGTGCCCGTCGAAGTTCTCGGCGACCTCGACCGATTCCGCTACATCGAACCGGCCGACCCGATCGAAATGCACATGATCGTCGAGGACTGCCGCCGATGGACACCGGACCTGATCGGCCTGGACTCACTCGGCGAGCTGCTACCGATGTTCCGGGCCTCGTCGAACTCCGGCGACGACTTCACCTCGGTTCACGCCAGGATCGTCAAACCGTTGGTTCGTACCGGCGCGTGTGTCGTGCTGATCGACCACCTCGCCAAAGGGATGGAGTCGCGCCAATCCGGGCCGACAGGATCACCGGCCAAACGTCGCGCCGTGGGCGGCGTCTCGCTGCGCGTCAGAGCAAAGGATGCGTTCGTACCCGGCCACGGCGGAACTGCGTACGTCATGGTCAACAAGGATCGCCACGGCGGCCTACGCGCCGGGTCACCCACCGGTGACCGTGAACCACTGGCCGCAGTGTTCGTCCTCAAACCCGGCAGCGGAGACGAACTCACGTTCTCACTGCGCCGAGCCCAGGACGGCGAACAACCCCCAGCCGATCATTCCTCGCCCGATCTCGTCGAGAAGATCGCCTCACTGTCACCCCCACCGAAGTCCGCGAACGACGCCGCCAACCGGATCGGAGGCAATCGGAAGGCCGCACTGAGCGCGTTCCGCGACTGGCAGAACTCAGGTGGTACCGGTTCCGACACGGGTACCGGAACCAGTACCACCCCGGAACCAGCCTGCTCGGTCTGCCGATTCCCCATGTCCCTGGCCGCCGACATCGAGGCCGGCCACCACCACTCTTGCAAGGAGACCACCCGATGACCCGATCACCGAACATCGAAACCGACATGCTGCTCGACGCGGCCGCGGAAACTGAGCTGCTGCACGGACACACCGCCGACCTGCTCGCCGACCACGGATGCGCCGACACCCACGACGAACCGCTCGACGCACTCAGCGAAGCGGTCGACAACCTCCGGCGCGCAGCCCGCAACTTCACCCACTACAGCGACGGCAGAGTCATCCGGGTCTGTATCGAGATCGACCCCGACCGCCGCGGCCACACATTCGCGTACACGTACCCGGCGATCGTCGAGCAACGCGGCGAACGCCTGCTGTGCACCGGCGACCGGCCACGCGATCCCGACGAGTCCGACCGCGGTCGATACGAAGTTTGGGTGGACGACGGCGCGGCAACTATCCGCGTCCGCCTCACCGGACCGGGCCGGCACCTGTCGAGCGTGCCCGACGATGACACGGACGGCGGGCCGACATGGTGAGCCGATACCGCGGCCCCGCACGCCGCGAGGGCGGCTGGGTTGACCTCACCGCCGAAATACTGCGCGGGACCGCCGACCTGTCCGGCGCCAACTGCGTCGGTTCCGAAGCGCTGTTCGATCCCAAGGCCCACAACGAGGATCCCACCGACGCCGACTACCGCCACCAGGCCGCGGTCGAGCTGTGCCGCACCTGTCCAGCGGTCGTCGCCTGCGCGCAGTGGGCGGCGACACAGCCCGACGTCCACGCCGTCATCGGTGGACGGCGACCCGCGCTTCCCGGCAACCCCGGCCGACCCCGAAAGAGTGCCGCATGAGCCCCACTGACGACGGTCAGCGAATCCGCCGCGCGCTACTCAACGTCGCCCGCGAACGCTACCGCGAACGGCCGAGGCCGGTCGTCGCAGCCATCGCCGGAGCCCTCGAGCTGGGCGGCCCCGTCCTCGTCGACGACGACGTACTCACAGCCGCAGTCGCCGACACGGCCCTCCTGCGCCGGTGCGGCTGGCGGATCGTTCAGCCTGGCGTGCTGTGGCGGGTGGAACCGGACGGCCACCTGGTGGCCGTCATCGCCCGCCCCGAGGTGAAACAGGATCACACTCCGATCGCCGACCGGCGCCATGGCTGGCGGATCTGGCGCGTCGATTCAGACGGCCGGCTCCAACCCCCATCGGGAGGCAGACGCGGCACCTTCCGCCGACGCGGAAACCTCTACAGCGCAGAATGCCCTCACCACCCGGCCGCTGAAATCCCAGCCCGAAACTGCATCTGCGGGATGCACTACGTTGGCGATTGGGAATCCTTCTGGGCCGGTGTCGAACACAACATCCTCGGCCCGATGAAGAGCCTATCCGAGGCGGTCGTCACGTATGGGCGCGCAGAGGGGCGGACCGCTCTCGACGCACACCCGCAGGTGTGGGACTCAATGCGCGCTACGCGATATCGCGTCCTCGGAGCACTGGTGTCGCGAGGTGTTGAACACCTTCTACCGCCCACATTCGACGTCCCGCTCCGACGCCTCGACTGGGACGCAGAACCCGACAAGATCGCGAGAGCCGCAACCATGCTCGTCGAGCAAGTCGAATTGCAAGGAGACTCACGATGACCGACGCATTCGGCGAAGCCCTGGCCGACGCCTGGCGTGGCGTCAGGCAGCCCGCGGCCGCTGCCGATCGCTGGCCGACCCACCGCAAGAAAGCCCGCAACCGGCGACGCAGACGCGCCCGCCGAGCACGAGAGGCAAACCAATGACGACCGACACCCACCCTGGTCACATCTGCGGCGTCTGTCGCGGCCCCGTCCGCACCTACGCAGGATCGATCTGGAAGTGGACGTGCCGAGCCTGCATCCGCGAACACCTCGGCACGAACAATGAACCACCACAACATGATCCGCTACCACTGCTGAGTAACCTGCGCTCGCGCAACTCGATCGCCAACGGGGCACGCCTCGATGCCGACGACTCTTGACACCGCGCAAACCAAGGTCGCGCTGTGGGTGCTCGCCGAATTCAAGCGCCGCCGCCGCATCGTCGGGCAACCCATCCCGGCCGCGGTCGCCGACCTACACACGCACCTACTCATGTCCGCGTGCGGACCATCCCCGGAACCGGCACGCGCACAATCGAAACCAGCCGAGCAGGTCGACACACTCCAGGCCGCCGATCTGCTCGGTATCACCCCGCGACACGTCCGCCGCCTAGCTCGCGACCTCGACGGCCAACGCATCGGACGACAGTGGGTCTTCAACCGCACCACCGTGATCGACTACGCACAAGGAAGAACACACCATGGCACAACCCACTGACGTCCTCGAAGCCGCCGTCAAGCAATACCTGTCCGAGCTGACCGACGAGGACTTCGCCAAGCTCGTCGCCGAAGTCCGCCCACCCGCCGACGACGACAACCCCGAGCAGAAGCCCAAACCGGACGACGGCCCCGCCTACCCTGAATCCTGGGGCCACCGCCCGAAGGGCGCCAAGTGATGAGCACTAATGCCCTCCCCGGCGACATCGCCAACCTCGTCGGGCAAACCACCGCCCTCGGCGGAACCATCCCCGCCGAGCTGGCCGCGATCACCGACGCCATCGCCGCGGTCGCCGCCTGGTCGCCACCCGAACCAACCGACATCGCCAGCATCATCCGCCGCGGTGACCTCGACGCCGACAACGCCGCAGCCATTCTCGACGACGCCCTCGTGCAGCCGAACCGCAACCCCGCCGACCTCAAGGTCACCGCGAAACACGAACTCACCCAACAGTTCGCGCGCACCCTCCAAGGCAAAGCAGGCGACCAGCTCATCGAGAGCATCCGGCCGACGTTCGAGAAAGCGTGCACCGCGATCGCCAAGGCAGCCGAACTCGTCCCCGCCAACGCCACACCCGCCGACCTCGCCGAAGCCAACGACCAGTACATCGCCGCGTGGCGCACACTCGGCGAACACCGAACCACCCTCGACCAGGTAGCCGGCGTGCTCGGGTTCCTCACCGAGCGCTTCGACGTCCTCGGCGCCCCGCAGCCATGGCACGGCCCCCGCTGGATCGACGCCGCCTTCTACGTCACCGACGTGTCCTGGCTCGAACGGTGCGGCCGCGCACTCACCGCGCACAACGGGGCAGGAAGCGCACGCGGCGGCAAGTGGCACAGCATCTCGGCGGCGTTGACCCTCAACACCGTCAGCCAAGCTCGCGCCATCCTCGCCGACGCCCACACGGCCCAGCGCGAACACGAGCAAGCCGAGTACGCCCGCACCCACGGCGCACCGGCACCCACTGTCAGACCCGGCAACCAGTTCGCCGAAGTCTGACCCCGAGACCGCGCGACACTCAGCGTCCGATGGTGCGGTCCGCGAGAGTCGCGCACCGGCTGGCCCCGACACACAGACCCCGGAGGTCGTCGGGGCCAGCCACACACCCACCAAGAACGGAACGACATGAGCGGACACAACTGGGGCAACGGTGACCCCCGAACCAGCAGCCACGCATGGCGAAAACTCCGACGCACCATCATCACCCGCGACGGCAACCACTGCTCACAATGCGGAGCAGACGGCCGACAAGTCCGCCTCGACCTCGACCACATCCTCAACGTCAAACGCGGCGGAACCGACACCCCCGACAACGCCCGACTACTCTGCCGCCCCTGTCACACCACCAAAACCCAAGCCGAAAGCCGCGCCGGCATCACAGCACGCCGCGCACGCCTCCACCTACCCGACGAACCCCACCCCGGCAGCCGATGACCACCCCCCCAGGGGCATGGCCCTTCCCGACCCCCACAGCGCACACGGTATGCATAGCCTTCCCCGTCCTGCATGCGACATGCTCAGTCCCCGTTTTTCGATTGGAGCCCCCCGATGACCGATGTGAAGCCCCCACGGTGTCCGTCGTCGCTGGCCAAGGCTGGTCGCACGTTGTGGCGGACCATCACCCAGCAGGTCGCCGACGACGGTCTGATGCTCGATGCCCGCGAGCTCGAGGTCTTACGTCAGGCGTGTGCGACGGCTGACGATCTCGCTCGGATCGAGCAGGTTCTCGGCTCGGTCGACAACCTGGTC
This sequence comes from Gordonia sp. NPDC003422, assembly GCF_053588675.1. Taxonomy (NCBI): domain Bacteria; kingdom Bacillati; phylum Actinomycetota; class Actinomycetes; order Mycobacteriales; family Gordoniaceae; genus Gordonia; species Gordonia sp. NPDC003422. The sequence goes on from NZ_JBSFQL010000027.1 coordinate 61,059, forward strand.
GTCAAGGGCTCGCAGGGGCAGCCGGTATCGCATCCGATGCTGTCGGAGGCCCGCGCGTGCCGCTCTCAGATCGCGTCCCTGGTGGCTCGCCTGGACCTGGACGTATCCGCGGCGGCCGTGTTGCCCAAGGTGAAGGGTCCGAGGTCTGTGCAGGCGCGTCGGGCGGCAAATGTGAGGTGGCAGGGTCGTGGCGCGTAGACCCGCGGGAGACGTTGCGGCCGGCGTGTATGTGCGTGATCTGCTCGTCGCCTACGAGCGTAAGCACCGGGAGCGTTGGGCGCCGCACGGCCGGACCATCGGCGAGTGTGTGCAGGCCGTCGAGGCATCTGACATCGAGGTCGCCGAGGACTATCTCGCATTCGTGGAGTCGAGTGTGATGGGCACGGTGTCGGGTCGGTTCGATCTGCATGGCGGGCGCAGGTTCTTGCTGTCGGGTGACCGGCTGGTGGAATTCGACGAGCAGGAGGTGCCGCGCGGTGAGTGACGAGTACCCCGACGCCTGGAAACCGCCGGCTGATCGGCGAGAGAAACCACGAAAGACGGTGCGCTATGGGTCGATCGGGACGGGTGCCCGGTTCCCGCTGACCGTGGTTGACGGCTCACTGTTCCCATTCTCGTGGACCGAAGGCCGTGAACCGACCGTCATCGACGGCGTGGTCGAACTCGGCGCCGACGACGACTGATGCCGCGCCGATGTCCTCGACAAGGTGGGCGTGCTCGCCACACTGCCCGACGACATGCACGTGATGACCGAAAGCGTCGCCGCCTTCTACGACGTCCCCCGCGACACAATCTCGGCACTCGTCTCACGCAACCGCGACGAGATCGAAGCGGACGGTTACCGGGTTGTCACCCGATCGGCATTCGAGGAGAGTTTTCAAACCAAACTCCCCTCCTCTGCCAGCACCATCGCCCTTTTTCCGCGCCGAGCTGTCCTCCGCGTTGGGATGCTGCTGCGTGACTCCGGCGTGGCGCGCCAGGTGCGGGACTACCTCCTTGCCGTTGAAGAGGTCGCCTGCGACGCCGCCGAGTTCTGCCGCCACGCCGAACGGGGTCTTGGCGTTGCGATCCGCGATGGACAGGCGAACGGGTCGGTTGAGACACCTGAAGAAACCAAGGCACGCGCGACTCGGCTGGGCGTGCACCGCCGAGAGGTGAAGGCCGGAAGGCGATCTGAATCTACAGAAGAATCAGATCGAAAGCCGACCCCATCCGATTTCGCGTCATCAAGCGAGCTGCACGGTCAATACCACGCCAACAACCGTGGCGGTGGCATCTACGACATGACCGACAACGTTTCCGACACCCAGTTTGAGGAGGCGGTCACCGAGGCCAAGGCCGAAGGCAACCTGTCCCGCGCCAACGTTCGGCCAGTCCAGGCCCGCCACCTACACCCGTACTGAACCAGCCCAAGCCGACTGCATCCACTGCCACAACAGCATTCATAATCTGTAGATCGGCACGTTCCTCACTCGGAGTCAGTGACGAGTAGTCACTGACTCCCGACGAGGCACGTTCCTCACGCACTCGGGGCGGACACTGCCCGAGCAGAGCCAGAAGGAACCCAAGGGTGCCGGTGTCGTTGCCCCGTCCCCGGCGTCTCCACGAATCCATGCCCCTATCGCGTCCGGCCACGGCGTGTTGCCACCTGACCCGGAGGGTAGGCGGTATCGCTGTGGCACCGGGTCTCGGTTCGCGAGGTCGGGATCGGTGGCCCCAAGTGCCGGTTGGGGACTGAGCTACGGCACGTCAGTCGGTTTGCGTCGGACTGTGCGAGAGCGACGGGCACGCAGTCGAATTGGTCGCGTGCGTCGAGCCCTGGCCGGAATCGAACCGGCAACCGTGGGGATGAGCGCCACGGTTCACCGTGAGGGCAGTCGCGGTGATCAGCACCGCGACAGGTCAGACGAGAGTGAGTACCGGTCGGTGAGGTGCGGTGCTGCCACGGACACTGCGCAGTATGTGTGCGGCCACGATCAAGGCATCGGTATCGAGCGTCGACGGTTCGAGGGATCGGCAGGCGTCGGTGCACTCGCGCAACCACATGTCACGGTCAGCGGGCCGCGCGGGTGTCCGCGTGATCGCCTCCATGACGACAGTGAGCATGTGGAGCTGGCTCGTCGTCATGCAGGTGCACTCGAATGCGTCGAACAACTGGGCTAGACGCTCGAGGAGCGCACTGCGATCGGTGCCGCTCATTCGGTGACCCCGAGCAGTCCAGCAGCGCGCATGCCGAGCGCGTCCGCAGCGCGGAACAACTGCGCTGCCGTCAGGGTCGATGCCTCGTCCGTGCCTTTGCGGCACACAGCGATCACGCCTTGCCGGACTGTGGCTGCGAACTCGGCGACGCGCGTCGAGTCCCCGGCCGCACCATTGTCGAGCTGGTCTTCAAGGTCGTGCAACGCGCTGCGGATCTGGTCGACGTCGACACCCACCTCGCGAGCGACGTCATGCAGGTTCCACCACGCGGTGAGCTGACTGTCGGTGGCGCTCATCGCTGAACCACTACCGATCCGGCAGGTTGAGGGACGAAACACCGCAGCAACAGAACGAAGTCATGCAGTTCGTCGGTGGTGAGTGCGCGGGTGTCGACCTGCTGAATGAGGTGGCGGGTTTCCGAGATGAGTCGTGCGCGGCGGTCGGCTGCTTGGCAACCGTCAGCGTGCTGGGCGCCGATCGCGTTGCAGCAGGCGTGGAACGTCGAATCGATGACGGGATGCTTGGTGCTCATGCGTGCCACCCCAGTTCGATGCAGAGGGACATGACGCCGAGCGGGATGAAATACGCGGCCGCGGCGAACGCTACAGCGCCCGCGACGGCGGATAGGGTGTGATGACGATGCATCGGAACGAGCCTCCGGTGTGTCGAGGCCCTGGCTGGTGCTGTGAACACCGACCGGGGCCTATCTATCTGCGGAGGTCAGAAGCGTTGCACGAAGGGTGCGCCGGGTGATCCGAAAGCAAAAGGTGGGAGGGCAAAAATGCCCTCCCACCTGCGGGGTGGATGACGGGACTCGAACCCGCGACAGCCAGGATCACAACCTGGTGCTCTACCAACTGAACTACATCCACCATCGGCGTCGGAAACCCAGGTGTGATGCGCCGGGTCCCAGAGCCAAGGTCATACTCTAGCGGGTGGCCGCCATCCAACACCAATCGGTTGATGACCAGCGCGTTCAGGCGGGGCCGAGTTCCTCGACGATGGCGGTGAGGGCGTCGGCGTCGGGGCCCGGCTGCGGAACAAACGCGGCCGCACGGTAGTAGCGCAGCTCGCGGATCGATTCCTTGATGTCGGCGAGGGCGCGGTGGGCCAGACCTTTCTCCGGCTGCCCGAAGTAGATGCGTGGATACCAGCGGCGGCACAGTTCCTTGATGGAGCTGACGTCGACCATGCGGTAGTGCAGGTAGGCGTCGAGTTCGGCCATGTCCCGGGAGATGAACCCGCGGTCGGTGGCGATGGAGTTGCCGGCGAGTGGAACCGCTCCGGCGGTGGTCACGTGCTTGCGGATGTACTCGAGCACGCGATTCTCGGCTTCGGCCAAGGTGACCGTGGATGCGCGCACTTCCTCGGTGAGCCCAGACGCCGCATGCATCTTGGTGACAACGTCGGGCATGCCGGCCAGAGCGTCGTCGTCGGCGTGGATCACGATGTCCACACCCTCGCCGAGAACGTTGAGGTCACCGTCGGTGACCAGAGCAGCGATCTCGATGAGCTTGTCGGACCCCAAATCCAGGCCGGTCATCTCACAATCGATCCACACCAGTTTGTCCTGCACGCATCGAGCTTAACCAACAGGTGTCGATCGCTATTGTTGCTCTCGAGGATGCTCGTCGACGAGAGGACGCCCGTGACCGACGCCAATGGCCCAGACCAGAGCACGAATCCGCCTGCCGAACCCAGCCCGGCCCAGAAGATCGCCGCCGGGTACGCGTTCGGGTCGACGTCGCTGGAACTGGGGACGGTGTCGGTCGACGGCCAGGTCGACCCCGCAGCCAGGGTGCGCATCCCGCTCGCGATGATGAATCGGCACGGTCTCGTCGCGGGTGCGACCGGCACCGGTAAGACAAAGTCGCTGCAGCTCATCGCCGAGCAACTCTCGGCCAACGGGGTGCCGGTCGTGATGGCCGACATCAAGGGTGACCTGTCGGGCCTCAGCCAACCGGGGGTGACCAATGACAAGATCACGGCGCGTGCGCAGCAGACCGGCGATGACTGGCAGCCGTCTGCATATCCGGTCGAGTTCGTGTCGCTCGGCTCGACAGGTATCGGTGTGCCGATCCGCGCAACGATCACCTCTTTCGGGCCGATTCTGTTGAGCAAGGTGTTGGGGCTCAACGAAACCCAGGAATCCACGTTGGGACTGATCTTCCACTGGGCGGATCAGAAGGGTCTGCCGCTGCTGGATCTGAAAGACCTGCGCTCGGTCATCGCCCACCTCACCAGCGACGAGGGTAAACCGGAGTTGAAGGCGATCGGCGGTGTCTCGACGCAGACGGCCGGGGTGATCCTGCGCGCCCTCACGAATCTGGAGGCCGACGGTGGCGACACCTTCTTCGGCGAACCGGAGGTCGAGCCGGCCGATCTGCTCCGACTGGCGCCGGACGGCCGCGGCATCGTGACGCTCTTCGAACTGGGTGCGCAGGCCGCGCGACCGGCGCTGTTCTCCACCTTCCTGATGTGGATTCTGGCCGACCTGTTCGAGTTCCTGCCGGAGGTCGGCGACATCGACAAGCCCAAACTGGTGTTCATCTTCGACGAGTCCCATCTGCTGTTCGACGACGCGTCGAAGGCCTTTGTCGACCAGGTGGTGCAGACCGTCAAACTCATTCGCTCCAAGGGTGTCGGCGTGTTCTTCTGTTCGCAGCTGCCGACCGACATCCCCAACGAGGTGTTGTCGCAGCTCGGCGCTCGAATTCAACACGCGCTGCGCGCGTTCACGCCCGACGACCAGAAGGCGCTCAGCAAGACCGTCAAGACCTACCCCGTCTCCGATGTCTACAAGCTCGACCAGGCGCTGACATCGTTGGGCACCGGCGAGGCCGTCGTCACCGTGCTGTCGGAGAAGGGTGCGCCCACGCCGGTTGCCTGGACGATCATGCGTCCGCCCCGCTCGTCGATGGAAGCCGTTGGCGCCGAAGGCATCACCGCTGCCGCCAAGGCAAGTCCGCTGTATGCCAAGTACGGTCAGTCGATCGACCGGGAATCGGCATACGAGAAGCTGACCGCAAAGGTGTTGGCCCCGAACGAATCACCGGACGCACCACCGCCGCCGCCCGCACCCGCGCCCGCGCCGGCTCCTGCGCCCAAGCCAGCGCCTGAGGAGCCCGGAGTGCTCACCGAGGTGCTCACCAGCAAGCCGATGCAGAGTTTCCTGCGATCGGCGGCCAGTGCTGCGGGGCGAGAGTTCAGTCGCGCGATCTTCGGGACGGGTAGGCGACGGAGGTAGAGCCACCCCCGCTGATCGAGCCGCTAGGCGAGGCACCGTGTCGAGATCACCTAACGCGACCCGCGCTAACCGAGTCCGAGATGTCCTTCGAGTAACCCGACGAATCGACGCTCGATCACCGACTCCGGGTTCGATCAGTGTTCGTCGTTACCGAGCTTCTTGTAGAAGGAGCCGACAATCGGTGCGACGATTGCCCGCGGGCTGTAGCCGCCGGCCACCGACATGGCCTTGGACAGGGTGCCGGGGACGACGCGCATCTTGTTGTGCGCCAAGGCATCCAGACTCATCTCGGCAACCTTGGTGCTCGAGTGCCAGAGGAAGTCGGGCACCATCCGGTCGACGATCGACGCGTCGTCGGCCGATGGTGTCTCGGTACGCACGGGTCCTGGGGCCAGCAAGGTTACGTGCACGCCCTGCCCGGCCACCTCGCCGCGCACCGACTCGCTGAACGTGTTCACGAAGGCCTTGGTGGCGGCGTAGGTGGCGTTGTTGGGAATCGGCATGTTGCCCGCGGCAGACCCGACCATCAAGATGCCCCCCGATCCACGCTGGACCATCTGGGGGAGAACCGCGAGGGTCAGGTCGTGAACCGCGTTGACGTTCAAGAGAACCTGCGCACGCTCATATGCGGGGTCGAGCTCGCTCACGGCGCCGAACGTGGCGATCCCGGCGTTGTTGCACAAGATCGAGATCTCTCGGTCGGCGAACTCGGCGACCAGAACCTCGACAGCGGGCGGCTCGGAGAGATCCACCGCGCGAACTTCGGCAACAACGCCGTGCCGATCCTGCAGCTCGCCGGCGAGGTCTTCGAGAATGTCGCCGCGGCGGGCGACCAGGATCAGCGAATGGCCACGCGCAGCCAGTGCGCGCGCCAGTTCCATGCCGATCCCGGATGATGCCCCGGTGACGACGGCTCGAGCGGATTCGGTGGGTGACGGCAACGGCATGGCGGCCATCGTAGCCGCCAGCCGTATCGGGCCCGGTCAGCCGATGCCCGCCGCCACCTCGGTACCCTGCCGGATGGCCCGTTTGGCGTCGAGTTCGGCGGCCAGGTCGGCACCGCCGATCACGTGCGTGGTGACGCCGGCGAGGGTGAGCGGGTCGATCAGCTCGCGCACCGATTCCTGGCCCGCACACACGACGACGTTGTCCACCTCGAGAATCCGGGTATCGGTGACATTGCCTTCCTCGTCACGGAAACTCAGGTGCAGTCCGGCGTCGTCGATCTTGTCGTAATGGGCACCCGAGATCTGCTCGACGCCCTTCATCTTGATCGTCGCGCGGTGCACCCAGCCCGTGGTCTTGCCGAGCGTCTTGCCCTGCTTGCCGGACTTGCGCTGCACGAGGTACACCTCGCGGATGGCCGGCAGCGGCCGCGGCTTGGTGACGAAGCCGGGTTTGGAGCCGTCCTCGGTGACGCCCCATTCCTGTTCCCACTCTTTGAGATTCAGCGACGGCGACTCGTCGGTGGTGAGGAATTCACTGACGTCGAAGCCGATGCCGCCGGCACCGATGACGGCCACCCGCTTGCCGATCTCGCGGCGTCCGAGCACGGCGTCGGCGTAGGACATCACCATCGGGTGGTCGACGCCCGGGATGCTCGGGATTCTGGGTGTGACGCCGGTCGCGACGATTACGTCGTCGTACTTCGCGTCGATGATCTCATCGGCGGTGACTCGCTTGTTCAGCAAGACGTTGACGTTGTTGATCTCGAGTTGTCGGGTGAAGTAGCGGATGGTCTCCCGGAACTCTTCCTTACCCGGGATGCGCGACGCGATCGAGAACTGGCCGCCGATGCTGGGTCCGCCTTCGTACAGGTCGACCTTGTGGCCACGCTTGGCTGCGGCGACCGCGGCAGACAAGCCGGCCGGTCCTGCGCCGATGACCGCCACCCGCTTGGCCCGACGCGTCGGACCGAGAAGCAATGTGGTCTCGCGTCCGGCCTGCGGATTGACAAGGCACGAAACGTGTTTGCCGACGAAGGCGTGATCGAGGCACGCCTGGTTGCAGCCGATGCAGGTGTTGATCTCGTCGGAACGTCCCTCTTGTGCCTTGATCGCGAGTTGCGGATCCGCGAGGAACGGGCGAGCCATCTGGATGGCGTCGACGCGGCCACGCTCGAGGACTTCCTCGGCCAGTTCCGCGGTATTGATGCGGTTGGCGGCGATGAGGGGGATGGACACCTGGTCGCGGAGTCGTTCGGTGAACTTCACAAACGCGCCGCGGGGCACCGAGGTGACGATTGTCGGGACCTGCGCCTCATGCCAGCCGATGTCGGTGTTGATGGCGTCGACGCCATGCTCCTCGGCCTTGCGCGCCATGAGCGCGACCTCGTCCCACGTCTGGCCCTTGCGGATCAGGTCGGCGATGGACTGGCGCAGGATGATCGGGAAATCGCGCGGCACCTGGCGACGCATCTCCTTGATGACCTCCACCAGGAAGCGTTGCCGATTCTCGGTGGTTCCGCCCCACTTGTCGGTGCGGTCGTTGGTGTGCGGGCACAGGAACTGGTTGATGAGATAGCCTTCGCCGCCCATGATCTCGACGGCGTCGTACCCAGCTTGACGCGCCAGTTTGGCCGAGCGGCCGAAGGTACGGATGACGTGCCAGATGATCGGCTCGGTCATCTTCAGATGCTTGAACGGGTGGATGGGCGACGGTTCGGACCCGGCGGCGACCTTGAACGGGTTGTAGCCGTAGCGACCGGCGTGGATCAGCTGCATCGCGATCTTGCCGCCCTCGTCGTGCACGGCCTGGGTCACCTTCTTGTGACGCTTGACCTCGAGGACGTTGGTCAGCTTGCCGCCGGCCGGGGAGAGCACGCCCGTGCGGCTGGTGGCGAAGCCGCCGGTGATGATCAGACCCGCACCGCCTTTCGCGCGCTCGGCGAAGTACGCGGCGAGCTTGTCGGCGTCCCACACCCGGTCTTCGAGTCCCGTGTGCATCGACCCCATGACCAGGCGGTTCTTGATGGTCATGCCGCCGATCTGCAGCGGCTCGAAAAGGTGGGGGAAGTGCGGATTGCGCTCGGCCGTGTGGGCTGACATGGCGTTGCCTTTCATCTCAGGGGATTGATCGGTCGGGTGGTGGTCAGGATGAGAGTTCGCGTTCGAGGGCCTCGATGACCTCGTCGCACCAATCGACAAAGCTCTGCTCCTGGCGAAGGCCGCCGCGGAGCACCAAGTACTGGTGCAGCTTTCGTCCGGTCAACGACGTCGGGTCGGGGTAGTAGTCGGCGGCAAAGCCTTGGTAGATGGCCAACTGGGCGAGATGCTCGTCCCGATGCGCCTTGAGTTCGCCGATGATGGCAGCCAGATCGCCGAACTCGGCGGCCCGGAGCTTGACCCCGAGGTCGCTGTGCAGTGGTTGCAGGGGTGTGGGGCTCATCGCCCAGTCCGCCAACACCTTTCGGCCGTCGTCGGAGATGGTGTAGAGCTTCTTGTCCGGCCGTCCGTTCTGGGCCACCGACTCGAAGCTGACGAGTCCGTCGGTGTGCAGCTTCTTCAGGGTTCGGTAGATCTGCTGATGGGTTGCCGACCAGAAGTAGCCGATCGACCGGTCGAACTGCTGACCGATCTCGTACCCCGTGCCGGGGCGTTCGGCCAGGGATACGAGGATCGCATGCTCGAGCGCCATGATCCGACGCTAACACTGCAACAGCGCACTATGCAACTGTGTGTATATGAACTCGGGTGCATATACGGAGCGACCGTTCTCGCGACAACCGGTGCCGAGTTGGAGAACGCCCGTTCTGGCGAACGCCCGTTAAGCAAAAACAAACAGATAAT
>NZ_JBSFQL010000028.1:0-67469 GCF_053588675.1 Gordonia sp. NPDC003422
AAAACCGGGAAACCCTACGACGAAACCACCGCCTGGGCACACCGCAACGACCAAGCCGCTTGACAACTTGGACCCCTGGGATGTCTTCGAGGCTCGCAAGCTCGCACCTCAGCCGGCGGAGGGGGCTTTGTCGGTCTCCACTCGACCGTCAGATACCCAATTCACCTCGCATGCGCGACAACTCGCGATGATACTGCTCGACGTTGCGCATCTTGATGTTCTCGTAGCCGCGGACCATGTCGGGCAGGTCGGCGACAGCGACCAACCGCTCCGCGTCGATCCTGCCGGAGTCGATCGCAGCGAGCATCGACTCGACGAGCTCCCGGTACTCGACGATGAGTGCGCGCTCGGTCCGTCGGATCTCGGTGCGGCCGAACGGGTCCAGCGCGGTGCCTCGCAACCGCTTCATCCGGGCCAACCCCGACATCGGGCGCGTGCTCCACGCGCCCAGCGACATCTTCTCCTTCTTCCCGAGCGCACGCAGCGTCGGCGGATGCAGCCGAACCGCGACCTTGGCGTCGTCCCCGAACTGCTCGGCGACCTGTGACGAGAAGTCCGGGTCAGCGGTCAGGCGCGCCACCTCGTACTCGTCCTTGTAGGCCATCAACTTGTACAGGTTGCGGGCAATCGCATCGGTCAGGCCGGCGTCACCGGCCTCGGTGTGCACTCGCCGGACCACGTCGAGATATTCACGGGCATAACGCTCGTCGGCGTAGGCGGTGAGTTCGTCGTACCGGATCGCGACAGTCCGCGCGAGGTCGCCGGTGATGCCGACCGCATCGACGGCACGCCGTGCAGCGTCACCAGGCTCGGTACCAGCATCGTCGCGGCCGTGCAGCGCGTCGAGGACCGCGGTCACCGCATCGGGGTCGGCGACCACCTGGCGGCCACGTCGGAACGCCTGCGTGTTCGCCGACACCGCAACACCGTTGAGTTCGATCGCGCGTTCGATCGACTCGGCCGAGATCGACAGCGCCCCGGTCTGATACGCAGCCCCGACCATCAGCATGCTCGCGTACTGCTCGTCGCCGAACAGGGCGGTCGAGACGGCGCCGGAATCCAGGTAGACGGCCCGCGCGACCCGCGAGTCGATGGCCGAATGCACTTGTGCGGCTGCGGGAAAACCGACGGTCGTGTCGATGACCATGAGTCCCGTCGGGATCTGCGTCGTCGAGACCACCGCGACCGTCTTCTCGGCCGCGGCCACCTTCAGGTTGACCGGGTCGGTGCCGACCAGCGGGTCGCAGACCAGGTAGAGGTCGCAGTCGTCGGAGGCCACCTTCGCGGCCTGCTCGGCCGGATGTGACGACACCTTGACGTCGCTGACCACCGCGCCGCCCTTTTGGGCGAGACCGGTCATGTCCACGGTTCTCGCCCACCGACCGTCGAGCACGGCCGCCGTCGCGAGCACCTGCGACACCGTCACCACACCGGTTCCGCCGATGCCGGTCACGCGCAACGAGAAGGTGTCCCGCATTGCACGCAACATCGGTGTCGGAACATCCGACGCCGGAATGTCCTGCGCCCGAACCGGTTGCCGCTTGGTTCCGGGAGTGACGGTGACAAACGACGGGCAGTCGCCTTTCAGGCACGAGAGATCGAGGTTGCACGAGCTCTGATCGATGCGTGTCTTGCGCCCGAACTCCGTCGACACCGGATGGACCGACAGGCAATTCGACTTCTCGCCGCAGTCGCCGCATCCCTCGCAGATTCGCTCGTTGATCATCACCCGCGTCTTCGGGGTTTCCATCGTGCCCCGCTTGCGCTTACGGCGCTTCTCCGCTGCGCAATGCTGATCGTGGATCAACACGGTGACGCCGGGAACAGCGGCCAATTCGGTTTGGACGTCCAGCATCTCGTCGCGGTGGCGTACCTCGACCGTCGACGGTAGCCGCAGTGAACGTGTCCGATGCGGATCGTCGGAGGTCACGACGACGCGTTTGACCCCCTCGTCGATCAGCAACGACGTGAGGCGTGGGAGGCTCATCGCGCCGACCGGATCCTGGCCGCCGGTCATCGCGACCGTCCCGTTGTAGAGGAGTTTGTAGGTCACGTTCTCGCCCGAGGCGACTGCTGCTCGCAACGCGAGCGAACCGGAATGCATGAAAGTTCCGTCGCCGACGTTCTGAACGAAATGGTCGGCGGTCACGAACGGTGCCATGCCCAGCCATTGCGCGCCCTCGCCACCCATCTGGGTGACACCGGCGACGTCGCCGACCTGCCGCGGATCCATCAGCAACACCATGGCGTGACAACCGATTCCGGCGCCGACCAAGGTGTCGGGCGACACCTTGGTGGAACTGTTGTGCGGACACCCGGAGCAGAAGTACGGGGTCCGCACCGCCAGCGGCAGTTCGATGCGAGTACCGCGGGCCGCCTTACGGTCGAGCCATGCATGCGCGGCGTCGACCCCGTGCCGCGCAAGGCGTCCGGCGAGACCGCGCGTGACGGAATCGACGTCGAGTTCACCGAAGCGGGAGAACAGTGTCGACCCATCCTCGTTGACCTTGCCGACGATGCGGGGTGCCCGAGGATGCCGGAAAAGGATGTCGCGCATCATCGTTTCGATGAAGTCGCGCTTCTCCTCGATGACGATCACCTCGTCGAGGTCGCCCCGGGCGGTGCCGAACATGAAACGATCGAGGATCTCGCGTTCGATCGGGTACACCATGCCGAGCTTGAGGATGCGGATGCCCAGGCGGCGGAGATCGTCGTCGGTGATACCCATGAGACGCAACGCTTCTCGAAGGTCGAGATAGGTCTTGCCGGCCGCCACGATGCCGATCCGATCGTCCGGGCTGGACACGACCACACGGTTGATGCCGTTGAGACGCGCGTACTCCAGGGCCCGTGGCAGCCGGGTGGTGAGCTGATTCTGTTCGAGCTCCATCAGATTCGCGCCCAGGAGGCGCCCGCTTGGGACGTGCGGACTACGCCCGAGATTGCCGTACACCGGGGTGATGCGTGCCGGATCGACGTCTGCGGTGGCGGCGCCGTCGGCGACATGCGCCGAGATCTTCATCGACGTCCACAGGCCGCTCACCCGGCTCATCATCGCGGCGTGCACGCCGAGGTCGAGGATGTCCTGCGAGTCGGCGGGGTAGAGGATCGGCATGTACAGATCGGCCAGCGCCATCTCCGACGCGCAGGGGACCGTCGAACTCTTGGCGCCCGGATCGTCACCGACGAGGGCCACGGCGCCGCCGTCGGGATGGGTGCCGATGAGGTTGGCGTGCCGGAGTGCGTCGGTCGCCCGGTCGAGCCCGGGAGCCTTCCCGTACCAGTAACCGACGACGCCATCGCGGTTGTCCGCGAGCGATCCCACCTGCGCGGCCAACTGCGACCCCATCACCGACGTCGCTGCGAGCTCCTCGTTGAGCCCGGGACGATGGACGATGTCGTACGGATCGAGGTACTCACGACGACGCGCGATCTCGAGGTCGTAGCCCGCGAGCGGTGAGCCCTCGTAGCCGGAGATGAAGGATGCGGTTCGTAGGTCTTGGCGGCGGTCGACGCGGGCCCGGTCGCGGACCATGCGCACCAATGCCTGGGTGCCGGTGAGGAAGATGGTGCCCGAATCGCGCGTATAGCGATCGTCGAGCGAGAAGCCGTCGTTGCCGTCTGCGCGCTGCTCTACCTGGGCTGATACGAGTTTGCGCGCGCGGTCGTCTGCGAGGGTCATGGGGTTACCTGGCCTTCATTGTGTCGGTCGCCGTTGGCCGGGGTGTGGCGTCGGGCGACGTGGTTGTACGGAACCCAGGGGTGGCGGGTTCCCCACCAATGTACGAGACGGAAGTGACCCGCGTCACGCTTGGCCGAGTGTGCTGATCCGCAGAGTTCGGTGACTAGCGCTCTGACCTGCGCGTAAGCGTCCGCCACCCCCCACCGCTCCCTGAGGTGTTCGAAGGGCAGGTGAACGGGCCACGTCAGCGAGCCACCGGGCCACTGAAAGTAGGGGAAGGTTCTTCCCCTGATTTCTGCCCCTGCTTGTTGAGTCGTCCGCGAGAAAATTCGCGGGGAGGACTCCAGGAGTAGGGGACGAGTTTCTTCCCCTATTTTTCGTGGATCATCGTCGCCTCGTCGCGCTCCACGGCCCTCTTCCCGCTGGGTACCGATATCCGACGGGCTGGCGTGGGCTCCGGCGGACTGACCGGCCGGCGCTGGGAGTCGGCTGTCTGAAGTGGTCGCCGTGACCTGTCCCCGAGGGCATAGTGCCCTCGGAGCGCACTGAGGAAGACTGATTCGGACGTCGTCGAAAGGGTTGTCTGATCAGTATGGATTTTGGTTCGGATTCCGGACGAAAAATCATACTGATCGCTGTCGGAGAGCCTCGTACTCGACTTTCGGCAGGTGGCTGACATCGACGGCCAAGTCGTGTACCGTCCTATTCAGTTAATGACCAGTAACTGAAAGGTCAATGATGACCACAACGGTCGAGGGGTTCCGAACCGCGCACGAGCAGAACCTCGACGTGCTGCGTCAACGGCTGACGACCGTCGCCGCCGGCGGAGGCGAGAAAGCGCGTGCCCGTCACGAATCGCGCGGAAAGCTGCTGCCTCGCGATCGCGTCGACGGCCTGCTCGACGTCGGGTCACCGTTCATCGAGGTCGGGCCGCTCGCCGCCTGGGGGATGTACGACGACAAGGCGCCCGCCGCGGGTGTGATCGCCGGCGTCGGACGCGTGGCCGGCCGGGAATGCATGATCGTCGCCAACGACGCGACGGTCTCCGGCGGCACCTACTACCCGGTCACCGTCAAGAAGCACCTGCGGGCGCAGGAGATCGCGGCGGCCAATCGGCTGCCGTGCATCTACCTCGTCGACTCCGGCGGCGCGATGCTGCTGCAGCAGGACGAGGTGTTCCCCGATCGCGAGCACTTCGGACGCATCTTCTACAACCAGGCGACCATGAGCGCCGCGGGCATCCCGCAGATCTCTGCGGTGCTCGGGTCGTCGACCGCGGGCGGCGCCTACGTCCCGGCGATGAGCGACGAAACGGTGATCGTCCGCAACCAGGGCACGATCTTCTTGGCCGGCCCACCCCTGGTGAAAGCGGCCACCGGCGAGGACGTGACCGCCGAAGAACTCGGTGGTGGTGCCATGCACTCGTCGGTCTCCGGTGTCACCGACCACCTCGTCGACAACGATCAGCAGGCCCTCGCCAAGGTCCGCGACATCGTGGCCACCCTCGGGCCGCGCGCCGCGCCGCAGTGGGACACGGTCGCGCCGCGCGAACCGCTGGCGCCTCAGACCAACCTCTACGACGTGGTGCCCACCGACCCGCGCACTCCGTACGACGTCCGCGAGGTCATCCGGATCATCAGCGACGCAGGTGAATTCAGCGAGTTCAAGGAGAACTACGGAACCACGCTGGTCACCGCTTTCGCTCATGTGCACGGCCATCCCGTCGGCTTTGTCGCCAACAATGGGGTGTTGTTCAGTGAATCCGCGCTCAAGGGAGCGCATTTCATCGAGTTGTGCGATCAGCGTCGGATTCCGCTGGTATTCCTGCAGAACATCACCGGTTTCATGGTCGGACGCGCCTACGAGGAGGGCGGCATCGCCAAGAACGGGGCCAAGATGGTCAACGCGGTTGCCTGCGCCCGGGTGCCCAAACTCACCGTCATGGTGGGCGGCTCCTTCGGAGCCGGCAACTACTCCATGTGTGGTCGCGCGTATTCGCCCCGCTTCCTGTGGATGTGGCCCAACGCCCGCATCTCGGTGATGGGCGGCCCGCAAGCCGCCGACACCCTGGCGACGGTGCGTCGCAATCAGATCGAGCGGTCGGGACAGGAGTGGGCCAGCCACGAGGAGGAGGCCTTCAAATCGCCCATCCGCGAACAGTTCGAGCGGCAGTCCGATGCCTACTATTCCACCGCCCGACTGTGGGACGATGGGATCATCGATCCCGCGGACACCCGAACCATGCTCGGATTGGCCTTGGAGACTTGCCGATACGCGCCCCTAGCAGATGCCAACTACGGCGTCTTCCGGATGTGATGACATGACCGACACGATCAGGCCCATTCGCAGTGTGCTCGTCGCCAACCGAGGCGAAATCGCATGCCGAGTCATCGACACCCTGCGGCGTTTGGGGATCCGAAGCATCGCGATCTACTCCGACGCCGACGCGAACGCACGTCACGTTCGCGAGGCCGATGTTGCCGTGCACATCGGACCCGCCGCCGCCACCCAGAGCTATCTCGACATCGCCAAGGTGGTCGACGCGGCGCGGCAGACCGGTGCCGACGCAGTGCACCCCGGATACGGATTCCTTTCGGAGAACCAGAAATTCGCGGCCGCGCTCGCCGAGGCGGGCATCGTCTTCATCGGCCCGCCTGCCCAGGCGATCGCGACGATGGGTGACAAGATCACCGCTCGCGCCGCCGTCACCGAGCGGAATGTGCCCGTGGTGCCCGGTATCTCGCGTCCCGGGCTCTCCGACGACGACTTGATCTCGGCGGCCCCCGACATCGGGTTCCCGGTGCTGATCAAGCCCAGCGCGGGCGGCGGTGGCAAGGGTATGCACCGTGTCGAGGACGCGGCCGGGTTGCCCGATGCGCTGACGCGCGCCCGTCGGGAGGCGTCGTCGGCCTTCGGTGACGACACCCTGTTCCTCGAACACTTCGTGGACACCCCACGCCACATCGAGGTGCAGGTGCTCGCCGATACCCACGGCAACGTCATCCACCTCGGCGAACGCGAATGCTCACTGCAACGCCGACATCAGAAGGTCATCGAGGAGGCGCCGTCGGCGCTGCTCGACGAGGCCACCCGCGCGCGAATCGGGGACGCGGCCTGCGACGCCGCCCGCAGCGTCGGCTACACCGGGGCCGGCACGGTCGAGTTCATCGTCTCGGCGCACCGCCCCGACCAGTTCTTCTTCATGGAGATGAACACCCGTCTGCAGGTCGAGCATCCGGTGACCGAGCTGGTGACCGGCGTCGACCTGGTGGAGCAACAGATTCGGGTCGCGCGTGGCGAGGTGCTCGCCCTCACCCAGGACGACGTCGTGTTGCGCGGTCACGCCATCGAGGCTCGCGTGTATGCCGAGGATCCGGCGAACGGCTTTCTGCCCACGGGCGGACGCATCGACTTCCTCGTCGAGCCGGACAGCCTGCCGGGCAACGGAATCCGAGTGGACTCCGCGATGCTTCCGGGTCTGGTCGTGGGCAGTGACTACGATCCCATGCTGGCCAAGGTCATCGCGCATGGTGCCGACCGCGAAGAAGCACTCGAACGCCTCGACCACGCGCTCGCCCACACCCGGGTGCTGGGCGTGGTCACCAACATCGACTTCTGCCGCCACGTCTTGGCTCAGCAGGCCGTGATCGATGCCGACCTCGACACCGAACTCCTCGACCGACTCGTCGTGGACTACCGGGCTCCGGCACCCGTCCCGGAAGCACTCGCTCTGGCAGGCATGGCGCGTATCGGAGTTCGTGATCGCAGTGACGTGTGGGAGTCCGCCGTGGGTTGGCGGGTCGGCGGTAAGGCGCCGGTGACCATGCGATTGGTCAGTGGCGGAGAACATTTCACCGTTTCGATCCGGGTCGACGAGACCGGCCATCGCACGCTCACCGGAATGGCGACGGTGACCACAGAAGGCGAGACGCCGGCGCCGAGTAGTGCTGCAGAGTGGAGCGCTGCGGTCGGCTACCTGCCCGAGACCGGACGCTTGATCGTCGACGGGATCAGCCAGTCGTGGTCGTCGGCGCTCATCGGCGACACGTGGTGGGTGGCCGGCCCGCACGGCACGTGGCAACTCGAGGTGGCACGCCCCATCCTCGACGAGGCGGCCGACGACAACGCCGGCGAGATCGTCAGCCCCATGCCCGGAACGGTGGTGGCCGTTCCGGTTACCGACGGCGAGACCGTCAGCCAGGGCAGCCCGGTCGTCGTCGTGGAAGCGATGAAGATGGAGCACTCGCTCACCGCCGCGGTGGACGGTTCCGTGTCGTTGACGGTCAAAGTCGGCGACAAGGTGTCCGCCGGGCAGGTGCTCGCACAGATTCAGACAGAAGCCGCCGATAACGCTGCTCCCGAGGAGAACTGATGGAACTGACGCAGGAATACACCGACCTCATCGCGACCGTGCGCGACTTCGCGCAATCGGTGGTCGCGCCGGTTGCGGCCAAACACGATGCCGAACACAGCTTTCCGTACGAGGTGGTCGCGCAGATGGGCCAGATGGGCCTGTTCGGACTGCCGTTCGACGAAGAGTACGGCGGCATGGGCGGCGACTACTTCGCTCTCGCCCTGGCGCTGGAAGAACTCGGGAAGGTGGACCAGTCGGTCGCCATCACCCTGGAAGCGGGTGTGAGTCTCGGCGCCATGCCGATCTACCGCTTCGGAACCGAGGAGCAGAAGCAGACCTATCTGCCCGATCTCACCGCAGGTCGGGCGTTGGCGGGCTTCGGCCTCACCGAACCGGGCGCCGGTTCCGACGCCGGGGCGACCGCCACCACCGCCAAGGACGACGGCGACTCGTGGATCATCAACGGCGCCAAGCAGTTCATCACCAACTCCGGGACCGACATCACCTCGCTCGTGACCGTCACCGCGGTCACCGGCACTCGCGAGAACGGCCGCAAGGAGATCTCCACGATCATCGTGCCGTCTGGCACCGAGGGGTTTGTGGCCGAGCCCGCCTACAACAAGGTGGGCTGGAATGCGTCCGACACACACCCGCTGAGTTTTTCCGATGTGCGTGTGCCCAAGGAGAATCTGCTGGGCACTCAGGGCCGCGGCTACGCCAACTTCCTGTCGATCCTCGACGAGGGGCGCATCGCGATCGCGGCGTTGGCCACCGGGGCGGCGCAGGGCTGCGTCGACGAAAGCGTGAAGTACGCCAGGCAACGTCAGTCCTTCGGCAAGCCGATCGGCCAGTACCAGTCGGTCTCGTTCGCGATCGCGCGCATGGAGGCCCGCGCGCACGTGGCTCGCACGGCCTACTACGACGCGGCGGCGAAGATGCTGGCGGGCAAGCCCTTCAAGAAGGAGGCGTCGATCGCCAAGATGATCGCCAGCGAGGCAGCGATGGACAACGCCCGCATGGCGACCCAGATCCACGGCGGCTACGGCTTCATGAACGAGTATCCGGTCGCACGGCACTACCGCGATTCCAAGATCCTGGAAGTCGGCGAGGGCACCACCGAAGTGCAACTCATGCTGATCGCGCGGGAGTTGGGATTCGCATGAGCGAGCGAAGCGACGTGGGATTGCCGCTGAGCGAGCGAAGCGACGTGGGATTGCCGCTGAGCGAGCGAAGCGACGTGGGATTGCCGCTGAGCGAGCCGCAGCGCGTCGTGCAGCGTGGGCTCTGGTTCGAGGAGTTCACCGAGAGCACCATCTACGAGCATCGCCCCGGACGGACCGTCACCGAGGCCGACAATGTGCTGTTCACGACGCTGACGATGAACACCCAGGCCTTGCACCTCGACGCGGCGTGGTCGGCGCAGCAGCCCGGCTTCGGCGGGCAGCGTCTGATCAACTCGATGTTCACCTTGTCGACGATCGTCGGGCTGTCGGTGTCGCAGCTGACCCAGGGCACGCTGGTGGCCAACCTCGGCTTCTCCGAGGTGGCCTTTCCCGCGCCTCTCTTTGCAGGTGACACGCTCTACGCCGAGACCGAATGCACCTCTAAGCGCGAATCGCGTTCGCGACCCGGGGAGGGCGTGGTGAACTTGACGCACATAGGACGCAATCAGCACGGCGAGGTCGTCGCGCGGGCGCAGCGGGCCACGCTGGTGCGGAAAAGGCCGACGCAATGACGATGAACTTCACGAATCGACAACTGGCGAACCCGTGGTTGCCGCCCGGGCCCGCGTTGCTGTTTTGTCCGGCCGACCGACCCGACCGCTACGAGAAGGCGCTCGAACGGGCCGACGTGGTGATTCTCGATCTCGAGGATGCGGTGGCACCGGACCGCCGGGCGGATGCCCGCGAGGCGCTGGTGGCCAACCCCATCGATCCGGATCGCACCATCGTGCGCATCAACCCGGCCGGCACCGGCGACTATCGGCGTGACCTGGCCGCGGTGGCCGAGACCAACTATCGCGTTGTCATGCAGGCCAAGGCCGAGGACATTGCGTCGATCGTCGACACCGCGCTGCAGACCATCGCGTTGATCGAGACACCGCTGGGGGCGACCCGCGCCCACGAGATCGCCGAAGTGGTGAACTGCGTCGGATTGATGTGGGGAGCCGAGGATCTGGTCGCCGGGCTGGGCGGTAAGTCGAGTCGATTCGGGCCCGACGAGAAGCACCCCGGCCAGTACCGAGACGTCGCCCGCTGGGTTCGTTCGTCGACCCGGATCGCGGCGGCGGCGCACGGGAAATTCGCCGTCGACTCGGTCCACCTGGACATCAACGACACCGAGGGGCTCATCGACGAGGTGCGGGATGCGGTGGCCCTCGGGTACAGCGCCACTGCCTGCATCCACCCATCCCAGGTTCCCTACATCCGTGACGGCTATCGACCCGCGGGCGACGAGGTCACCTGGGCCCAACGCGTGGTCGACGAATCGACTGCGCGCGGTGGTGGGGTCTTCAGCCTCGAAGGCCAGATGATCGACGGTCCGGTGTTGCGTCAGGCCGAGATGGTGCTCACCAGAGTGGCTGCCGCCAAAGAAGTTTCGAACAACGACGAGTGAGTCGGGGAGAACCGGAGCACAACCATGACCGAAAAGGCTTACGCGCGAGGTGAAGACACACCCGCGCTGCTCACCGAGACCATCGGTGCCACACTCGCTCGCACCGTCGAGGCACATCCGGACAACCTCGCGCTGATCGACGCGGCGGCGGATCTCCGGTGGACCTACCGCGAATTCCGCCACGGCGTGCGCGCTCTTGCGGCGGGTTTGCTGCGCATGGGTGTCGGAGTCGGCGATCGGGTGGGCGTGTGGGCGCCCAACCGATACGAGTGGGTGTTCACCCAATACGCGACGGCAGAGATCGGCGCGATCCTGGTCAACATCAATCCGGCGTATCGCCAGACCGAGGTCGAGTACGCACTGGCCCAGTCGGAGATCAGCGTGGTGATCGCTGCCGAACGGTTCAAGGATTCGGCGTATGCGACCATGCTCGACGAGGCTCGGGCGAAATGTCCCGATCTTCGTGAGGTGGTGCTGTTCGAGTCGGCGCGCTGGGAGGAACTCATCGCGGAACCGAGCGAGGACGAACTGGCCCGGGTGGCGGAGATCGCTGCTTCGCTGTCGCCCGACGACCCGATCAACATCCAGTACACCTCGGGCACAACGGGATTCCCCAAGGGTGCCACCCTCACTCACCGCAACATCAGCAACAACGGGTACCTGGTGGGTGAGCTGCTGAACTACACCGACGCCGACCGGATCTGCATCCCGGTGCCGTTCTACCACTGCTTCGGCATGGTGATGGGCAACCTCGCGGCCACCAGTCACGGTGCGGCGATGGTGATTCCGGCACCGGCCTTCGATCCGGAGGCCACGCTGCGGGCCGTCGCCGACTACAAGTGCACGAGTCTCTACGGCGTGCCGACGATGTTCATTGCCGAACTGGCGCTGCTCGATTCGGGCGCCGAGTTCGATCTGTCCAGTCTGCGGACCGGCATCATGGCCGGTTCGCCGTGCCCGGAACATGTGATGCGGCAGGTGATCGACCGGATGAACATGTCGGAGGTGTCGATCTGTTACGGCATGACCGAGACGTCGCCGGTGTCCACGCAGACCCGCGTCGACGATCCGCTGGAATTGCGGGTGACGACGGTCGGACGCGTCGGTCCGCACCTGGAGATCAAGGTGATCGATCCCGTCACCGGCGAGACCCTGGATCGGGGCGAGACCGGAGAGTTCTGCACCCGTGGTTACAGCGTCATGCAGGGCTACTGGAACAACCCGGAGAAGACTGCGGAGGCAATTGATTCCGAGGGTTGGATGCACACGGGTGATCTGGCGGTGATGGCGCGCAATGGGTATGCCGCCATCACCGGGCGGATCAAGGACATGGTGATCCGCGGCGGTGAGAACATCTACCCGCGCGAGATCGAGGAGTTCCTCTACACCCACCCCGACATCCTCGACGCCCAGGTGATCGGAGTTCCCGACGACAAGTACGGCGAAGAACTGATGGCGTGGGTACGCCTGCGTGAACCGGCCACCGATCTCACCGCCGACGACGTGCGCGACTTCGCCGACGGCAAGATCGCGCGTCACAAGATCCCGCGTTATGTCCACGTGGTGAAGGAATTCCCGATGACCGTCACCGGCAAGGTGCGCAAGGTCGCGATGCGTGAAGAGGCGATCGAACTGCTCGGGCAAGATCTGTGAGCTCATCGGACATGGACGAGTTCCGAACCCATCTGCGCGACAACGGCATCGACGTAGGCGACACCTACGAGGCGTTGTGGCAGTGGTCGGTCGATCAGCCCGCGGAGTTCTGGCGCTCGCTGTGGCAGTTCTACGATCTCGACGTCATCGCCGAGAAACCGCTTGCCGAGGGCGCCGACGCGGTGCTGGCGAATTCCGAGATGCCCGGAGCCCGTTGGTTTCCCGACATCCGCCTCAACTATGTGGATCAGATCCTGCGGCATTCGGGCCTGCCGGGTGCGGCGATCGTCGGGATCGACGAGACCGGTGCCCGCTCCGAGATCTCTTGGGCCGAGCTGGGTTCGGCGGTCGCAGGGCTCGCCGCGACCCTCCGTGATCTCGGCGTCGGAGAGGGCGACGTGGTCGCAGCCTATCTGCCACACATTCCGGAGGCGGTGGTCGCCTTCCTGGCGACCGCGAGTCTCGGCGCCATCTGGTCGGGCTGCGGTCAGGACTACGCGCCGGTGGGTGCGGCCGGGCGTCTGGGGCAACTCGAACCGAAGGTGCTCTTCACCGCGGACGGCTACCGCTACAACGGTAAAGACATCGACAAGGCCGCCGACAGTGCGGAACTCGCATCGTTGCTGCCCGAGCTTCGTGCGCGGATCGTCGTCGGGGGTGGCGGGGATGATGCGGACGTGCTCGACTACCGCGACGCGGTGGCAGCAGGAGATCCGACGACCCTCCAACCGGTGAAAGTGGCCTTCGACCACCCGCTGTGGGTGTTGTTCAGCTCCGGCACCACCGGCCGGCCGAAAGGCATCGTGCACGGACACGGCGGTGTCGTCGTCGAACACCTGAAGGCCGCTGGGCTGCACGGTGGACTCGGGGCCGACGACGTGTTCCTGTGGCAGACCGCGCTGAGTTGGATGATGTGGAACTTCCAGATCGCGGGACTGCTCGTCGGATCGAAGATCGTGTGTTACAGCGGATCTCCGCTCTACCCAGATGCCGACCGACTGTGGCAGATCGTCGCCGACGAAAAGGTCACCTACTTCGGAACCAGCCCCGGCCAGCTGCAGGCGTCGCGCAAGGCCGGTCTGGTGCCCGGGCGCGACCATGATCTGTCCGCATTGCGCGCACTCGGCAGCACCGGGTCGTCGTTGGCGGGTGATCTGTTCACCTGGGTCGACGAGAACGTCAAGGCGGGTCTGCCGATCTCGTCGATCAGTGGCGGCACCGACGTGGTCACCGCTTTCGCGGGCGGCTCGGTGGGCGAACCGGTGGTCGCCGGCGAGTTGTCGGTGCGTTATCTCGGTGTGGCGCTGGAGAGTTGGGCCCCGGACGCAACGACGCGCGTCGGTGAGGTCGGCGAGATGGTGGTGACCGCCCCGATGCCGTCGATGCCCGTGGGATTCTGGCGCGACGACGACGGATCACGCTATCGCTCAGCCTATTTCGAGCACGTATGGGAAGGGTCGGGCCCGGACGGTCCGGTGTGGCGGCACGGCGACTGGGTGACCCTCACCGACCGCGGTTCTCTCGTCATCCACGGCCGCAGCGATGCGACGCTCAACCGGCAGGGCATTCGGATGGGTTCGGCCGACATCTACGAGGTGGTCGAAGGGCTCGACGAGATCGCCGAGGCGTTTGTCCTCGGTGTCGACGGCGAGGGCGGCACGTATTGGATGCCGCTGTTCGTCACCCTGGTGCCGGGCGCGACGCTCGACGATGCGCTGCGCGGTCGGATCGCGGCCGAGATCCGCCGTCGGCTGTCGCCGCGGCATGTGCCCGACGAGGTGATCGAGGCACCGGGCATCCCGCATACGCGTACCGGTAAGAAGCTGGAAGTTCCGGTCACCGCGATCCTGGCCGGTCACGACGAGGTGAACGTCGACCCGAAGGCCGTTGACGACTACTCCCTGATCGACTGGTACGCCGAACGAGGTCGCGAACACAGCTGGTGACACCACTGGTGACGGACGGCCGTGTCGCGTCGAGGTGCACCACCGGTAGCGTGTGCAACGACGGTTACAAGCTATCTGTGAGCAGGAGCGAACTCATGACCTATCAACCCGGGGGGTACGGGCAGCAGCCCGCGACCGGTCAAGACTATGGACAGCAGAGCGCTGCGGCGGGATATCCGCAGGCCACAGGGCAGTCGGGTGCCGCCGATCAGTCGGGTGCGCAGTCCTACGGGCAGCAGGGTTACGGCCAGCAGTCCTATGACCCGCAGTCCTATGGACAGCAAGGCTACGACCCGCAGAGCTATGGGCAGCAGGCCTACGGTCAGCAGGGTTACGGCTACGCCCAGCGTCCGCCGAGCCAGGGACTGCCGGCCATCACGCCGCTCATCGTGGCCGGGACCATCGGTCTGTTCGGCCTGGTGGTGCTGTTCTGCGGTTTCGCCACCGGTAGCAGCTACTCGAGCGAATACGTCGACGTGTCGTCGAAGGTCTGGGAGACCTACTTCGTCGTGCCGTATGCGCTGATCGTGACCGCAGGTTTCCTCGCGCTGCTGGCGCTGGTGCCCAAGCTCGACTTCCGGCCGGCGCCGCTGGTGGTTGCCCTGGCCTTGGCTGCGTCGTTCATCAGCGTCTTTCAGATCGCGACCAAGGAAGGTGAGACGGAGACCGGTGCCGGTGCGATCATCGTCATCGTCTTCTCGATCCTCATCGCGCTGATCGCCATCTTCTGGCTGGTCATCGAGGCCGGACTCATCAAGGTGGCGCCGGGTGCGACCGCTGCACCGGCTGCTGCCGCGACCGGCGCAACCGCGTACGGCACCGGCACAGCGGCACCGACCGCCGATGCGTCCGCGTACGGTGCAGCGACCGGTCAGGCCGACGCCTCCGCCACGGCGCAGAGTGCCGCCCAGCCCGCGCCGTCCGATTCGGCGACCAGCGCGTACGGCTCGACGGCCGGCCAGACCGGCCAGCCCGGCTACTCTCCGTCGGCGTACCCCGGTTACGGGTCGTCCTACGCCCAGCCCACCTATGGTTCCTACGGCCAGTCGCAGGCAGCGCCGGCCGGTGGATACTCGGCAGGGGAGGCGAGCGCCACTCCCGGCGCATCGGCATCCGAAGCCGGGGCGTCGGCGGCCGAGCCCGCCGGCCCCGCTGGCGACGAGCACTCGACCACGGTCTACAAGCGTCCGGAACCCCCGCAGAGCAGCTGACCTCTACGACCGCCGCCCCATCTGGACACGCTCCGGGTGGGGCGTCGTCGTGTGATCACACGCTCTTCTCAGCAGGGGTGCGGCGCGTCTGTCGCTCGGGCGTCGACGATCGTGCGACGCTCGTAACCGATGCCCACCTTCTCCCCGACGCAGACCACCGAGAACCTGGCGTCGCAGCTGCGCAGGCTGCGGCGATCCAATCGTGCCCAGCGGGTGGCCTCCGAAGGATCGGCGCGGGAACTGGTGCTGGTGGCGTTCGCGGTTCCCGCCGCGGCTCTCGTCGTGCTGGCGGTCGTGGTCCTCACCGTCCTGTTGATGGCCGGCAGTGGGCTGACCGGACTCGGCACCGCGGTCGCGTCGTGCTGGCTCGCGATTCACCAGGTGCCCGTCACGATCAGCGGTGTGACGATCGGGGTGCTGCCGCTGCTCCCGACCATCGTCGTGGCGGCTGCGACCGGCAGATTCGCCGCCGCGGCGGCCCGATCGCGCGACACCGTGTCCGAACTCCTCGCGGTGGTGGCGTCCGCGGTGGCCGGGCCCGTTCTGATCACCGCCATGTCGCTCGCGGTCGTCATGGACGGCACCACCGTCCTGCCGATCCAATCGCCCAACCCGTTGCTCGCCTTTGTGTACACCCTCCTCGTCCACGTGGCGGGTGCCGTGGGTGGTGTCGTCTGGTCGCGCCGCGGCGACCTGACCGTCCGATGGGGTATCTCGACCACCGACCGACGCGGTATTCGCATGGGTTTCGCGGCAGTGCTGCTCCCGCTGACCGTCTCCGGGGTGCTGGTCACCGTGCGGTTGGTGATGCGGCACTCCACACTCGGTGAACTCATCGAGACCGGCAACGGGTTCGACGGCTACGTCGGCCTGACGATGCTGTCGCTGATGTACCTGCCCAACCTGATGGTCGGCGCGCTCGCCGTGCTCGTCGGCTCCGACGCGCACGTCGGCACCGCCACCTTCGGTCTGTCCGCGGTGCACGGCGGTCCGGTACCGCCGCTGCCGGTGCTGGCTGCGCTGCCGGATCCGCCCGGTCTGGGACGTGCGGGACTCATCGGCTTTGTGGTGCCGCTCGCCATCGCCGGATTCGTCGCGTGGCGGTGCCGCGACCTCGACCCACGCGCCAACGTGCGGTCGGTCGGTGTCGCCGCGGCGGTCGCAGCGTCGATTGTCGCGGTGTTGACGTGGATGGCCGGTGGTCGGCTCGGAGAGTTCGGCGACGTCGGAATCAGCGTCACCTCGGCATGTGTGTACACACTCGGCTGGATCATGGTGGTCGGCATGCTGACGGCCGCGGTGTACGGCGTGTTGCCGTCGACCAAGGCGGCGCGGTCGCGCGTCGTCGACGACGAGGATGCGCTGCCCGACTGGGACGACGACGGTTTCGACGACGACTACGTGATCGTCACCGACGCGGAACTCGACGGGGAGACCGACGAATTCGAGTACGACGACGAAGATGCCGAGTATCAGGACGCTGAATCCGACGAGTACGACGACTTCGACGACTTCGACGAAGTCGAGGATGTGGACGACGAACCAGAGTCCGACGCACCCGTGAATCGTCTGGCCGACGACGACTTCGACGACGACGAGGCCTACGACCTCTACTCGGCGCCCGACCAGCGACCCTGACCCGGCGAGGTCGGTGCGCATGCGCTGACCTGGGCAAACGTGGGGTTGCCGTGCCGAAAAATCTAGGGGAAGAACTTCTTCCCCGGGGTTCACAGTCATCCGCCAGAAATTTCTGGGGGAGGACACCAAGGGTCGGGGAAGAAGTTTCCTCCCCTACTTTTGTCGGCGAGGTGTGCAGCCTACCCTGGCGCAAAGACGACCGTCCTCGGCGATTAGGCTCAGACGCGTGAGTTCCGGACCCATCGCAGCACCGAACGGGCGTGTGCCGATCGTGGTGATGGCATCGGGCACGGGGTCACTGCTCGAATCGTTGCTGGCCCGCACCGCCGATCCGGGCAGTGTGTTCGACGTCGTCGCAATCGTCGTCGACCGCGACTGCCGCGCGGCGCAGATTGCGGTCGAGAACCAGATCCCGCTCATCAGTTGCCGCCTCGCCGATCACGCGGATCGGAATGCCTGGGACCAAGCACTCACCGAGGCTGTCGCCGGCGCGGCGCCCGAGTGGGTGGTCACCGCGGGCTTCATGAAGATCCTCGGTCCGCGATTCCTGGCTCGCTTCGGCGGCCGGGTGGTCAACAGCCATCCCGCACTGCTGCCGTCGTTTCCCGGCGCCCATGGCGTTGCCGACGCATTGGCTTACGGGGTCAAGGTGACCGGCGCGACCGTGCACCTGGTGGACGACGGCGTCGACACCGGACCCATCCTGGCCCAACACGTGATCGACGTCCTCCCCGACGACGACGTCGACACCCTGCACGAACGAATAAAATCGGTCGAGCGTGTTCTGCTCGCCGACGTGGTGACGAGCGTTGTCACCCGAGGAGTAGTCATCGACGGACGAAAGGCCCACATTCCGTGAACGCGCAGCATCCCGACACCCGTCCCATCCGACGCGCACTGGTCAGCGTCTACGACAAGACCGGTCTGGTGGAGCTGGCGACCGCGCTGCATGAGGCAGGGGTGGAAATCGTCTCGACGGGGTCGACCGCCAAAACCATTGCCGCGACCGGCATCCCCGTCGTCGAGGTGTCCGAGGTGACCGGGTTCCCCGAATGCTTGGACGGCCGCGTGAAGACCTTGCACCCCAAGGTGCACGCCGGGTTGCTGGCCGACCTCCGCAAGGAGTCGCACATCACCCAGCTCGACGAATTGGGTGGCACCGCTTTCGATCTGCTGGTCGGCAACCTCTATCCGTTCACCGAGACCGTTGCCTCCGGTGCCGGCCCGGACGAGTGCATCGAACAGATCGACATCGGCGGACCGGCGATGGTCCGCAGCGCCGCCAAGAACCATCCGGTGGTGGCGGTGGTCGTCGATCCGGCCGACTACACGTCGCTCACCGACGCGCTGAGCGCGGGCGGTTTCACACTCGCGCAGCGACAGGCATTGGCCGCCAAGGCCTTCCGTCACGTCGCCGACTACGACGTGGCGGTTGCGGAGTGGATGTCCACCGTCGTGTCGCCGGCGCAGGAGAGTCCGGAGTTCCCGGAGTGGACGGGTGCGACGTGGTCGCGATCGGCAGTGCTGCGCTATGGCGAGAACCCGCATCAGGCGGCCGCCCTCTACATCGACAACGCGGGCAGCGGGGGCCTTGCGACCGCAGAGCAGTTGCACGGCAAGGAGATGAGCTACAACAACTACACCGACTCCGACGCCGCGTGGCGCAGCGCGCACGACTTCGACGCACCCGCCGTCGCAATCATCAAGCACGCCAACCCCTGTGGCATCGCCGTCGGCGCCGACATCGCCGAGGCGCACCGCAAGGCGCACGCCTGTGATCCGGTGAGTGCCTACGGTGGTGTCATCGCCGCAAACCGCGAGATCACCGTCGAGATGGCGGAGCAGGTGGCCGAGATCTTCACCGAGGTGATCATCGCCCCGGGCTTCGCCGACGGTGCACTGTCGGTGTTGACCCGCAAGAAGAACATTCGCGTCCTCGTCGCAGCGGCCCCGACCGATGGGGGCCTCGAGACCAAGCCGGTGTCCGGTGGACTGCTCGTGCAGCAGCGTGACGTCCTCGACGCCGATGGCGACAACCCGGCAAACTGGACTCTTGCAGCCGGTGACCCGGTGGACGCGGCGACGCTGGCTGATCTCGAATTTGCCTGGCGCGCATGCCGTTCGGTGAAGTCCAATGCGATCTTGCTGGCCAAGGGCGGCGCGTCGGTCGGCGTGGGAATGGGGCAGGTGAATCGCGTCGACTCCGCGCATCTCGCGGTCAAGCGTGCGGGCGACCGTGCCGAGGGAAGTGTTGGCGCGTCGGATGCGTTCTTCCCGTTCCCCGACGGTCTGCAGGTGCTGCTGGCTGCCGGCGTGAAAGCGGTTGTGCAGCCCGGCGGGTCGATCCGCGACAACGAGGTGATCGCGGCGGCGGCCGACGCCGGGGCGACGCTGTATCTCACCGGGGCACGGCATTTCGCTCACTGATCTCGCGCTGCTGGTCGTCGCCGGGTTCGGCGCCGGTCTGATCGGCTACATCACGGGGCTGGCCTCGGTGGTCAGCTATCCGGCGCTGTTGGCCGTCGGCCTGACCCCGATCGCCGCGAACGTGACCAACACCGTTGCCCTGGTGGCGGTCGGTGTGGGCAGCACCGCCCAATCCGGTCGTGCGTTGCTCGACGGCGATCGTCGTCAACTCGTCGGCGGTGCCATCGCGTCGCTGATCGGTGGTGTGGTGGGCGCGGTCTTGCTGTTGGTGACTCCGGCAGGTGCTTTCG
Source organism: Gordonia sp. NPDC003422 (assembly GCF_053588675.1). Lineage (NCBI taxonomy): Bacteria > Bacillati > Actinomycetota > Actinomycetes > Mycobacteriales > Gordoniaceae > Gordonia > Gordonia sp. NPDC003422. Next base: position 19,818 of record NZ_JBSFQL010000028.1, read on the forward strand.
AGGCGGTCGTGCCGTACCTGGTGGCGATCGCCGCCCTCGCGCTGCTCGTGCAGCCGGCACTTCGACGCCTGGCCACCAGCCATGCCGAGCGGCCGTCGGTGTTCCTGTTGGGCGTCACCGTGATCGGGATCTACGGCGGGTACTTCGGTGCGGGGGCAGGCATCATGATCCTCGCTCTGCTCCTGGTGGTCACCAGCGAACCGCTGTGGCGCGCAGCGCTGTCGAAATCGTTGTTTCTCGGCATCGCCAACACCGTGGCCACGATCGGGTTCATGATCTTCGGCCCGGTCCACTGGTGGGCGGCGCTGGCCATGGCGGTGGGTTGCCTGGCCGGCGGCTGGTGTGGTCCGCCGGTGGTCAAACGACTGCCCGCCGGGCCCCTCCGGATTGCGGTGGGGCTCGGCGGGCTCGGTCTCGCGGTGTGGCTGGCCCTGCGCTGAGAACAGTTCAGCGCTGCGGGGGAATGGGATTGCCGTTCTCGTCCGAGCCTGGGGGATAGGTGCCGTTCGCGTACGGGTTGAAACCGTTGGTGAACAGAGTCGCGACGTCGAGGCCTGGTTCGATCTGCCCGATCCGAACGCCCTCGTCGACCCAAACCTTGAACTCCTTCGGATCGATCACCCCGCCGGGCACCGGGATTCCCGCACTCTTCCACTGTGCGACGAACTTTGTGTTCTCGTTACGCCCACGCTTGTTGATGATCTCGGTGAGCTTGGCGACCACCTCCTCGCGAGGATGAAGCTGCGCCCACCGGACGGCTCGAGCGTAGCCCTGCACGAAATCGACGACAGCATCCTTGTTCTGTTCGATGAAGTCCTTGCGGAGGACGGTGGTCGAAATGGCCAGCGATCCGATGAGATCGGTGTCGCGGAACAGTTCGTGCAGCCCGCCTGCCTGCACTGCCACATCCTTGAAGATGGTGCCGAGATTGCCGATGTCGATCTGGCCGGAGCGCAGCGCCTGCTCGGTGTTGATGGGTGGCACCACGGTGAGGCCGACCTGCCGAATCTCGCCATCCGACAGCCCGTTTCGATGAAGCCAGGCGTTGATGACGTACTCGTGATAGGCGCCGAGGGTGTTGATCCCGACCTTCTTGCCGATGAAATCGCGAGGCGCCTTGATACCGCTGCCTTCCAGCGAGTAGTAGCCGGAGAACGTCTGCTGGTCGGAGCCCACATCCGAGATGACCGCGGTGATAGGTGAACCCGCCTGTTGGAGTTTGGCCACCGACCCGTTGAATGCGGCACCCACGTCGACCTGGTTGGTGGCGACGGACTGGATATCCTGCGGCCCACTCGTCGTGTCGCCGACCCACTTCAGTTTGATCTTGCTGAAATACCCCAGCGCGTCGGCCAATTCGTACCATCGAACCGCCGACGTCTGTCCCTGATACCGGATGACCACCTTGCCATCCTCGACCTGTGTCGCGTTGGGCGAGCAGGCGGTGACGACAGCCGCCGCCAAGGCGACGAGAGCGAGGAGGAACGCAGTTGCGCGGCGTGGACGCCAGGTGCGAGTCATGTTCGTATCTCCTGTCTCTGCCCGGTCAGTCACGCGCCACGAAGCGATCACCGGATACGGCCACCGATGGGCTGCCGTCGGGGCCAACGGGGACGTCACCCTCGATGGTTGTCCGGAACAGGGTCCGTCGAACGTCGAGGTGGTTGATGTCGCTGGGTGCCAGGTGTGCCGTGGCTCGGTTGTCCCAGACCGCGACACTGCCCGCACGCCAACGGAATCGAACCGTGTAGGCGGGGTTGGTCACCTCGTCGAACAGCAGATCGAGCAGGGCGTCGCTCTGGCGGCGCGAGTAGCCGATGATGCGGCTGGTGAACCCGGGTGTCACGAACAGGATCTTCTCCCCGGTCCGCGGATGGACCCGCACCACCGGGTGCTCGGCGACCAGCGGTGCGGAGGCCACCTTGCGCCCGTACTCGCTGGCGTCGGTGAACACCGGTTTGCGTCCTCCGAACCGATGTTCGGCGCGCAGTCCGTCGACGAGTTCCTTCAGCGACTCCGGCAGCCCCGCATATGCGGCAGCCAGATTCGTCCAACTGGTGTCGCCGCCACGCTCCGGTGCGACGTCGGCGCGCAGGATGGTCACCGCCGGTGGATTCACCAGCGGGGTGACATCGGTGTGCCATTCGCTGGTGTAGCTTGCGGCCTTGACCCCGAATTTGCGTTCGTACTCGCGGTTGTCGACGGTGAGGATCTGCGGGAACTCGGTGGGGGCGTCGTCGTCATAGGGGTGCGAGTCGGTCACCGCCCCGAAGATGCGCGAAAACGCGATCTGCGCAGCGTGATCGAGGTCGTGCTGATCCCGGAAGAACAGCACCTTGTGTGCGTGCAGTGCCGCGACGAGCGCGTCGGCGGTCTGCGGTGGCAGCTCGCGCGACAGGTCGATGCCGTCAACGTAGGCGCCGATGTTGCCTGCTGCGCGGTGCAATTCGAGATCGATGATGGTCGTGTCGTCTGTGATGGTCATGGTTGTCCGTTCGTGTTCGATGATGGGTTGGCAGGTAAGAAAACTCAGCGACGCGTCGACAAGAAGGGTTCGCCCGAGACGGAATTCGACTTTCGCCCATCGACTCCCACGGGTATGTCGCCCTCGACGGTGGTGCGATGCAACACCCGCACCACGTCGAGATGCCCGAGGTCGGTGGGGGCGAGGTGAATGGTCGCGCGGTTGTCCCACACGCCGACACTGTCGGGCGTCCAGGCGATCCGGACGGTGTAGGCGGGATTGGTGACCTCGTCGAACAGCAGGTCGAGGATGCGGTCGCTGCGCCGAGCGCTCAGTCCCACTATGCGGCTGGTGAATCCGGGGTTGACGTAGAGCAGTTTGCGGCCGGTCACCGGATGCACACGCACCACGGGGTGCTCGCTGATGATCGGTTTGTCCCGGGTGAGGCTCTCCGATTCCGATCCGTCGCTCCACTGGGGTGCCCGCCCGCCGAAACGGTTCTCGGCGTTGAGCCCTTCCAGGAATCGCTGCAGCGACGCAGGCAGATTGTCGTATGCGGCAGCGAGGTCGGCCCAGGTGGTGTCGCCACCGAACTCGGGTACCAGTTCCGCACGCAGGACTGTCACCGCCGGCGGATTGACCAGCGCGGTCACATCCTGGTGCCAGAAGCTGGCATAGCTGTACTGGCGCCCGCCCGCACGGCTCGCGTACGTCCGCGAGTCGACCTCGAGGATCTCCGGAAACCCGGCCGGCGACTTGTCGGTGTAGCCGAGCGGATGCGCACCGGTCACCGGGCCGAAGTACTCGGTGAAGCGGATCTGCTGGTCGTGATCGAGCCGTTGGTCGCGGAAGAACAGCACCTTGTGCTCGAAGAGTGCGTCCCGCAGCGCATCACCCACCTGGGCGGTGATGTCGTCCTTCAGGTCGATCCCGGATACCTCCGCTCCGAGGTAACCCGCGATGGGTTCGACGGTGAGCTGTGCGGTATCCGTCTGGCGGTTCTCGATGACTGAGGTCATGGTTGTTGTCTCCTGATCGGTGAGCCGTATCGGCGGTCTGGACTGCCGTTCTTCTCGACTATCGATCGGCGCCACACGGGCGCAAGGAGGGCATCCACATTGTGGAAACGAACGGCGATTCTCGGGCCAATCGGGTCGGAAAAGTTCACCCTGCACACAAGGATTCACCCGCATCGGTCTGTGGGTGAGCATTGGACGCGACAGCTCACCGCTGAGTGCCCACCGGTCGCGAAGGAGGCCATCATGGATCTGAACCAGAAGGCCCGCACCGGATCTCAGTCGGTCGAGCGGGCGATTGCCGTGCTCTTCGCCTTCGACGGTGAGGACGCGGCAATGTCGCTCACCGATGTGGCCGATCGGGTCGGTCTGCCCGTGAGCACCACTCATCGCATCGTCGGAGCTCTGGTCAAGGGTCGTCTGCTCGATCGGGGGGCTGACGGCAACTATGTGATCGGGCCCGGCATCGTCGACCTGGCCGCACGCGCATTGCCGGAACTCGATCACAGTGCGGCAGCTCCGCATCTGCATCAACTGGCGGCCGAGATCGGCATCACCGCGAGCCTGGGCATGGAGGTGAAAGGCGAAGCCGTGACGGTCTACTCGGCGCATCCGCCGATTCGGTGGTGCAACCAGCAGATCCCGGAACCGAGAACGGCGTTGGACACCAGCGCGATGGGGCAGGCGATCGTTGCCTTCCATGCCGGCGGTCGTCGGCCCGCACTGCGACGCGGCGCCGCGTCGTCCGACGTTCGCCGGCGGGGCTATTCGATGGCCACCACCGCATCGGGGGTGACCGCGGTGGCCGTACCGGTGTTCGACGGCGCTGGCCGGGTATGCGCGTCGATCGGCGTGCAGGCGCGCAGCGCACGGCTCAACCGGGAGTTGATCGGCCGGGTCGTACCGGTGATGAGGTACACGGCTCGCGCCTTGACGCCGGTGCTGGCGTCGGCCGATTCCGGCAGGACACAGATGGAACAAATACCGGGGGTGAGATGACATGACCGAGCAGACACCGAAATTGGAACTGCGCGGCGTACGCAAGGTGTTTCCGGCACGGGGCAAGCCAGACTTCCTCGCGCTCGCGGATGTGACCGTTGCCGCGCAGCCGGGCGAATTCTTGGTGCTCGTCGGCCCGAGCGGCAGCGGAAAATCGACGTTGCTCGACCTGATCGGCGGCCTGACCCGCCCGACGGCGGGGGAGATCCTGCTCGACGGCACACCGATCACCGGGCCCGGCCTGGATCGGGGCATCGTCTTCCAGCAGTACGCGCTGCTGCCGTGGCGGACTGCCCGGGCCAACATCGAATTCGGGTTGGAGGCCAAGGGGGTGCGGCGGCGGGCGCGACGGCAGATCGCCGACGAATACCTGGCGCTCGTCGGTCTCACGGGTTTCGGTGACCACTACCCGCACGAGCTCTCCGGCGGGATGAAACAGCGGGTCGCGATCGCCCGCAGCCTCGCCTACGAACCCGAGATCCTGTTGATGGACGAGCCTTTCGCCGCACTCGACGCGCAGACCCGGGAGGGTTTGCAGGACGAGCTGCGCAAGATCTGGCGGGCCACCGGCAAGACCATCCTGTTCATCACGCACGGCATCGATGAGGCCGTCTACCTGGGGAACCGGGTGGCCGTGCTGTCGGCGCGGCCCGGCCGGATCACCGAGATCGTCGACATCGACCTTCGTCGGGAGGGGATCGAGGACCTGCGGTCGTCGGCTCAGTTCCGTGAGTACCGCCACCATCTGTGGCTTGCGCTCCGGGCGCAGCGGGATGCCACGCAGCGGGATGCCACACAGCGGGATGCCACACAGCGAGATGCCGCACAGCGAAATGCAAGTGGTCTGGTGGGAGCGTCGAATGTCTAGCGGCGTGCAGTTGGCTCTGTCCGACAAGCACATCGAAGAGGCGACTGCTGTGCCGGAGACCACGGAGGACTCCGCCGCTGTGGTGGCCGAGGCGTCGGACGATCGAGCGGCGTGGTGGCATCGTGTGTCGTCGGTGGCGGGCAAGGGTGTGCGGGTGTCGCTGGTTCTGCTGGTGCTGGCGCTGATCTGGGAGGTTGCACCACGCATCGGCGCGGTCGATCCCACCTTCCTGCCGCCGGCGTCCACCGTTGCCCAGGCCCTGTGGGAGCTCATCGGCAACGGCCAACTGTGGCAGCATGTGTCGGCCAGTCTGAGTCGCGCCCTGGCGGGCTACCTGATCGCGGTGGCGATCGGGATTCCATTGGGCCTGCTCATCGGCTGGTACCGGCTCGTTGCCCAATGGCTCAACCCGGCGCTCGAACTGTTCCGCAACATCGCGCCGCTCGCATTGCTGCCGGTGTTCGTCCTCGTACTGGGGATCGGGGAGACCTCCAAGGTCGCGCTGGTGGTGTACGCGTGCCTGTTCCCGATCCTGCTCAACACCATCTCGGCGGTGCGTGATGTGGACCCGCTGCTCATCAAATCGGCTCGTTCGCTGGGTCTTTCGCCGGCACGTCTCTTCGCCAAAGTCGTGCTGCCGGCCTCGTTGCCGACGATCTTCACCGGGCTGCGCCTCTCGGCCGCGGCGTCGATCCTCGTGCTCATCGCCGCCGAAATGGTCGGGGCGCAATCGGGATTGGGCTTCCTCATCATGGCGTCGCAGCTCAGCTTCCAGATCCCGGAGATGTATGCGGGGATCGTCGCGATCGCGGTGGTGGGCGTCATCTTCAACGCGGTACTGGTGCTCATCGAACGGTACTTCACGCGGTGGCGGGTCGACCCCGGTCACTGAACCATGTCGAAAGGACAACAACACACCATGTCTCGTCAACTGCATCTGAATGCGTTCGTGCTCGGCGTCGGGCACCACGAAGCCGCGTGGCGGCATCCGCTGACAGATGAGCAACGAGTGCTGGACCCGCGGCACTACATCGAGGTCGCCCAGCTCGCCGAACGTGGGCTTCTCGATTCGGTGTTCTTTGCCGACATCCTCGCGGTGGGACCGAATGTCGCGCGCAACTCGCAGCAGGTGTTCGAGCCGATCACCTTGCTGTCGGCCATCGCCGGGTCGACCCAGAGGATCGGTCTCATCGCGACCGCTTCGACGAGCTACAACCATCCGTACACGCTGGCCCGTGCCTTTGCCTCGCTCGAGCACATCAGCGGCGGGCGGGCCGGATGGAACGTCGTCACGTCGGCGACCGCGGACGAGGCACGCAACTTCGGGTTCAACGGAACTCCCGAGCATGCGCAACGGTATTCGCGTGCAGAGGAATTCGTTGATGTCGTCACCGCGCTGTGGCACAGCTGGGAGTCCGACGCATTACGGCTCGACGTCGATGCGGCGTTGTTTGCCGACCCCGACAAGGTGCACACCGTCGACCACGTGGGCCCGCACTTCACCGTCCGCGGTCCGTTGAATTCGCCGCGTTCCCCGCAGGGTCGGCCGGTGCTGGTGCAGGCCGGGTCGTCGGAGTCGGGTAAAGACCTTGCGGCCAGGATCGCGGAAGTGGTGTTCACCGCGCAGCGCTCTGTTGCCGACGGCACCGCGTTCTACGACGACCTCAAGAACCGTGCGTCGCAGTATGGGCGGGGTCGCGACGAGATCGCCATACTGCCGGGGATCGTGCCGTACATCGGTGACACCGAGGCGCAGGCCCGCGAACTCGAGCACGAGTTCACCACGCTCATCTCGCCCGATTACGCGTTGCGACAGCTTTCGGTCTTCTTCGGGCAGGACCTGAGCGGGATCGCGCTCGACGACCGGTTGCCGCCCCTGCCGCAGGAGTCGGAGATCGAGGGCAACAAGAGCCGCTCGAGTCTCGTGCGTGCACTGGCAGAAGGTGAAGATCTCACCGTGCGGGATCTCATCGGCCGGCTCGGCGGCGGCCGCGGGCATCGGACCATCGCCGGCACGCCGCAACAGATCGCCGACGACCTCATCGAGTGGGTGGATGCGGGTGCCGCGGACGGATTCAACATCATGCCGCCGTACCTGCCCGGTGGACTTGAGGCATTTGTCGACAAGGTGGTGCCGATCCTGCAGGAGCGCGGGCGTTTTCGTACCGAGTACACGGGTTCGACGCTGGCGGGTCACTACGGTCTCGACGCCGCGGCGCGAGGCGAGGTTCGTGCGGCGTCGCCGGTGACCCGGTAATCCCGGCGCCTTTAAATCGTGCTGCGACTAATGCTGTGTGACAATCAGATCCTGCACTACAAAGGCGTGGTAGCCACTGCACAGCAACCGAAGGGAGAGCCGAGAACATGCGCTGCCACGCGATGAACTGGTCGGATGGCTCCCATCACGGCTCTCCTCCCGAAGTTCCCGGATTCCGCGCCTGACCTGCACGATCCAACCGTCATTCTGACGACACAAGGGAACTCCGATGACCATCTCCATCTCTGACTCTGCCGTGCCCGCATCCGATCGGGGCGCCGCATCCGATCAGAATGCCGGCACCATCACCTCCGGCGTCGAACTCGACGTCGACGAATTCGGGCCCCACTTCGGTGCCGAACTGCGCGGCATCGACGTCGCGAACGCGTCCGACGACGAGGTCCGCGCGATCCGTCGGGCGCTGATCGACTACAAGGTGATCGTGCTGCGCGACCAGCAACTCGACGACGAGGCCCACATCGACTTCGGGCGCCGCATCGGGGACCTCACCGTCGGACATCCGGTGTGGGACAGCGGCGACGTCCCCGACGAGGTGTACTCGCTCGACTCCGCCGACAACGGATTTGCCGACGTCTGGCACACCGACGTCACGTTCATGCCGCGACCACCACTCGGCTCGATCCTGCGTCCAGTTGTGTTGCCCCGCAACGGCGGTGACACCAACTGGGCCGACGCCGAACTGGCGTATCGGTCGCTGTCGGAGCCCATTCGTACGCTCATCGACGGCCTGACCGCGGTGCACGACGGCAGCCGCGAGTTCGGCTACTACCTCAAGCAGCGCCGCGGCGGTAAGGGCAACGAATGGGACGGTGCCGAGGTCACCGAACTGACGCCGGTCTCGCACCCGGTGGTGCGGGTCCATCCCGAGACCGGTCGCAAGTCGTTGTTCGTCAACCCCGGATTCACCTCGCACATCGAAGGTGTGTCCGACGCGGAGAGTCGAGGCATCCTCGACCTGCTCTACGCACACCTGACCAAACCCGAGCACATCGTCCGACATCGTTGGCGCCTGGGCGATCTCGTGCTGTGGGATAACCGCAACACCGTCCACTACGCCAACCGCGACTACGGAGATTCGCGTCGCGTCATGCACCGCATCACGCTGCGTGGAGATGAGCCCGTCGGGCCGGTTGCCTGACTCGAAGGGTTACGTGACGGACCTCCACCGACCGTCGGAAATCTGTACCTGGGAGGTCGACCAGGTCCACAGTGCACGTGGTCAGACTGAGGCGTACAGGTAACTGACGGGGTGCTGGCCCCCTTTCCTCGTTTATTCAACCAAAGGGTTGACAACGACGTCGCGGAGGCGCAGGCTCGTACTCAACCAAACGGTTGAGTAACGGCACCGGGAGCGAAGCGATCGGGCCGAATGTCAGGAGATGACGTGGCAGACGAGTTGTCCAAGGTGTTCGCTGCGCTCGCAGATCCGACCCGACGCGACATGGTCGCCCGGCTCGCGGTCTCCGACGCGACGGTCAGCCAACTCGCCGAGCCGTACGACGTCAGCATCCAGGCGGTGTCCAAGCACCTCAAGGTGCTCGAGGACGCCGGACTGGTGACTCGCAGCCGTGCGGCCCAGACTCGCCCGGTCCATCTGGAAGCGGAGGTGTTCGACCTCATGACCAAGTGGATCGAGCGGTATCGCCGACGTGCGGAGGAGCGCTACCAGCGTCTCGACGTACTGCTGGCCGAACTGAACGAAGGCCCGTCAGGTGCAGCGCCTGGCGACGAACAACCACGAGCGAAAGGACAGGCGTCATGACCACCACCCGATACCCCGAGGCAACAATCGAGGCGGACAAGGAGGTGCCCATCATCCGCATCACCCGCGACTTCCGGGGCACCCCAGCGCAATTGATGAAGGCGCACACCGACCCCGAACTGTTCGTCCGCTGGGTCGGCCCGGATGCGATCAGCAGCCGGATCATCGACTGGGACGTGCGTGACGGCGGGAGTTGGCGTTACGTCTCCGAACACGACGGCCAGGAGTTCGGCTTCCGCGGCTGCTTCCACACGGTGTCGGACGACAAGATCGTCCAGACTTTCACCTTTGAAGGCATGCCCGACCAGGTCGCGCTCGAGACCCTCTGGTTCGAGGACCTCGGCGACGGCATCACCCGCCTGCATGCGCAATCGCTCTGCGACAGCTTCGAAGCCCGCGACGGCTGGCTCGCCTCCGGCATGGAGTTCGGGGTCAACGAAGGTTACACCGCACTGCAGAAGCTCATCGCCGACGGCGTGATCTGATCATGGCACTGGTGGAACTCTCTGCCGCGCAACGCCATCGGCAGGTGAGTGAGCGCTTCGGGGCCGTCGCGGACTCGGTCTCCGACTGGGACGCGCCGAGCCCGGTCGACGGCTGGGCGGCGCGCGACGTCGTCGGACATCTCGTCGAATGGTTCCCCGGCTTCCTCGCCGGCGGCGGTGTGGTGCTCGCCCCAGGGCCTGCCGTCGCCGACGATCCGGTGGCGGCCTGGGTGGCACATGCCGCCGCCGTCCAGGATCTGCTCGACGGTGACCGAGCCGACGAACAGTTCACCCATCCGATGGCCGGCACCCATCGTCTGGCCGACGCGATCGACCGGTTCTACACCGCCGACGTCTTCATGCACACCTGGGATCTCGCCGAGGCGGCCGGTGTCGACGCCGCCCTCGACCCCGCGTTCGCGCAGCAACTCCTCGACGGGATGGCGGGGATCGAGGACATGCTGCGGGCTTCCGGGCAGTACGGGCCGAGGGTCGAGGTGCCCGACGACGCGGACGTCGTCGTCCGCCTTGCCGGTTTCATCGGCCGCGATCCCGGGTGGCGGGAGAAATAGGGTCGGCACCGATCGCCGGTCGCGGAGTACCGTGGACGAGGTGCCAGAGGAGAATCTCATCACCAACACCTCCCAGACCACCGAAACCCGCCATCCGTCGCCCCGAACCGTCGGTGAGCTGCGCGCCAGCGGCCACATCCAGCGCAGCATCCGCGACGAGATCCGCAACAACCTGCTGACCGCCTTGAGGACGGGCGCCGATCCGTGGCCGGGCATCGTCGGCTTCGAGGGGACAGTGATCCCGCAGCTCGAGCGTGCCCTGATCGCCGGTCACGACGTCGTGATGCTGGGCGAACGTGGTCAGGGCAAGACGCGCATCCTGCGCACCCTGACCGGCCTGCTCGACGAATGGACGCCGGTGATCGCCGGCTCCGAACTCGGTGAGCATCCCTACGAGCCGATCACCCCGGCGTCGATCCGCAAGGCCGCCAACCTGCTCGACGATCTGCCGATCGAGTGGCGTCACCGCAGCCAGCGCTACAGCGAGAAGCTGGCCACCCCGGACACCTCGGTGGCCGACCTGGTCGGCGACATCGACCCGATGAAGGTGGCCGAGGGCCGCAGCCTCGGCGACCCCGAGACCATCCACTTCGGGCTCATCCCACGTGCGCACCGCGGCATCGTCGCCATCAACGAGCTGCCCGATCTCGCCGAGCGGATCCAGGTGTCGATGCTCAACGTCATGGAAGAACGCGACATCCAGGTGCGGGGCTACACGCTGCGGCTGCCGCTCGACGTTCTCGTCATGGCCAGCGCCAACCCGGAGGACTACACCAATCGCGGTCGGATCATCACGCCGCTCAAGGACCGTTTCGGCGCCGAGATCCGGACCCACTACCCGATCGAGCTCGACGACGAGATCGCCGTGATCGAGCAGGAAGCCGACCTCACCGCGACCGTCCCGACCTTCATCACGGAGATCCTGGCGCGTTTCACCCGCTATGCGCGTGATCATCCGTCGATCGATCAGCGGTCGGGTGTGTCGGCCCGATTCTCCATCGCCGGCGCGGAAACCGTTGCGGCAGCGGCATTGCACCGCTCCGCGGTGACCGGCGAGGAGCAGGCCGTGGCGCGGGTCGTCGACCTCGAGTCGGTGATCGAGGTGCTGCGCGGCAAGATCGAGTTCGAGTCCGGTGAGGAGGGTCGTGAGCTGGAGATCCTCGAACACCTGATGCGTAAGTCCATCGCCGACACAGTTCGTGCTCATCTCGGCGGCATCGACATGGCGCCACTGGTGGATGCGCTGGAGAGCGGCGAACCCGTCGTCACGGGGGATCGGGTCACGGCCGTCGACTTCCTCGGTTCGATCCCGTCGGCGGAAACCACGTCGGAACTGCTCGACGACATCGCCGAGCGCCTCGACGCCGAGGCCGACGGTGAGCGCGCGAGCGCCGTCGAACTCGCATTGGAAGGCCTCTACCTGGCCCGCCGGATCGGCAAGGAGGCCGACGAATCTGGTCAGACGCTCTACGGGTGAGGGAGTGAGCATGGCGCGCAAGAGCTTTCATCGATCTCGGTATCAGCGCTACAGCGGTGGGCCCGATCCGCTGGCGCCTCCCGTCGATCTGCGTGATGCGCTTGCCGAGATCGGCGACGACGTGATGGCGGGTGCCTCACCGCAGCGAGCGCTGCGGGAGTTCCTGCGTCGCGGCACCCCGGACATGCGTGGGCTCGACAAACTGCGCGAGCAGATCAATCGTCGGCGGCAGGAATTGCTCAAGCGCCGCAACCTCGACGGGACGTTCAACGAGATCCGCGAACTCCTCGACCATGCAGTTCTGGAGGAACGCAAACAACTCGCCCGTGACCTCGACGACGACGCACGTTTCGCCGAGATGCAGATCGGCAACCTGCCGCCGTCGACCGCGCAGGCCGTCGAAGAACTCTCCGAATACGACTGGCGCTCACCGCAAGCCCGCGAAGACTTCGAGAAGATCAAGGATCTCCTGGGGCGCGAAATGCTCGACCAGCGCTTCGCCGGCATGAAGGAAGCCCTCGAAGGCGCGACCGAGCAAGACCGCCAACGTGTTTCGGAGATGCTCTCCGATCTGAACGAGCTCCTTGAGGCGCATAATCGTGGTGAGGACACCACGCAGCAGTTCGACGAGTTCATGGACAAACACGGCGACTTCTTCCCGGAGAATCCGCGCAACACAGACGAACTCATCGACTCGCTGGCTCAGCGCGCCGCCGCGGCCCAGCAGTTCTACAACTCGCTGACGCCCGAGCAACGCGCCGAACTCGATCAGCTCGCGCAGCAGGCGTTCGGGTCGCCGGAACTGATGAACCAACTCGCGCAGATGGATTCGGCGTTGCGAGAGGCGCGTCCTGGTCTCGGCTGGGATGACGGGCAGTCGTTCTCCGGCGACCAGCCGATGGGGATGGGGGAGGGTGCGGCCGCTCTGCGCGACATCTCCGAACTCGACGCACTCAGCGAGCAGCTATCCCAGCAGTATGCGGGCGCGCAACTCGACGACATCGACCTCGACGCCCTGGCCCGTCAACTCGGTGAGGACGCGGCCGTCGACGCCCGGACCCTGCAGGAACTCGAGAAGGCACTCAACGAGCAAGGGTTCTTCGACCGCACCTCCGACGGGCAGCTCCGACTGAGCCCCAAGGCGATGCGGCAGCTCGGGCAGACCATCTTCAAGGATGTGGCCGAACAGCTTTCGGGTCGACGCGGAGATCGTCAGACCCGACGCAGCGGCCTTCTCGGCGAGCCGACGGGGGCCACTCGCGAGTGGGTGTTCGGTGACACCGATCCGTGGGACGTCACCCGCACGGTGTCGAATGCCGTGCTGCGCACCGTGTCCGAGACCACCGAGCCCGCGCTGACGACTGCCGAGATGGCGCGTGAGGGCGTACGCATCGACGTGCGCGACGTCGAGGTCGCCGAGACCGAGACCCGCACCCAGGCTGCCGTCGTGCTCCTCGTCGACACATCGTTCTCGATGGAGATGGAGGGCCGCTGGACACCGATGAAGCGCACCGCGATTGCGCTCAACCACCTGATCTCCACCCGATTCCGCAGTGACGAACTGCATCTCATCGCGTTCGGGCGGTACGCGCGGTCGATCGACATCGCCGAACTGACCGGGCTGCAGCCGCGGATGGAGCAGGGCACCAACCTGCATCACGCGCTGCTGCTCGCGCAGCGTCATCTGCGTCGCTTCCCCAACGCGCAGCCGGTGGTGCTCGTGGTGACCGACGGTGAGCCGACCGCTCACCTCGACCCCAGCGGCGAACCGTTCTTCTACTACCCGCCGCACCCGCAGACCATCGCACTCACCGTTCGCGAACTCGACCACGTCGCTCGTCTCGGCGCGCAGGTGACGTTCTTCCGGCTCGGGGAAGACCCGGGACTCGCGCACTTCATGGATCAGATTGCTCGTCGGATCGGCGGCCGGGTGGTGGCCCCCGACGTCGACGGGCTGGGCGCGGCCGTCGTCGGCGACTACCTCCGCTCACGACGGGGTCGCCGGCGCGGCTGACACTCCCGGTTGGCCTGCCCCTGATCCGAAGAGTTTGGTAAATAGTCCCGCTGAACTGCGGAAATGAGCCCCCGTCGTGCCCGCAAATCTAGGGGAAGAACTTCTTCCCCGGGGTTCATAGTCGTCCGCGAGAATTTTCCGGGGGAGGACTCCAAGGGTAGGGGAAGAAGTTTCTTCCCCTACTTTTGTGGTGCCGGTTCGCGCCGCCGACGATGATGCCGCCGCTGCGCACTCATGGCAACCACGTGGACGGATCGTGCGTCCATGCTCGACGATGACGCGCTTCCCACCTCGGCGGTTGGGTCGCTGATCCGAGAGGTTGGGTAACCGCCGCGGCGACCTGCGGAAATCTGTACCTGGGAGGCTGGCCACGTGCACAGTGCACGTGGTCTGGTTGAGGGGTACAGATTCCCGACGGGGTCGCGGTGCGTTCCCGTGGTCGGGCCAACGCGGTCGCGCTACGCCCTCGCCGACCGCGCACCCACCACCCACAGCACGATGCCGACGACGGTCAGAATGAAACCGAATCCGCCGCCGAACACCGCGAGCAGAATGCCGCCGGCGCTCATGGCGACCACGCCTGCGCTGAGCGCGGGTGCGCCGTACGCGGGGCGGTCGCAGCTGATGGTGTAGGAGCCGCTCGCCTTGATCTCGACGGTGCGGAACGATTCGATCTGTTGACCGTCGTAGCCGAAGTTGGTGCTGACCTCCGAACCTCCGGTGACGTCGGCGGGACCGTCGAAGGTGCAGGTCGGGGTAACGCTGTCCTCGGGGGCGAACAGCTGCAACGAATCTCCATCGGAGAACGTGCGGGAGGCCGTCGTGTCGATGGCAAAGATGTCGTCGGCCTGGCCGGCGATCTTGCTGAACCCGATCACCGCGAGCACGATCCCGGTCGCGACGCAGGCCACGAGGATGATGGCGCCGATCTATGTCATCCACTTGCCGATTCGCTTCATTCGCGACCGGTTCTTCTTCGCCGGGACTGGCTGGAACGGTTGGTACGGGTTGGGGGTGTAGGGGGAAGGAGACGGAACCGGTGGGTGGTACGGGCCGTACGGCGGGCCGGGCGTACTCATCTGTCGTCTCCTGGGTAAGGGTTGTCTCGGGGCCTTATTCTGGGGGCCATTCTCCGGGTTTCCACGGTGGTCGTCGGCCGGAATCGACACTAGTGTCGGGATCGTGACCACTCCCGACCTTCCGTCCGACGACCGTCGCGCGCGTCTGCGAGCCGCCGATGCCGATCGCGAACTGGTGCACGAGATCCTGTCGGCCGCGATGGCGGGCGGCAACCTCTCGCCGGCCGAGTACGAGGAACGCGCCGGAAAAGCCGTGATGGCCAAGACTTTTGGTGACCTCGACGAACTCACCGACGATCTTCCGGTGGCCCAGCTCGGCGTCGCGTTGCCCACCTGGCCAGTGGTCGACACGACGCGCGGCACGCGGGTGACCGGCAGGTCGGACAGCGCGGCAATCGTTCGTCATCGGCTCGCGATCATGTCCGGCAGCGAACTCAAAGGGACCGCTCCCGTCGGCGGACACCTGAGTGCGACCGCGATCATGGGCGGGGTTGAGATCGACTTGCGCGAGGTCGAGTTCACCGAGCCCGTTCTGACGATCCAATGCGTGGCGATCATGGGCGGCGTCGACATCACCGTCCCGGAGGACGTGACCGTCGACGTCGGTGGTCTGGGCATCATGGGGGGTTTCGGTGGCGCGAACGCGACTGGCGCGCCTGGCGCACCGACGGTGCGCGTCACCGGTCTGGCGCTGATGGGCGGCGTCGACGTCAAACGTAAGCCGGTCGACGAGTAGGCAATTCGACTCGAGTCCTGGGCCGGTCAACCCGTCAGGCAAGCACCAGCGAGATGATCGCGATCGCCGGGATCGACGCGAGGGTGGTGATGAGCGCGGTGTCGCGCGCGAGGATCTGACCGCGCCGATATCGCGTCGCGTAGACCATCACGTTCTGCGCGCTCGGCAGCGCACCGATCACCACCTGCGCGAAGAGTTGATGCCCGGTCTGGCCGAAGCCCCAACGCGCGACGACGTAGACCAGCGCCGGCATGACGAGCATCTTCAGGGCGGTGGCGAGCGCGATGTCGCGTCGTGGGCTCTCGCCCTTCTTGAACACCGTCACACCGGTCAGGGAGAGTCCAAAGGCGAGCAATGCTCCTGGCACCGAGGCGTTTCCGAGCATCTTGAGGGGTTCGAGTACCGGTGCCGGCGGTATCCAGCCAATGAGCGAGACGACAAGTCCGGTCACCCCGCCGATGACGATCGGATTGGTCAGCGGGGTGACGACAGCGTCGCGCCACAGCGAGCGGTGCGCGCCACGATCGAGCGCCGTGAGGTCGAGGGCCAGGAGCGCGATCGGGGAGTAGATGAGGATCTGGAAAAGCAGCAGCGGCGCGATGAACGTCGCGTCGTCGAGCACGAAGATGGCGATCGGGAGCCCGAGATTCACGCTGTTGACGTACGACGACGACAACGCGCCGATGACCAGCTCCGGAACCGCGCGCCGCAGCCAGAATCGGGCCACGACCACGTAGACCAGCCCGATTGCCAGTGCGCTGCCACCCGCGATGACCAGGGTCGAGGAGAAGATGACCGACAGATCCGAGGTAACAAGCGAATAGAAGAGGAGCGCCGGCGTGCAGACGAAGAACACCAGTCGCGACAACACCTCGTGGGCGTGGTCGCCGAGCAGGCGCGTCCGTCCGAGCACATATCCGATGCCCACCACGATGAAGATGACGGTGAACCCGGAAACCACGCCTGACACCAGCCGAGCTTATTCACTACCCTGAAATCCACATCAATCGGGCGATCGTGGAGGAGGTCAGCGTGACCAACACGCCTGGACAGGGATCGGGCCACCAGGACGACGGATGGGTCTCGCTGAACAAGGACGCACCGGTGCAGCCCGCGCCGTATGCACCCACCGAGTTCTCGCCGACCTATCAAGCCCCGCCCACCTATCAAGCCCCGCCCACCTATCAAGCGCAGCCGACCTATCAAGACCCGTCGAGCGATCCGTATCTGGCGGGCTACGGGGCCAATCCGCCGCTTCCGCCGGTCGCGGCGCCGGGGTCCGATGGCTATTACGGGGCGGTGTCGCCGAACCCGTACGGCCAGTACCCACCGACACCCGGGTATCCGCAGTACCCGGCACCGGTGCAGTACGGGGCGTACGGACCCGCGCCGTACGGCTACGGACAACCGATGTCGCAGACCAACGGAAAATCCACCGCCGCTCTCATCTGCGGCATCGCAAGCCTGGTCAGTGTCTTCCTGTTCAGCTGCTTCTCCATCCCGATCTCAGGTCCCACCGGCATCGTCGCACTGGTGATGGGAGTCAAGGCGCGACGCGAGATCGACGATTCGGCCGGCGCGCAGAGCGGCAGCGGCAACGCACTGGCCGGTCTCATCACGGGTGGCATCGGGCTTGCGCTCTCGGTGATCTGCACAGTTCTTCTCATCGCGATCATTTTCGGGACCTACTGAACGACTGATTTCGGCTGCTTTCCGAGGGGGATCGGAACGATCTTGACTAGGCTGTATCCGACGTGCCGCGCCTTGCGGTACCGATCCGTCTGCGCGTCTCGGGGAGCCGCGCGTTTCGAAAGGCCAAGCCGATGACGAACCCGACCGGCGACGACGATCCGTTCAAGAAGAAGCCCGCGGAACCCGAATCGTACGAGCCACCCGCCACGCCTTCCGGGGACGCGACGCGAGTGATCAAGACCGGACCGGGTGAGGGGTATCCACCGCAGGGCTCGCCGAGCAGCCCGCCCCCGCCGTCGTATGGCACACCGCAGCCACCCGCCGGTGGCTACGACGCCACCCGGGTCTCGCAGACACCGCCGCCGTCTTACGGATCGCCGTCCACGCCTTCGTCGGATCCGTCGCAGTACGGCGCTCCGCCGTCGTACGGTGCACCGGGCTCGACGCCGTCCTACGGCGCCCCCGGTTCGACGCCCTCCTACGGTGCATCGACGCCGTCCTACGGTGCGGACCCCGGCGCGTCGTCCGACCCGAACGTGCCGCCGTCCTATGGCACGCCGTCGTATGGCACCCCGCCCGCCAGCCCGTACGGTCAGCCCGGATACGGCGCTTCGGGTTACCCGGCAGCAGGCGCACCGGGGTACCCGGCGCAGGCGAAGAACAACCCTCTCGCAATCGCATCTTTGGTGTGCTCGATTGTCGGCTTGGTGTGCTGTGGCCTCACCGCCATCGTCGGCCTGGTTCTCGGCATCGTCGCACGCAAGCAGATCAAGGAATCCAACGGCACACAGACCGGCGACGGGATGGCGCTGGCCGGAATCATCATCGGCGCCATTGTGACCGTGCTGTTCATCATCTACTGGATTCTTGTGTTCGCCGGCGTGATCGGTAGCTTCGCCTTCGACACCAGCACCGACTACTGACAAGCCTCGTTTTGGAGGTTGCCGTCCTTGCCGGGTAGTCTGGTGAGGTTGTGTGACGCGCCCACCGGGCTGCAGGCGCACTGACCAGGGATCATCGCGCCAGCTGATCGATCCCAGACAGACCACCGTAGGAGAAGGGCTCAACCATGGCTGTACCGAAGCGCCGGATGTCGCGGGCCAACACCCGTAGCCGTCGTTCGCAGTGGAAGGCGGACAATCCCGCACTGCAAGAGGTGAAGGTGAACGGCGTCGTGCAGCGCATTCCGCGTCGTCTGGTCAAGGCTGCCCGCGCGGGCGTCATCGACCTGGACCGTCGCTGATCTAGAGCTGCCCGACGGTCGCGCCGCCGACCGTCGCGACAAACGAACCACCGACCGCCCCTGGGCCTTGTGCCCGGGGGCGGTCGTTCACGTGCGTGACCAACCGTTCGGATCGGTCATGGGCTGGTTACGATGACCGGGCACCACGTCGGTGCACCAACCAACGGGGGGACCAATCAGAATGCCCGAGTATTACGGCGGTTCGTCCGGTGATGATTCGTCGCAATGGGAGCCGACCCAGCTGAGCCAACGACCGGTGACGCCGCCCCGCTTGGACAAGGGGACCCCGCCGCTCCCGATGCCGATCACGCCTCCGCCGGTGTCGGGATCGCTGCCTCCGTTGCCCCCGCCGTCGTCTGCTGCGCTACCGCCGGTGCCGGCCTACGGCGCGCCGTCCGTGCAACCGTACGGTGCTCCGTACTACGGACAGCCGGCGTACGGGCCGCCGGTAGTCATTGCCCCGGTGCGCCGGACCAACGCGATGGCGATCACCGCGCTCGTGGTGTCGCTCGCCGGGTGTGGGTGTCTCAGCTGGTTGGGGATCGTGTTCGGCCTCATCGCGCGCAATCAGATCAAGAACTCCAACGGAACCGAAGAAGGCGACGGGCTGGCCATCGCCGGGATCATCATCGGTGCGATCGCACTTGTCGGAATCCTGGCGTACTTCGTCATCAACGTGATCTATCTGGGTCTGGTCGTCGGCGCATCGTCGACGTCGACCGACTACTGATGCGAAGTGTTCGGCGACCACCGCGCTGAACTGGGCAAATGCGATAGTGTCGTGCCGCAAAATCTAGGGGAGGAACTTCGTCCCCGGGTTTCATAGTCGTCCGCGAGAATTTTCCGGGGGAGGACTCCAAGGCCAGGGGAGGAAGTTTCGTCCCCTACTTTTCGTGGGGCGCCTGCTTCTGTCGTCGCGTTCGGCGGAACGCGACGACAGGTGACTGAGATCGGGCCCGTGAGCGAGTGCTTCCGGGAAATACCCGGAGGACCACCGTCAGGGGCCCGATCCTGGCCACCGGCCCGACCAACCTTCCTGCCCCCACGATCGCCGCCGCCGGCCGGTTCCTACTGGGCGATGAACTTGTTGACGGCGCGGTTGAGGAAGTTCGGGATGAACTTGGCCGCGTTGCCCAGCACCAGGGTCTGGGTACCGACGCCGTAGCTGGTCCGGTGCAGCAGCTTGTCCTGGCGGGTGGGATGTACTGACTCCCACACCTTGTCGGCGACCTGCTCGGGCGTGATCCGGATGCCCAGGGTCTTGGTCGACTTGGCGTCGGCGGCGGCCAGCGCGGTCTTGGCCCACAGCGGCCAGATGCTGACGACGCGGATGTCGTCGGGCTCCCACTCGAGTTCGAGCGCCTCGGTCAGGCCGGCGACAAAGAACTTGGTGGCGCTGTACACGGCGATGTCGGGCTGCCCGTAGATGGCCGACGCCGAGGCGATGTTGACCAGGTGTGCACCGGGCGTCGCCTTCAGGTACGGGTGCGCGGCCTGAGCCCCGAGCGCGACGCCGAGCGCGTCGATGTCGATCTGGCGCTTGATCGCGTCCGGGGAGATCTCGGTCAGCGGACCCTCGTGCAGGATGCCCGCGTTGTTGTCGAGGACATCGAGCGTGCCACCCGTCGCCTCGGTGAACTCACCGAGCGCGTGCGCCCACTGGGCCTCATCGCGGACGTCGAGTTCGCCGACGATCCAATCGGGGTGGTTCGCCTTGACCTTGTCGAGGGCGTCCTTGTTGACGTCGTAGACACCGATCGTCCATCCCTCCCGGTCGAAACGCTCCGCGGTGGCCAGTCCGATGCCCGCCGCGCCGCCGGTGATGAAAATCGATGACATATCCGTCTCCTGCCTTCTGACCTGCGTCGATGAGGTCCTCGGTCTAACTTACTCGCCAGTATATTCCTGTGTCTGTTTACTCGGTCGCAGCCCGGTGCTATCTTGACAACAAGCATTGTCATAACATCACACGTTGTCACGATTACTGGAGGCGAATCAGATGACTGCCGCTATGGACCGCACCCACGCCGGTGAGCCTGAGGCGCCCATCGACAACGTCGTGAGCATGCATGACCAGGGCACCCAGGAAGTGTCCGAGCGTCTTCTCGCGTCGGCCGCGCGGCTGTCGCGCAATGCGATGACCGAGATCGACTGGTCGCTGCCGATGGACCCCACCAAGTACGGCTGCAGCCCGGAATGGTCGTCGCTGTACGGGACGGCGTATTGGGATGAACTCACCGAGGAGCAGCGGATCTCGGTGACCCGCCACGAGTTCGCGTCGATCATGAACATCGGCATCTGGTTCGAGATGATCCTGCAGGAGATGGTGATCCGCGACCAGTACCTCGGCGCGTATCACAGCCCCGAATTCCAGTTCGCGCTCACCGAGATCGCCGACGAGTGCCGCCACTCGATCATGTTCGCCAAGGCGTCGGAGAAGATGGTCGGAACCTCCTACAAGCCCACCAAATGGGTTGGGCGCCTGGGTAAACTGTTCAAGCGAACCGCAAGGAACGAGGTCGCCTACGCTGGCATCCTGGTCGCCGAGGAAGTGCTCGACGTCTTCCAGCGTGGGTGCATGCGCGACGACCGGGTCCTGCCGTTCATCCGCACCGTCAACGAGATTCATGTGCTCGAGGAATCGCGCCACATGAAGTTCGCGCGCGAGGAAGTGCGCGAGTCGATGCAGGGTGTCGGCTGGTTCCGACGCCAGTTCTCTGCGTTCTACGTGGCGCTTGGCGCCTACTTCATCGTCTCGAGTCTGGTGCAGCGCAAGGCCTTCGAGGATGCGGGACTCGACGCGGATCGTGCGGTCGCGGAGATGAACTCCAACTCGCACTTCCAGTCGATGGTCCGGTCGAGTTGCGTGCATCTCATGGAGTTCCTCGACGAGGTGGGACTCCTGACCCGCCCGGCGATGCGCTACTACCGGAAAGTGCACATGCTCTGATGTTCGTCATCACTCAATCCTGCTGCAGCGACGCAGCATGCGTCTCGGTGTGCCCGGTGAACTGCATCCACCCGACGCCCGAAGAACGCGGGTTCGGTAGCTCCGACATCCTGCACATCGATCCCGAGGCGTGCATCGATTGCGGCGCATGTGCAGATGCCTGCCCGGTCGACGCGATCTACCCGGCCGACCGTCTCGGCGCCCGCGATCAGGTGTTCATCGAGATCAATGCCGACTATTACAAGAACAACGCCGACGTGAAGTCCGGCTGGGGTCCGGTGAGCTACCCAGAGATTCCGAAACTCCCTGCGGGACTGCGGGTTGCGCTAGTCGGTACCGGGCCGTCGGGTGGCTACGCGCTGCGCACCCTGCTGGACCGGACCGAGGCGCACGTCACCGTCCTCGACAAGCTGCCAACACCGGGTGGACTCGTTCGTGCCGGGGTGGCCCCCGACCATCCCGGCACGAAAGGGGTGTTGCGTGGATTCGACCTGCTCTACCGCGACCCGCGCGTCACCATGCTCACCAATGTGACTGTGGGCAAGGATATCTCGCCCGACGAACTCGCCGACCACTTCGACGCGGTGTTCTACGCGGTCGGTGCGAGCGAGTCACGTCGCCTGGGTATCCCCGGCGAGGATCTGCCCGGCTCGACGTCGGCCACCGAACTCGTGGCCTGGTACAACGCGGTCCCGGGAGCCGAGCAGGGTCCGCCCATTCGTCGTGGTTCCGACGATGATCCGGCCACCGGTCGGGCGGTGGTCGTGGGGACCGGCAACGTCGCGCTCGACGTCGCACGCATTCTGGTGTCGCCGCCGGAGTTGTTGGCCACCACCGACATCGCCGACCGCGCGCTCGACATCCTGCGGGAACAGAACGTCCACGAGGTGGTTCTGCTGGGTCGTCGGGGTCCCGAGGACGCCGCCTACACGGCAGCGGAATACCGTGCGCTGTCGGAGATCCCGGGCGTCGACGTGGTGGTCCACTCCGGAGGTGACGTGCCCGACCTGACCGGTCCGGCCGACCCGAGTCGTCGTCGAATCGTGTTCCTGTTCCACACCACTCCTGAGTCGATTGTCGGAGATGAGCGAGTGGAATCGGTGAACCTGCGGTCGGGCGAACACCGCCATTCCGTTGCCACCGACCTCGTGGTGCGCTCCATCGGATACCGCTCCACGCCGATCGAGGGCCTCGCCTTCGACGACAAGCGCGGCATCTTCCCCAACGTCGACGGCCGGATGACCGACGACTCCGGCGACGTCATCCCCGGCGTCTACGTGCTCGGCTGGGCCAAGCGCGGCCCGAGCGGGGGCATCGGCGCGAACAAGATGTGTGCACAGGCGACGGTCGAGGACTTCATCGCCGACGCCGTGTCGGGCGCGCTGCGCCGGACCACGCGTAATGCGGGCGACTTCCAGACGCTCATCCGACGCCGCGTGCGGCGCGTCATCGGCTATCGAGGCATGCGCGCCATCGACCGTTCCGAACGCCGACGCGGCGCCGAACAGGGCCGTCCGCGTGTGAAGTTCACCCAGGTCGCCGACATGGTCGGTGCGGCGGGGTGGCGCAAGCGCTGACAGTTCGCTCCCCGTGGTGCCTCTCCCGCTGTGGTGCCCCCTTCCGCTCCCTGAGATGCTCGAGGCGCTAGCCTCACTGCCTCGAAGGGCTGGTGAGACAACGCTCTCAGCTCACCAACGGCTTCGAGGCTCGCAAGCTCGCGCCTGCGCCAGCGGGGGCTCTACGCACAGTCGACGCGCGGTGCAGTGAGCGCCTGACAACGCCCCCGTAACATCGCCGCAAGTGGCATTTCACGCGTACTCGGGATAGTGGCGGGTATGTCCAGCACTCCGCA
Organism: Gordonia sp. NPDC003422; assembly: GCF_053588675.1. Lineage (NCBI taxonomy): Bacteria > Bacillati > Actinomycetota > Actinomycetes > Mycobacteriales > Gordoniaceae > Gordonia > Gordonia sp. NPDC003422. The sequence goes on from NZ_JBSFQL010000028.1 coordinate 43,305, forward strand.
CTTCCTCCAGGGCGTGTTCGCGTTCGCCGGGTCCGGGCTCACCAAACCCGGCCCCATCGACCCGTCGCTGACGTACACGGTGCCATCTGGCCTGACGGCGCAGCCGCTCTACTTTCGTGGCGGCAACAGCTCCGATGACCTCATCTACGTCACGCTCATGCGCGACGGTTCGCCGATGCGGATCTTCCCGATGGGTGCCAAGTCGTCGGTGAACGTGCCGCTGCGCGTCGTGGAGGACGTCGACCCCGACAGTGTCCTGGAACTCGTGCTCGCAGCGCCGGAAGGCACCATCGGCGAAGTCGTGATCGACTTCGGGATGGTCACCTTCTGATGCAGTCGTCGAACTGGGACCCGGACGCAGCGCCCAAACGCCGGCTGGTGGTGGTCGGCAACGGTATGGCCGGGGCGCGCACCGTCGAAGAGATTCTCGCGCGCGGGGGCGGCGACCAGTTCTTCATCACGATGATCGGCGACGAGCCGTACGGCAACTACAACCGAATCATGTTGTCGCATGTGCTGTCCGGCGAAACCTCCACGGACGACGACGACCTGATGCTCAACCCGATGGCGTGGTACTCCGAGAACGGGGTCACGCTGCATGCCGGCGACCGTGCCGAATCCATCGACCGGTTCGCCAAGAGCGTGCGGTGCGAGAGCGGTCGGATCATCGGGTTCGACGTCCTGATCATCGCGACCGGATCGCACACGTTTTTTCCCAACATGGACGGCCTGCGCGAGCCCGACGGCCGACTTGCGCGCGGGGTCTTCGGTTTTCGCACCATCGAGGACACCAACGGAATGCTGCAGATGGCGACCTCGCGAGATCACGTGAAGGCGGTGGTGATCGGCGGCGGACTGCTCGGTCTGGAGGCTGCCTACGGTCTCAAGACGCAGGGCGTCGACGTCGACGTGGTGCATTCGCCCGGCCACCTGATGAATCAGCAGCTCGACGAGCGCGGTGGTCGGGTGTTGCGCAACAAGATCGAGGAACTCGGGGTCGGGGTGCTCACCGGCAAACGCACGACCTCGGTACTGCGCGCCGACGACGGCACGGTCGCGGGTGTGGGCTTCACCGACGGCGGTTCGCTTCCCGCGGACATGATCGTGGTGACCGCCGGCATCCGGCCCAACGTCGAGATCGCTCGCGGTGCCGGATTGGTGGTCGAACGCGGGATCGTGGTCGACGATCAGATGCGTTGCGAAGACGAGGCATTCATCTACTCGGTCGGCGAATGCGCGCAGCACCGTAGCGAGGTCTACGGTTTGGTGGCTCCGCTGTGGGAGCAGGCGGTGGTCCTGGCCGATGTCATCACCGGAGCGAATCCTGCTGCGGAATATCATGGTTCGCGCCTGACGACGAAGTTGAAGGTCGCCGGCGTGGACGTCGCGGCGATGGGTGTCAAAGGGCCCGAACGCGACGACGACGAGTTCGTCCAGTTCTACGAACCGCGCAGCGGTATCTACAAGAGTGTCGTGGTGCGCGACAACAAGCTCATCGGCGCAATGCTGCTCGGCGACATCTCGAAGGCCAGCTTCCTGACCCAGGCTTTCGACGAGAAGGTGCCGCTGCCCGACGAGCGCATCTCGATGCTCTTCGATCTCGGAACACCCAGCGCGGCAACGGGTGCCGCCGAGCTGTCCGACGACGTCCAGGTCTGCAACTGCAACGGCGTCACCAAGGGTGACATCGTGGCATGCGTCGCGTCGGGCTGCACCAGCGTCAGCGACGTCTGCGCCAAGACCCGCGCCGGAAAGGGCTGCGGCTCATGCAAGGGTCTGGTCGCCGACATCGTCGAGCTTGCGGCCGGTGACGCGCTGACCGTCGACAAGTCCGCGGACTGGTACGTGCCATGCATCCCGCTGACCAAACCTGAACTCATCGAAGCCATTCGACGACAGGACCTCCGGTCGGTCACCGACGTGTTCGCCGCGTTGGCACCCGACGGTGAGGACGCGGCCGCCAAGATGCCACTGGCGTCGCTGTTGCGGGTGATCTGGGGCGCGGAGTGGAAACGTGAACCGGGTGCGTTGTTCGTCAACGACCGCGTGCACGCGAACATCCAGCGCGACGGCACGTTCTCGGTGGTTCCCCAGATGAAGGGCGGCGTCACGTCGCCAGAGCAACTGCGCAAGATCGCGGATGTGGCCGAGAAGTACGACATCCCGATGATCAAGGCGACCGGCGGTCAGCGCCTCGACCTGCTCGGCGTGAAGAAGGAAGATCTGCCCAAGGTGTGGGCCGACCTGGGCATGCCGTCGGGGTACGCCTACGGCAAGAGCTTCCGTACCGTGAAAACTTGTGTGGGAACCGACTATTGCCGGTTCGGTCTCGGCGATTCGACTCAGCTCGGCATCGACATCGAGACCAGATACCAGGGGCTCGAGTCGCCCGCGAAGCTGAAACTCGCAGTCACGGGGTGTCCGCGCAACTGTGCCGAAGCGCTGTGCAAGGACTTCGGGGTCGTCGCCATCGGCGATGGGAAGTGGGAGATCTACGTCGGTGGTGCGGCCGGGGCGCACATCCGCAAGGGTGATCTGCTCGCCACGGTCGATTCACCCGACGAGGTTGTCCGGTTATGCGGCATCTTCATTCAGCACTACCGCGAGACCGGAAAGTGGTTGGAGCGCACATATGCGTGGGTGCCGCGGATCTCGATCGAAGAGTTGCGAGCCATTCTGGTCGACGACCGTGACGGTCTGGTCGCCGGGCTTCAGGAGCGCATCGAGGAAGCAGTCGCCGGCTACGTCGACCCGTGGCTCGATCGCGTCGAACCGAAGTCGCCGGCCCAGTTCACGCCTGCGCTACCGCTATTGCCGTTACCTGCGGTTCCCGCGCGTGGTGCGCGGCCGTCTCCGGAGGTGGTTGCACGATGACCGCCGTATCGAGCGGAACCGCAACGGTTGTGGGGCCGATGGAAGACCTGATGGTCGGGGAGGGTCGGGCTTACTCGTTCCAGGGCAAACAGATTGCCGTGTTCCGGATGACCGACGGCACGTTGCGCGCCACCGACGCGATCTGCCCCCACAACGGCGGACCACTCGCCGACGGCCAGTTCGACCTCGGCACCATCGTCTGTCCGCTGCACCAATACGCCTTCTCGTTCGGCGACGGAACGTGCCGGAACGGGGCGGTCGGGTCGGTGACGGTTTACCGGGTGGAAGACCGCGACGGCGAGATCGTCGTGTGGTTGTGATCGCCCGGGGTGGATGGCACCTACCAAAAGCGACCACGTACCGCTGCCTGAGGTGTGAGGAGCGCAAGCGACGACCTACGGCTGCCTGAGGTGCGAGGAGCACCCACCGCTGCCTGAGGTGTGAGGAGCGCAAGCGACGAGCCTCGAAGGCCTGGCGACGAAACATCGATAGCCGCCTACCGGCTTGCTTGACCGCCAAACATCGAAAGCTGCCTACCGGCTTGGCGGTCGAACAATACTCCACAACGAACTCGTCGGCGTGTTCTCTGTGGACAACTCGAGCGCGGAAGTTGGAACGACATCCCTTGCGGCCACGATGGTCTGATGGGCTACGCATACATCATCGAGTGCGCCGATGGCGTCTACTACTCCGGTAGCACCGTCGATCTCGACAAGAGGATGAACCAGCACAGCACGGGCCAGATCGGATACACGGCCAAGCGTCGGCCGCTCAAGCTCGTGTGGGCGATGGAATTCCCGAGTGTGCGCGAGGCGTATGCCTTCAAACGACGGTTGCACGGCTGGTCGCGGCGGAAGAAGAAGGCGCTGATCGACGGAGATTTCAACGTGCTGAAGTCTCTGTCGAAGCGGCGGGGTGGATTGCCACGAAAGCGAGAGTAGAGAGTTGCACGGCTCCGATGTTTTCGTCGCCTGGCCTTCGAGGCTCGTCGCTTGCGCTCCTCGCACCTCAGGCAGCGGTAGGTCGTCGCTGTGCTCCCTTCGAGACGCTCGCAAGCTCGCTCCTCAGGGCGGCGCCTCGCACCTCAGGCAGCGGTAGGTCGTCGCTTGTGCTCCTCACACCTCAGGCAGCGGATGGGGCGCGTAGGGGCGGCGGATGGGTCGGCACCCCGGCAGCGGTGGCTCAGTACACGTCCCGAACGTAGCGTTTGTCGGCGGCGAGGGCCTTGACGTAGGACTCGGCGCTCTTGGCCGAGCGCCGACCATGCTGTGCGACAATCCCTTTGAGAGCGGCGTCGACATCCTTGGCCATGCGCGACGCGTCGCCGCAGACGTAGACGTGGGCGCCGTCGTGCAGCCACTGGTAGAGCTCTTCGCCGTGTTCGCGCATCCGGTCTTGGACGTAGATCTTGCGATCCTGGTCGCGGGAGAAGGCGACGTCGAGGCGGGTGAGCACGCCGTCGGAGAGCATCGAGGTGAGCTCGTCGCGGTAGTAGAAGTCGGTGGCGGAGTACTGCTCGCCGAAGAACAGCCAGTTGGGTCCGTTGTGGCCCAACGCTTCACGCTCGCGAAGGAAGCCGCGGAACGGTGCGATGCCGGTGCCCGGACCGATCATGATCATCGGCGTGTCCGGGTCGGCGGGGGGACCGAAGTGGGTCGACTTGGTGACGTACAACCCCACGTCCTCGGCATCGGCGTGATCGGCGAGGAACGTGGAACAGACGCCGCCGCGCGGGGTGCCGAACATGTTGTAGCGCACGGCCGACACCGTCAGCTGCACTTCCTCGGGATCTTCCAGCGGGCTCGACGAGATCGAATATGACCGTGGCACCAACGATTTGAGCGCAGCAATCCACTCGGCGGCGGTGGCGCGTGCCGGATACTGGGCGAGGACGTCGACGCTCTGTCGGCCCCACATCCAGCGATTGAGTGCATCCTTGTTGCCCGGAGCCACGAGGTCACGCAGCTCCGACGACCCGCTGCGTTCGGCGACCAGACGCACGAAGTCGGGTGTCACCTTCGCGAAGTCGACACGCTCCCGTAGAGCTCGGCGCAGTGTCATGGTGTCGCCGTCGGGAAGGTCGACCATCTCGTTCTCGTCGAGCTTGGTGAGGCTGAGCCACTCGTCGATCAGCGTGTGAGTGTTCAACGGCCAGACACCCAGCGCATCGCCGGTGTCATAGCGAAGAGTGTCCGGAGGGATGCGAAACCCGAAGTTGCGCACGTCTTTCCCCGAACCATCACCGTTGAGTTTGACGTTGCGGGTCAGCGCGGTCACCAGCGGCTGCTTGCGCGAGTAGGCCGGCGCCGTGCGGATCGACGGTGCTGCCGAGGAGTCGGCGGGTTCGCTGACCACCACGACCTTGTCGTCGGTGGCCGTCCCTTCGACAACTGGTCCGTGCATGCTGATCGCTCGGATCACGCTGTCGAGCCAGCCGCCCGCTGATTCTTCGAAGTCCGGTTCGCAATCGACACGGTCGACGATCCGCCGACCGCCGAGTTCGGCGATCTTCTCGTCGAGTTTGCGTCCGTGGCCACAGAAGTCGTCGTAGTTGGAGTCGCCGAAGGCCAGTACGGAGAAGTCGACGCCCGACAGGTCGGGCGCACCCTCGGTGTTCAAGCTGTCCCAGAAGGCGCTTCCGTTGTCCGGTGGTTCGCCGTCGCCAGTGGTGGAGGTGACGAACAGGGTTGTCCCGGAAAGGGTTGCGACGTCGACCTCGTCCATCGATTTCGCGGTGACCGTCCGCCCGGTGTCGGACACCTTGTCGGCCACCGACGTTGCGTAGTCCTCCGCGGCCCCCATCTGCGACGCCCAGAGCAGGGTGACGGTATCCACAGAACTGTCATCGGCAGAAGCGGAATCAACAGGCACGGCCGAAGCCGAGCGCGCAAATCGACCGGCGAGCACCCCGCCGACCCACATCCGTACTTCCTCGCGGATCGGCGCATCGGACGGAATGGTCGGTACACCAACCGGTTCCGCGCCGATCCCGGCGGCAAGCCCGGCCACATACAGCTTCTCGGACGCAGTCAGCTCAGGCGCGGAAATCCCGGCAACGCCCAGAGCGTCGGACAGACTCGAGTGCGGCACTGACATGGACTCCTCAACTACGACGGCGGTTGCGACCTTGGTGAGCGTCACCGCGCAGACCTTGAACTCGGGTTGTTGCGACGCTGCGTCGATGGCGTCTGAGGTGACCGCGTTGATGGCGTAGTGCTCGCCGAACATGTCGTTCCAATGGAATGGCACAAAGCAATTGCCCGGACGTACGCGGTCGGACACCCTGGCGGGCAACACCGCTCGCCCGCGCCGGGACGCGATCTCGACCGTGTCCCCGGTCGACACCTCCATCGCCGACGCATCGTCGGGATGCAGTTCGACGAACGGGTCGGGGTTGAGCTTGTTCAGTTTGGCCACTCGGCCGGTCTTGGTCATCGTGTGCCACTGGTGGGGCAGCCGACCGGTGTTGAGCAGGAACGGGTAATCGTCGTCGGGCATCTCGACAGGGTCGATGTGCGGCCGCGCGAAGAACTGCGCGCGCCGATTGGGTGTGGCAAAGGCCAGACGCGGCACCGAGCCGTCCGCGGCGTGATGGAGCGTCTGACTCCGACCGTCGTTCAAATAGCGGATCGGATTGCGCGCACCACCGTCGGTGGGGTCCGCATCCGGCGGGCACGGCCACTGCATCGGGGTTCGACGCAGGCCGTCGTAGGTGACGCCGCGAATGTCGTAACCCGTTCGAGGGTTGGCGAATTGCTTGATCTCCTCGAAGATATCCTCGGCGCTCGAGTAGTCGAAGGCGTCGGCGTAACCCATCTCCGACGCGATGCGGGCGATGATCTGCCAGTCCGGGATCGCCTGTCCGGGCGGCGGGAGCGCGGGTTCGAACAGTGTGAGGTTGCGTTCGGAATTCACCATCACGCCGGTGGATTCGGTCCACAGCGTCGCCGGGAGCACGACGTCGGCGTAGGCGTTGGTCTCGGTCTCGGCAAACGTGTCCTGCGTGATGACCAGCTCGGCTCGTTCCAGCCCCTCGATGACGGTCTTTCGATTGGCCACGGAGGCAACCGGATTGGTGCAGATGACCCAACATGCGCGGATCTCGCCGTCGGCCATGCGGCGGAACATGTCGATGGTGCCGCCGCCGACGTCGGTGCGCAAGGTACCGCGTGGCACACGCCACACCTCCTCGACGAAGTCGCGGTCGGCGTCGGAGATCACCGCACGCTGACCGGGCAGACCCGGTCCCATGTAACCCATTTCGCGTCCGCCCATCGCATTGGGCTGACCGGTCAGCGAGAACGGCCCACTGCCCAGCCGGCAGATGGCGCCGGTGGCGAGGTGAAGGTTGATGAGCGCGTTGGTGTTCCACGTGCCGTGTGTCGACTGGTTGAGACCCATCGTCCAGCAGCTCATCCAGTTGCCCGCGGTGCCGATCATCTCCGCCGCCCGGCGCAGGTCGTCCTCGGCGACACCGGTCAACTCGGCAACCACGTCTGGCGAGTACGAAGCAGAGAAGTCCGGCATCTGCTCGAAGCCGTCGGTGAAGTCGGCGATGAACTCGTCGTCGGTGTGCCCACCGGCGATGAGCAGGTGCAGGATTCCGTTGAGGAGCGCGAGGTCGGAGCCTGAGCGAACCTGCAGGAACAGGTCGGCCTTGTCGGCGGTCGCGGTACGACGCGGATCCACCACAATCAGCTTCGCTCCGGCCTTGACGCGGTCCATCATGCGCAGGAACAAGATCGGATGGCAGTCGGCCATGTTGGCGCCGATGACGAAGAAGACGTCGGCGTGGTCGAAGTCCTGATACGACCCGGGCGGGCCGTCGGACCCGAGCGACTGCTTGTAGCCGGTGCCGGCGCTGGCCATGCACAGCCGGGAGTTGGATTCGATCTGGTTGGTGCCGATGAATCCCTTGGCCAGTTTGTTGGACAGGTACTGCGCCTCCAGTGACATCTGACCGGAGACGTAGAGCGCGACGGCGTCGGGCCCGTGCTCGTCGATGATGCTGCGCAGACGTTGTGCGGTGTCGGTGATGACCTCATCGAGATCTGCCGAGGTGAGTTCGTCACCGCGTCGCGGACGCACCAGCGGCGTCTCGAGTCGACCACCCCCGGCGAGCATGTCCGCGGTGGTGGAGCCCTTGGTGCAGAGCCGGCCGAAGTTGGTGGGGTGGTCGGTGCGTCCGACGGTCTTGGTGACGATCGGCAGACCACCGTCGTCGGCGACCTGCAGCTTCATACCGCAACCCACGCCGCAATAGGCGCACAGCGAGTCAACGGTTGCAGCGGTCACGCACTCCAGCGTCGGAAATCCATGTTTCTGGACTCAAAGGGCCCGGTTACGCAGCAGTCAACTTGCCCTCACAGCGGCCGCGAGCCCCTGTGCGTACCAATTGAGAACCCCAGGTCAGTCGTTTACGGCGTTGCTCAGCGACATCTCAGTCGTTACGGATAAGACTGTAGGTATGCGCATCCTTGTGGTCGACGACGATCGGGCGGTCCGTGAGTCGCTGCGTCGTTCGCTCAGCTTCAACGGGTATGCGGTGGACACCGCGGGCGACGGAATCGAGGCACTGGAGAAGATCGTCTCCGACCGTCCCGATGTCGCGATCATGGACGTGATGATGCCGCGCCTCGACGGTCTCGAGGTGTGTCGTCGTCTGCGTTCGGCCGGTGACGACCTGCCCATCCTGGTCCTGACCGCCCGCGACACCGTCTCCGAGCGGGTCAGCGGCCTCGACGCCGGCGCCGACGACTACCTGCCCAAACCGTTCGCGCTGGAGGAATTGCTCGCTCGGCTGCGCGCGCTGCTGCGTCGGGCCGCCCCCGAGGACGACGCCGATTCGGAGACGTTGCGCTTCGCCGACCTCTCCCTGGATCCGGTGACCCGCGACGTCATGCGGGGTGAACGGCACATCAGCCTCACGCGCACCGAGTTCGCGCTGCTGGAGATGCTGATGGCCAACCCGCGCCGGGTGCTGTCGCGCAGTCGCATCCTCGAGGAGGTGTGGGGTTACGACTTCCCGACCTCCGGCAACGCGCTCGAGGTGTACGTCGGCTACCTGCGGCGCAAGACCGAGGCCGACGGTGAGGAACGTCTGATCCACACCGTGCGCGGCGTCGGCTATGTCCTTCGGGAGACGCCTCCGTAGTGGCCGGCGGAAATACCCCGTCCGGGCATCTCTCCGATTGGTCGATGCGCCGGGCGATGCGTTCCGGGCGTGACGAGAACCGCGAGATGCGCGCCCCGATTCCCCTCACCCGGGCCGTGTCGTTGCGTGTGCGCGTCACGATGCTGTCGGCGACGGTCGTGCTCGTGTCGGTGAGTCTGATGGCCGCCGCCGCCTACTTCGTGGTGTACCGCGCGATGTACAACGAGGTCGACAAACAACTCGAGAGCCGAGCCGACGGCATGACGGCGCTGGCCAAGACCGGGTTGCTCAACGAGCGTCCCGAATCTCTCGTCGCCGGCACCGTGTTCTCCACCAACATCTCGGTGGCCCTCGTCCGCCCGACGGGGCAGACGTATCTGATCGGCCAGGTGCCGTTCGAGAAGGTCGAGCGGGACGTCGCACGGTCGAAGAACACGCCCGGCAACAACCGGCAGAGCCTGCGAACCGTGGGCAATCAGCGGGTGCTCGCACGCAAACTCGACGACGGGAACACGCTGATCCTGGCGCAGAGTCTGTTGCACACCGACCGGGTGCTCAAACGGTTGGCGTGGGTGTTGTTCGTCGTCGGCTGCGGGGGTGTCGCGTTGGCCGCGCTGGCCGGCACGGCGGTGGCGCGGGCGGGTCTGCGCCCGGTCGCGCGGCTCACCAGGGCGGCCGAAAGAGTGTCGCGCACCATGGATCTCACACCGATTCCGGTGTCGGGCAACGACGAGCTGGCGCGGTTGACGGAGAGTTTCAACACGATGCTCGGCGCGCTGGCCACCTCCCGCGACCGGCAGGCCCGACTGGTCGCCGACGCCGGCCACGAACTGCGCACACCGCTCACGTCGTTGCGTACCAACCTCGAGCTGCTGATGGCCGCGAGCGAGCCGGGCGCACCGGCCATGCCCGTCCAGGACATGGTGGAACTGCGCTCGGACGTGATGGCCCAGATCGAGGAACTGTCCACTCTGGTGGGCGATCTGGTGGACCTGGCCCGCGAGGACGCGCCCGAGGTGGTCTACGAGGAGGTCGATCTCGTCGTCATCATCGAGCATGCGCTGGAACGGGTTCGACGCCGACGCAGCGACGTCGAGTTCCAGACCAACCTCACGCCATGGTTCGTGTTCGGCGAGGAGCACGGTCTGAGTCGCGCGGTGCTCAACGTGCTCGACAACGCCGCCAAGTGGAGTCCGCGGGGGCGAGCGGTGATCGTCGAACTCAATCAGGTGGGCATCTCGACCGCCGAACTGACCGTCGCCGACGCCGGGCCGGGCATTCCTGTGGAGGACCGTGAGCTGGTGTTCGAGCGCTTCTATCGGTCGACGCAGTCGCGGTCGATGCCGGGTTCGGGACTCGGACTCGCGATCGTCCGTCAGGTGTTGATGCGCCACGGCGGTTCGGTGGGCGCGGAGCAATCCGACCTCGGCGGTGCGCTCATTCGAATGACTTTGCCGGGTCGGGCGACGCCGGCGGAACCATCGCCGCAAGTGGTTCGTCAGTAAAGAAGGACGGCCGCGGTGATCGACGCCTGTGTGATGACTCGCTGTGGCCGGATCGGCATACCACTAGTGTTGTGCGTGTTCACTGACGTGCCGGTGAAGCATCGGTACCGGGGAGAAAGAGACTGCAGATGACGACTGGCGGTTCGCAGGGTAGCGGCCCGTTCGGCGACGACCGGCCGGAGAACGCCCGGGAGGGCGCACGGCCGGACGACGCCGGGCAAGCCCCGGAGACGGTGTCGGCACCCCAGGACGGGCCGTCGGAGCCGTCGACGCCTGCCTACGGCCTGGACAAGGTCACGGGGTCGGAATCCCCGACCGCCGCGGTTCCGGGTTCGGAGGCGGCCACTCGTGCCCACGGAACCAACCTCCCGCCACGTCCGCCGCAGGACTACAGCGCACCGCAGTACGGAACTCCTGGCACACCCGGCAACGAGGCACCTGGCGCCGCCAGCTACGGACACCATTCGCGGCCCGGCGGTTACGGCCAGCCCGATCCGAATCCGTTCGGCCAGTCAGGTCCCGCGCCCGCGTACCGGCCCGGCCCGACGCACGCGTTCGGCCAGCCCGGTCCGACGCCCCAACCCGGCCCGACTGCCCAGCCAGACCCGACGACCGCGTTCGGCCAGTCGGGTCCCACCCAGGCCTATGGCCAGCCCGGTCCGACGCACGCCTTCGGCCAGCCCGGCTCGACGCCGCCCGGCACCCGGCCGGAAACCGCAGGTCTGGCACCGGTCGGCGATCCGTACGGCGCACCCGAGCCAGCGAAGAAGAAGCGGTCGGGCGTCGGCAAGACCCTGCTGGTGATCGGTGCCGTGCTGCTCGCACTGGTGGCCGGTGGCATCGGCGGTTTCCTCAGCGCCAAGGTCTTCGACTCCGACAGCGACCCCGCGTCCAACAACCGGCCGCTCGGCGGCGACAAGAGCACCGACCAACCGGCCGCGCCCCCAGGGTCGGTGCAGGACGTGGCGGCCCGCGTCCTGCCATCGGTGGTGTCGATCGATGTCACCGAGGGCAGCCAGTCGGGTGAGGGGTCGGGCGTCGTCATCGACTCCAATGGCGTGATCATGACCAACAATCACGTGATCAGTGCTGGTGGCAGCCGTCCCGCGAGCCAGGTGACGGTGGACTTCTCCGACGGCACGCGCGCCCCGGCGCGGGTTCTCGGCGCCGACCCGATCTCCGACATCGCCGTCATCAAGGTCGAGCGCACCGGCCTCAAGCAGATCGACATCGGCACGTCGAGCAACCTCGCCGTCGGGCAGGACGTCATCGCGATCGGGTCGCCGCTGGGCCTGGCCGGCACCGTGACCACCGGCATCATCAGTGCGCTGAACCGTCCGGTGTCGACGTCGCGGGAGGGTGGCACCGCCTCGGTGATCGACGCCATCCAGACCGACGCGGCCATCAACCCGGGCAACTCGGGTGGTGCGCTGGTCAACGCTCGGGGGGCGCTGATCGGTGTGAACACCGCCATCGCGACCCTCGGCGGCAGTGAGCAGCAGCAGACCGGCAGCATCGGCCTTGGTTTCGCGATCCCGATCGACCAGGCCATCCGCGTGGCCAAGCAGTTGCAGGAGACGGGCAAGGCGACCCACGCCGGTATCGGTGTGACGGTGCGACCCAACACCGACCCCGACAACCCCGGCGCACTGGTCAACGACGTGACCCAGGGTGGCCCGGCCGACGACGCCGGAATCCCGAAGGGTGCGGTGATCACCAAGGTCGACAATCGCGTCATCACCTCTGGCGATGCGTTGGTGGCAGCGATCCGGTCGTACGCGCCTGGCGATCAGGTGACCGTCGAATACACCTACCAAGGGCAGACCAAGACCGCGCGTGTGACGCTCGCCGAGCTGCCTACCAGTTGATTCCAGATCCACGTTCGAGCTCTCGAAAGGTGTACAGATGACCGCCGATTCCGCTTCCCGCTTTGTGACCGACACGGCCGACACCGGTGATGTGGATCCGGCCGACGTGGTGGCCGCCGATGCCGCTGCCCGCGAGTTCGTGGCGCGGCACCCCGACGGTTCATCCGAGGTGACCGGCGAGGTCGGTCGGGCGCTCGTCGTGGTGGTCGACGACGAGGCCGCCCACGGGGACGACCATCGCCTGCTCGGCCCGCTGGTGGGAGAGTTGTTGGCGGAGGCCGGTTTTCACGTCGACGCGACCGTGGTGGTGTCATCGGACGAGATCGAGATCCGCAACGCGCTGAACACCGCGGTGATCGGTGGCGTGGACCTGGTGCTGTCCGTCGGCGGCGTCGGCGTGGGGGCTCGCGACGTGACGCCCGAGGCCACCGAACCCCTGCTGGATCGGCGTCTGGAGGGCATCGAAGAGGCCGTCCGGAGTTCCGGGCTCGCCGCGGGCGCCACCGACGGTGGTCTGTCGCGCGGTCTGGCCGGCATCTCCGGTCAGACGCTCGTCGTCAACATCGCGAATTCCCGTGCAGCCGTGCGCGATGGCATGGCCACCGTCGCACCCCTCGCCAAGTTCGTGATCGAGAGCATCAGCGAGTTCTGAGCGTCCCAATCGCACCCACCGCACCCAATTGCTGGTCGAGTAGCCGCAAGCGGGAGCCACCCACCGCCCCCTCCGCTGGTTGAGGAGCCGCAAGCGGGAGCCAACTACCGCTCCCTGAGGTGCGAGGAGCGCTAGCCGCCGGGCTGAGGAGCCCCATGCGAGGTACGAGCACGGAGCGTCTCGAAGTCGACGAGCCTCGAAGGGCTCGCGACCCGACAATGTCAGCAACCACCGCCCCAACCAACGATTTTGTCGATCGATAGATTCTTGACGAAAACGTATGCGTGCGACGACGATCGGGCGTAATGGAGTGAACAGTGGGTGAAGAGTCAATGCCGAGTAGTGCCGATCACACTGAAAAACCGGGCGTGAGCAGTGACGCTAACGATCGTTCGCGCGGTGCACGGCGTCGTCGGATGCGCGACGATGTCTTCGGAATCGACCTTCCCGACACGACTTCGGACGAGCGTGACGAAGATCACAACGGGCACTCGCGAGAATGGTACGAATCACAGCGTCCGCCTCATTACGAGTGACGCATATATGTTCTGACATGCCCGCAGCAGCGTGTTTTCCTTCCGTTAACATTTCCGAATCTATCAATGGTGAATGTCCGATTCGCGATATCGAGTCTGGGGTTGCGACACCACTGATTCCTCCTGTTGCCGGTACAGATATCGACCCGATAACGTTCGCCTCGACAACGCTCGGTGCCCAACGTCGGGAACCAGGGGGGAGTCCTGCGATCTGTCGCGAGTGACAACGCAGCAGTGACCAGGGTTCACGAAACCTTGCCTTCTTCTAAGCCATGCGTAAGACCCGGCTTAGCGGATACTGTGAGGTTTCGGGGACGACCCGAGGGTCATCAACTTGTGGATGCGCATGCATCCATAGGAGAACAGCCGAATCCTGTGAGAGGGAACGAATGAGCAAGTTCAGCAAGCTTGGGCTGCGCCGCGTTGCCGGCGCCGTCGCCATCGCGTCGGTGGCGGCCCTGGGCCTGGCCGGTATGGGGGCAGGCGACGCAGCTGCCGCGAAGCTGCCGAATGGTTACAAGAAGGCCACCGGCATTGACGGTGAGGTCGTGCAGACCTGGCGCACTAATGAGAGCGCCTATGCGATCGGCACCGTGGCCAACAACCCGACCGCCCGCGGATTCGTGCTCTCGGGCACCTACACCACTAAAGCTTCGGCGGGTGTCGCTGGCAACATCGCCGTCAAATACATCGTCGGCTGCCAAGTTGACATCAGCGGAGTGGAACTTGGCCTCAGCGGCGCTCTTGATTTCGTTGCTGCGACCGCGAACATCTCCGGTTCTGTGAGCTTCCCGCTCGCACCGGGTCAGGTCGCGATCGTCGACGTCACGGATAAAGACTTCGACGGCAAGCCTATGAGCCTCCAGCTCTCGCAGCTGTCGTTCAAGCTCAACGGCTGCGGCGGTTACGCCTCGGCTCGCTCGGCGGTCAAGGTGATCGCCGCCAAGGGTTACAACACCGATGACGGCACCGTGAACGGCGAGGGCACCCTCATTCAGTCCACCCTGTACGGCAAGCCCTTCAGCATCAACTGACCGGGCGCAGATAACACTCACTCTCTGATTTATCTGCCCTGAGCAGATCGATATTCCACGAAGGGGAATCATGAAGAAGAACATCACCCGCCGTGTGGTCGCAGGTGCGGCCATCACCGGCGCTGCCGTGATGGGGATCGCGGGCCTCGGCGACGGGGTGGCCGCGGCCGGCAAACTGCCCGGCGGCAAGATCACCGCGAAGCTCGTTGATGGCACCCCGGTGACCGTCACCCTGTTCGACCAGTTCGTCAACGTCCAGCGCGCGGTCACCAACGTCCAGACCTCGCGTGAGGTTTGGGTCACCGGCAAGGTGCGCGTCAACGTCGGCGGAAAGGCCGACGGCGGTTCGATCAAGGTCGGTTACGACGTGGGTTGCCAGGTGAACTTCGGGGCCAGCGCCGGAGCAGGTGCGGGAGCTGACATTGATAGCGGCGGCAATGTGACCCCGAATGCGGATCAGAATGGTGCGAATGCTGGCATCACTCTCGGCCCCGGTGAGGTGAAGACCATTTGGGTCATCAACACCACGTCGGGTGACAGCACCGCGTATAAGGACTACGAGGTCAACGACTACACCTTCAAGGGCAGTAAGGGTGGCGTCGTCTACAGCCAGGAGAAGTTCGGCGTCGATGGTTGCGCGGGCTACGCTTCGGCTCGTCCGCGCATCCAGGTGACCGTTTCCACCGATTCGGTGAAGAGCGTCACCGTGCTCAACGGCAAGCCGTTCAGCCTCGGCTGATCTACAGCAACTCTGATCGAAGGGCGGGAATCCGAAAGGGTTCCCGCCCTTCGGCGTTTGTCCTTCCCGTTGATCGAGCCACCCCACGCTGATCGAGCCGGCCCTCACGCTGATCGAGCCGGCCCTCACGCTGATCGAGCCGACTCCGAGCCGCCCCCACGCTGATCGAGCCGACTCCGAGCGAAGCGACCCCTCCGCTCCCTGAGGTGCGAGCGAAGCGAGCCTCGAAGGGCTGGCGACTGCGCGTTACGTGGCCTTCGAGGCTCGTCGCTTGCGCTCCTCGCGCCTCAGGCGGCGATGGGTTCGTCGCTTGCGCTCCTCGCACCTAGGCAACGGTTGGGGGCGGCTCGGTAGCGGCTCGACCAGCGGTGGGGGCTCGGCTCGGCCTGCGGAACATAAGCGGCTCGGGCAGCGATAGGAGAGTGGAGGCTCGACCGACGTCGAGCCTGGGCACCTCGTGCGCAGTTGCTGTGTCTTCGCTGGATAGGGCCTGCTGGCTTGGTATTCGGGATCGACCGGCGGATAGGCTGCGAAGGTTGGGCGCACACGAACAGCGAAGGTGAGGGAATGGCCGGCTTACGGAAGTCTCGATGGAGCGTGACTCCCGAACCGGACGAGCTGTATGAGACGGAGGCCGAGTTCGACGGCGCGGGTGAAGTGGTCTCGACACGCCGCCTCGCCCAGGGGCTCGGAGGCGGCTCGACCAGCGGTGGGGACGAGGGGTCGGGTGAAGTGGTCTCGACACGCTTCCTCGCCCAGGGGCTCGGTAGCGGCTCGACCAGCGAGGTTCGCGACGGGCTCGACGACTACGACGACCGCCCCAATCCTCTCAACGTCATCACCACCATCCGCCGCTTCACACCGCTGCTGAAGGGGGAGCGGTGGAAGCTGGCCGTCGCGATCCTGCTGTATCTGATCGAGGTCGGGACCACGGTGGTCACGGTCGCGGTGTTCGCCTACATCGTCGAAAACGTGTTGATCACAGGTGATCTCCAGGCACTCGTGGCGCCGATGATCATCTGGGTGAGCGTCACGCTCCTCGGTTCGGCATTGTCGTACGCGGGCAACGTGATCGGCGGCAGCGTCACCGAGAAGGTGCTCCTGCGGCTGCGCGACCAAATGTATGCGCACACACAGCGATTGGCGCCGCACACCCGATCCCGCTTCGACACCGGCGACCTCATCGCCCGACACAGCTCCGACGTCGAGGCCATCGACAGCCTGCTCTCGTCGGGGATGATCTCGGCGGTCGTCGCGATCGTCAGTCTCGTCATCTATGCGGTGGCGGCGTTCGTGACCGCCTGGGATCTGGCGCTCTTGGCGGTGATCCTGGCGCCGCTGCTGTGGGTGATGGCGCGCTGGTTCGGCGTCGTCGTCAAGAAGGCGTCGCGGCGCGAGCGGCACGCCAATGGCCGCATCAGCACACTGGTCAACGAAGGTCTCACCAATTCGCTGGCCATCCAGTCCGACAACCAGGTCGGCCGCGACCGCCTGCGCGTCCTGCGACAGTCGCGCATCTGGCGCAACGCTCGGATGTCGGAGATCAAGGCCAACGCCGCCTTCTCCGAGGCCGTTGGCATCGTCGAGGTGCTGTGCATGATCGCCGTCTTGATCTTCGGGGCGTGGCAGATCTCGGTCGGCGACGCCACCCTCGGCACGCTCATCGCGCTGACCGGCTACCTCGGCTACCTATACCCGCAGATCCAGACCCTCGGCGGACTCGTCGTCGACGTCACCGCCGCTACCGCCAGCGCCGAACGCGTCGCCCAGGTCCTCGACGCACCGATCGGCATCACCGACGCCGACGACCCGGCACTCGACGATCCGACCGTCGTCGCCGACGCCACCGATGCCGACGCAGAGGCGATGCTCACCGCGCCGATCGCCGGCCCCGTCTCCGACCAAGCAGCCATCACGTTCCGCGACGTCGGCTTCAGCTATCCGGGATCGGGGCATCGGGTGCTCGACCACGCCGACCTCACCATCGACGACGGCGACTTCGTCTCGATCCTGGGCGCCAGCGGCGCGGGCAAGAGCACACTGACCTATCTGCTGCTGCGGTTCTACGACCCCGACACCGGCTCGATCACCCTCAACGGCAACGACATTCGATCCCTCGGGCTACCGACCCTGCGCGCGCACATGGCCGTGCTGCCGCAGCAGGTGGCGCTGTTCAGCGGGACGGTCGCCGACAACATCGCCTACGGCCGTCCCGAGGCCACCCCCGAACAGATCCGCAAGGCCGCCGCGTCCGCGGACGCCACCGAGTTCATCGAACGAATCCCCGGTGGCTTCGACGCGAAGCTGGCCGAGCGTGGCGTCAACCTGTCGGGCGGCCAGCGGCAGCGGATCGCGCTGGCGCGTGCCTTCCTGCGCGACACCCCACTGCTCATCCTCGACGAGCCGACCACCGGCCTCGACGGTGCGACCACCACGCGCATCCTCGAACCGATGGTCCGCCTGGCGAAGTCGCGCACGACGCTGCTGATCACCCACGACCCCCAGGTCGCGGCGCTGGCCGACTACACGGTCGAGGTCGACGGCGGCCGGCTGTTGCGTCGCTGACCGACCCGTGAAACGACGAATCCCCGTCGCCGAAGCGACGGGGATTCGAAATCAAATGACTGGCGGGTCAGCTGCCCCACCAGAACGGCCACGGACGGGGTCCGCGACGACGCGGCGGGGGTCCGTAGGGTCCGCGACGACGACGACGGGGCGGGGGGCCTCCACGGCCAGGTCCGCCGGGACCGCCAGGTCCGCCAGGTCCACCGGGTCCGCCAGGTCCGCCGGGGCCACCAGGTCCGCCGGGGCCACCAGGTCCTCTACGTGGGGGCATAGCTCTCTCCTTTTTCCGGACGTCGTCGGAAGTGACAGGCGTCACGATAGGTTGATCGCCGATTCATCATCGGACGTTACGAACGCTAACCGCGGAGAGAGTGCGCCTCAAGGACATCTGGACATGTCGGGCCACTTTCGTCTGATCGGACGGCACCGTGTGGAACCTACTGCGGCGCACGGAATGTCGCTCGACGGATCAGTGACCTGGCTTTCTGCCAGTTTCCTGTGAGTTTGCTGCCGAAACCTGCGTGGTAGCTGTGAGTTTCGATCAGGTTCGGTCGTACCACCCAGATTGGGAAAGAAAAGCCGAACGCGACCCTGCGGAGTCGGAGGTACCGCAGGGCCGCGCTCTCGAAATTGGTGACGCGAAGTCAGCTTCCGAAGAAGCCGAACGGCCACCGACGCGGACGGGGCTCCGGGCGCCGACGAGGCTGCGGGCGTCCTCCGGGACGACCCTGCGGCTGGCCACCACGGTTATCGGGACGCTGCGGCTGCTGTGGCATGTGTTGTACCTCCGGTTGTGTCTGTACTTCGTCGGACTCAACTGAAGGTATGAACCGAACCTGGACGGTGGCTGCCGGTGTCGCTGTCAGTCGGCTGTGGGTCCGGGTCTGCACGCTCCCACCGCTCCCTGAGCGAGGGAGCGCAAGCGACGCCGTGGCGGCGAGCGATGGCCCAGCTTGGTGCCCACAGACACAAATCGGCCCCCGCGGTGTGCGGGGGCCGATCTGTTGTCAACGTGAGTGACGTCCGGGCGCGTCCGGTGGGAAGTCACCGGGGTACTGCGTGCCGGGACCCGATCCGGGCGGCGGTCCTTGAGGCCCGGGCGGCGGGTAGTTGCCGGGCGGCGGGTAGTTACCCGGAGGTGGGTAATTGCCGGGAGCCGGCTGCGGCGTCGGATACGGCGGTCCGCCGGGTCCGCCCGGCCCACCGAGCGGTCCGGGCGGGGGTCCCGCCGGAGGTCCGGTGAGCGGTGCCTGCGGGCCCGAGGGTGGGCCTGACGGCGGCTCGTACGGTGCGGTCGACGGCGCCGGAGGTTGCGGGGCGTCGGGCTTCGACGTCGAGATGCGCTGTGTGGCTCCTGCGGCCGCGCCGGCCGGTGCTCCATACAGTGGCCCAGACGGTGGTCCGGATGGGTCGGACAGGTGGTCGGGCAGGTCGGCCTCGGCTTCTGCCTTCGCCGGGGACGCACCCTCCGGATCGAGCAGATCGCGGATCTCGGTGAGCAGCGCGACCTCGGTGACCTCGGACTTCTTGCCGAAGCCGCCCAGTTCGGCGAGCTTGTTGTACGGCATGATGATGATGAAGTACACGACGGCCGCGATGATGAGGAAGTTGATGATCGCGGTGATCACAGCGCCGATGTTGACGAACGTCGACGGATTGTCGGTGATCTGGAACCCGAGTCCCTGAGCGGCGTCGCTGCCGATCGGGATCGAGTTGATGATCGGCTGGACGATGCCGTCGGTGAACGCGGTGACAATCGCGGTGAACGCTGCACCGATGATGACCGCGGTCGCCAATTCGACGACATTGCCCTTGAGTATGAAGTCCCTGAATCCCTTGAGCACGGTGTGCGGCCTCTCCTTGGTGATTTCCCGCTCTTGTTCTCGGTAATTCGAATCTCTAACGAGTTCCTGAATTCGATGTGTGCCACCGAACTTCCAAACCCTATCCAGGATCGTAAACGAATCGCGCTTCTTTGCAGCGAATGCGCGATATGTGTCGGGTACCTCGCCGGGTTGAACGCGCCCGACCGGTGGCTCGGCGCGAGCGCTCCCTGGTGAGATGACAATGTCGTGTCGCCAGGCCTTCGAGGCTCCTCGCTGCGCTCGTCGCACCTAGTAATGGGTTGAGGGATTGGAAAGCAGCGACATCCTCCTGTTTTGGTTGATGTCGGGCTTGGTGTCCCAGGAACCAAAACTAGGAGGATGTCTGTGTCTGATCGTAGTCGGTTGAGTCGTGGTGACAAGCGCCGTAATGCCCGGATTGCGCGGTTGCGTGAGATCGTGACCCGCGATAACGCGGTGTTGGGGTTGGATTTGGCCAGCTCCAAGCAGGTGGTGGTGGTCACCGATCACGATTCGCAGGTGCTGGCTCGGCGCACGTTTCGGTGCTCGCCTGGGCAGTTGGGGCCGGCGTTGGCGTGGGCACTGGCCGAGGCGACCAAGGCGGGATTTCGGGGGTTGACCTTGGCGTGTGAGCCGACGGGTCACCGCTGGCGGGTGGTGGGCGAGTTGGCGGCCGAGGCCGGGATAGCGATGGTGTGTGTGCAGCCGATGCTGGTGGCCCGGGCGCGGGAGGCCGAGGACTTCACCCGCGACAAGTCCGATGACAAAGACGCAGTGTTGATCGCCCGGCTGACCTGCCAGCTACACGTGTATGTGCCCGAGGTGCTGTCCCCGGTGTGGGCGCGGTTGCGGCATTTGGGGGCGCGCCGGGTGGAGCAGGTCACCCGCCGCAGCGCGGCCCGCCAGCAGGTGCGCGATCTGTTGGAATGTGTGTGGCCGCAGGTATTGGGTTGTGCGAGCAAACCTTTCGATGCCGCGACCTGGCTGGCCGCGATGCGGGTGGCCGGCTGTGACCCCGAGAAGGTCCGCGGCCACGGCACGCTGGCGGCATTTATCGCCGCGGTCGCCGCCGAGCTACCCGCCTGGGGCGCGCGGCGCGTGTACCGGCCGATCCTGGCCAAAATTTGGGCCGCGGCCGCCGCGCCGGTCAGTCTGCCCGGTCAGCGGGCCGCGGCGATCGAACGCGCCGGCTACGTGCTCGGCGACCTCGCCCATCACGCCCACGCGTGCGGGCAGGTCGAGACCGAGATGACCGCGGTCATCGACGAGTTGGGCTACACCGCGCTGATCGAGTCGTTTCCCGGGATCTCGGTGGTGGGTGCCGCGGCGATCCTGGCCGAGACCGGTGATCTGGCCCGGTTTGATTCCGCCCGCGCGCTGGTCAAGCATGCCGGGTTGTGCCCGCGGGAGAACGCCTCAGGCACCTACGCCGGGAAAACCTCCATCAGCCGCCGCGGTCGGCCCAAGCTGCGGCTGGCGGTGTATCGGGCCGCGTTCGCCGCGACCGCCAACAACGAGGTCTACGCCGCCCGCTACACCCACCTGACGACCCGGAAAGCCAACCCGCTGACCAACAATCAAGCCCGCGTTGCGATCGGTGCAGCGCTGCTGCGTCAGCTCTACATCGTCATCGTGACCAACACAACGTGGGATCCGGCCATCGCTGCCGGCGGCACCACCAAACAGGGCACTGCCCAGCAGGAGGCCGCCTAACCAACACCTTGTTGCCGGGACAAGCTCGAAGCACCTGGGGAACAACCCGCGGCTGAGCATGAGCAGTCCCACCCCTCGCGCGACCAAAGCTCGAATGAAGACTGTCGGGAACAACCCGATTGACCGCTAGGTAGAGCACGCGCAGGGCACCTCGGACCCCGGCAACCCAACAACCCCCAGCACCCAACTGCGGCAAACAGATTCCTTGTCAGCAGTCGAACAAACACGCCCACACACCGAAAACCAGCCCTTGACAACCAACCCCATAGACTGCTCAGGCAGCGGTGGGGGAGTCTGCGCTCGTCGCACCTCAGGCAGCGGTGGGGGAGTCTGCGCTCGTCGCACCTCAGGCAGCGGTGGGGGAGTCTCCGCTCGTCGCACCTCAGGCAGTGGTGGGGGACTCTGTGCTCGCGTCAATGCAGCACCACGGCAAGCGGTGCGTCGAGTCCGACGGCGGCGACGCGGTGCGCCGACGATTCGTTCATCGCGAGCAGTACGGGACGGGTCGCAGTTCGGGCGGCCAACCCACCTCCGGCACTCTGCGTCGCGGGGAGCGCGACCACCGCGCCGCGCGCCAAGACTTCCGCGTCGGGCGACAGCACGTCGACCACGTCGCCCGAACGCAGCAACGCGGTCAGGGCGTCGTCGGCGAGGTGCACCGGGACGAGCCGGGCGTCGTCGGAACCGGTGAGCGCAGAGGGCAGGCGTGGCGTGAGGAGTCGGGCGTCGGTGACGATCTCACCGATGCGGACCGGCCCGGCGATCATGCGTCCGATCCCGGCGTCGGCGCTGGTGAGCGCACCGTCGGGGACCAGCGCCGCAGGAACGCGCACCACCAGCACATCGTCGGCGGTCAGCGGCTGGCCAGGCCGCAGTTCATGGGCCGCTGCCAGCACCGGACGTTCGCCGCTCGTCCGGTGTCCGGCGAAACCGACGCCCACGGCGACCGCGAGCAGCGCTATGGCTGCGGCGCGCCGGATGAGCACGCTGCGCGTCCAGCCTGGCCGCAAGGCGTGCCGGAGTCGATCGCGCCATCGGGGAGCGAGTCCGGTCCGAAGGGGACGACGCAGTGAAGGCATGCGACGACACTAGGTTCGCGCCGACACACCGATGCCGAACCATCCACAGGTGGCGCGAAACCGGCGCTGACCTGTGGATGACCGGGCCCGGTTCGAGAATGTCGCCGGCGTCAGGGAGAATGGTCCGCGGTGTGCCGGGAAGTCTGGTCGGCCTCCGGCAGCAAAGCGTGCCGGAGAATGCCACCGACGACCCCAATGGAGGATTCATGTCCGACCAGCAACCCACCGGTTCCGACCTCTCGCCACCAGGCGAGTCGACGTCGGACACCTCACCGTCGCGCACCGCTCAGCTCAAGCGCTGGGCAGCCCTCGACACCACCAGCGGCGCCCTGCTGCTCACCGCCGCCACGATCGCCGTCGTCTGGGCCAACTCACCCTGGCGGGACAGCTACCAGGATCTCCTCGAGATCGAGTTCGGCCCGGCGGCCTTGCATCTGCACCTGTCGCTGGCGGACTGGATCGCCGACGGCATGCTCGCCATCTTCTTCTTCGTCGTCGGTGTGGAACTCAAACACGAATTCGTCGCCGGCACCCTGCGCGACGCCAAACTTGCCGGCGTGCCCGTCGTGGCCGCTCTCGGCGGCATGATCGTCCCGGCGGCCTGCTACGTCGCCGTCGTCGGCATCGGAGACCCCGAAGCGCTCGGCGGCTGGGCGATCCCCACCGCCACCGACATCGCGTTCGCCCTCGCCGTCCTCGCCATCTTCGGCCGGGGACTGCCGCTGGCGCTGCGAACGTTCCTGCTCACCCTCGCCGTCGTCGACGACCTGCTCGGCATCACAGTGATCGCCACCTTCTACACCGACACGATCAACCTGCCCGCCCTGCTCGGCGCACTGGTCGCGGTCGCGGTGTTCGCGGTCCTCGTCCGCATGGCCCGACGCTGGTGGCTACTGCTGTTGCCGGTCGCGCTGACGGCGTGGACGCTGATGCACGCTTCCGGCGTCCACGCGACCATCGCCGGTGTGCTGCTCGGCTTCTCGGTGCCGGCCGTCGCGATCCGCGGCGAACGGATGCCGCGCACGGAACTGTTCGACGAAACCGTCCGGCCCTACTCCGCTGCGCTCGCCCTGCCCGTGTTCGCCTTCGCCGCCGCCGGGGTGACCGTGGTCGGCACGTCGAGCATCATCCAGCCGGTGTCGATCGGCATCATGCTCGGACTCGTCGTCGGCAAGGTGGTCGGCGTCCTGGCATTCACGGCCTTGATGGTGCGCTTCACCCCATTACGACTGCCCGACTCCATCGGCCTCCGAGACCTTCTGCCCGTCGGCATGCTGACCGGCGTCGGATTCACCGTCGCCCTGCTGATCGCCGAACTGTCGTTCGAAGTGGGCAGCGACTCGCACGCCGCCGCCGCGAAGGCCGCGATCCTCGCCGGGTCGGTGGTGTCGGCGGCAATCGCGGCCGTCCTGCTGAGGTGGGACGCACGTCAGTTGCGTGATCCCGACATGAACCGTGACGGCATTCCCGACGTCGATCGCGACGTCATCGGCGGCTGATCTAGGCGGCCTCGGGGCCCTGCGCTCCACCGGCTCCCGCTCACCCTTTTCGCTCCCGCTTATTAGATATAAAAAAATGTTTGGGAAAATGTGGGTGGGGTTT